>JAICXX010000051.1 GCA_025934485.1 Chitinophagaceae bacterium
ACCCAAAACGGCAACGCCTACGAAGAGGGGCTCAGCGAAGGCTGGAACCCTGTACAACGCTATTGGGAAGATCCCAGCGAAGCCAACAGATACGATCTCCAACGGTTCCTGACCATCCAGGCCACCCACTATCAATACGAACAGGGCGTCCGCGACCCCGCACTCATCGCGCCGGAGACCATCACGCTCGACCAACATTTCCTGGACCGGACGGGAAATGTAGAGATCCAGCTCGACCTTCTCAAGGACTATCAGAACAATGTCCGCCTCTACCCCACCTTCCAGAGCTATTTCCGCAAATACCAGCCCCCAACCCTGGCGGTATGGGGTAACCGCGATCCGTATTTTCTGCCCGCCGGCGCCGAGGCCTATCGCAAAGACAATCCCAAGACCGTGGTTAAATTCTACGATACCGGCCATTTCGCGCTCGAGACCCATGCGGGCGAGATCGGCAAGGATATCCTCGGCTTTCTGCAGGGGATCGACGGCTACGGAGAGGTTACGCCCCATGGAATTACCGTCAAGTCCTCGTCCTTGTCTGTCAAGGAGACCATCGATCGATTACAGGCCTTCCTGGAAAAGGCAGGGGTCACCATCTATGCGCGGATCGATCAGCAAAACGAGCTCAAAAAGGCGGGCCTCTCCTCAGGGGCGATAGAATTCATCCTATTCGGCAACCCCAAGGCAGGCGGCCCCGTGATGATCGAGCGGCCCATCGCAGCGCTGGAGCTGCCACTCAAGGTCGTCGCCTACGAAGACGCCCAGGGAAAGGTATGGATCGCCTATAACCAGGGCAGCTATATCCGCGAACGTTATGGGCTTTCGTCGGGTGTGAGCGGGCCGCTGACACTGGACGGGATCATCGCGAAAGCCTTTGGTACTTAACGGTTGTATATCAATCCTTTGGTTTGCTTGGCGTTCTGTTGCCGTCGATATTTCGTCGATCGGCGAATCTTCTAACCCTTTTGTTAGTGGAGCTTGGGCGCCGCCTTCGGGGAAAGATCGGTAACTTACGGGTAGAGCAAAATCCCTTGATCATATGGCAGACTATTCCGATAATCAATCGCATGAGGAGGACCTCGAGCATAGCACGCGGCGGAGTTTCTTCAAACAGTCGACGGCCTTTGGCGCCATCGCGCTTACGCCCGCGGCACTCGTAAGGGCGGCAGAACACCAGTGGGACGAAAAGATCGCCGATGTCTTCGAGAAGATGCCGCTGAACATCGAGGTCAACGGCGTCAAACACAGCCTCAAAGTCGAGCCGCGGACGACCCTGCTGGACCTGCTGCGCGAGCAGCTCGATCTCACCGGAACCAAGAAAGGATGCGACCGCGGACAGTGCGGAGCATGTACCGTGCATGTGAACGGGGTACGGATCAACAGCTGTCTTTCTTTGGCGGTGAGTAATGAAGGGAAGAAGATCACCACCATCGAAGGGCTGGCTGTTGGCGATAACCTCCACCCGATGCAGGACGCCTTTATCCGGCACGACGGGTTCCAGTGCGGTTATTGCACGTCGGGACAGATCATGTCGGCCGTGGCGCTGGTCAAAGAAGGCCGGACACACTCTCGCGAGCAGATCAGCGAATTCATGAGCGGCAATATCTGTCGCTGCGGCGCCTATTCGAATATCGTTAAAGCTATCGAGGACGTTAAAAACAGTGGGTTATGAATCCTTTTACCTATGTACGGGCTACGGAAACTTCCGGCGCGATCCGCGCGCTGGGGCGGGACAGCCATTTCCTGGCGGGCGGCACCAATCTCATCGACCTGATGAAGATGGGCATCGTCACGCCCGAAAAGCTGGTCGATATTACGCATCTGCCGCTAAAGCATATTTCCAGGACGCCTACCGGGTTGAGCATCGGCGCGCTTTGCACCAACAGCGAGGTGGCCGATCATCCGCTCGTGTTGAAACATTATCCGCTGCTATCGATGGCCTTCAATGCCGGCGCCTCGCCGCAGCTGCGCAATATGGCTACCGTCGGCGGCAATATGATGCAACGCACGCGCTGCCCTTATTTCTTCGATACGGCGCTGCCGTGTAACAAACGCGTTCCCGGCAGCGGCTGCGGCGCGCTCCAGGGATACAACCGGATGCATGCCATCTTTGGCGCCAGCGACCAATGCATCGCCGTCAACCCCAGCGATATGAGCATCGCGCTCACGGCGCTGGAGGCCACCGTTCATATTCAGGGGGCTCGCGGCGGTCGCATCTTGCCGTTTGCGGATTTCCACCGGTTGCCCGGCGACACTCCGGAAAAAGACAATGTGCTGGAGCCCGGAGAGCTCATCACATCCCTGACGTTGCCTTTACCGGCCTTTCCCGATCACGTTCACTATCTCAAGATCCGCGACCGGACGTCTTATGCTTTTGCGCTGGTGTCGGTGGCGGCTGCCTTGCAGCTCGACGGCGGGAACGTCCGGGCCGTTCGCCTGGTGATGGGCGGGGTAGCACATAAACCCTGGCGGTTAGAAGCCGCGGAGGATTTTTTGCGCGGTAAGCCGGCTACTGTCGAGAATTTCCGGCAGGCCGCCTATCTCGCCATGCAAGGCGCAAAGGCCTATGCGTACAACCAATTTAAATTAACGCTGGCCCCGAACGCCATCGTCCAGGCGCTGAAGACGGCTTCGGGTGTTACGGCTTAATCGTTTTGCTATGAACAAGATCGTATTGGGAGAACCGCTGAACCGCGTCGACGGAAGACTAAAGGTCACCGGCGGTGCGAAATATTCCGGCGAATACAAACAACCCGGCCTCACCTATGGCGTGCTGGTGCCCGCAACCATCACCAGCGGTACGGTAACGGCCATGGACACGCGTGCAGCGGAGCGTGCGCCGGGTGTGGTGGCGGTCATCACCGTCTTCAACGCGCCTGCAGTGCCCGGTTTTCAGAAGGATGCGGTCAAACCCGTTCGGGGGTTGAAACTGTTCAATGACAACAAGGTCTATTTCAACGGTCAGCCCATCGCGCTGGTGATCGCCGAGACCTTTGAACGCGCGACCTATGCGGCTAAGCTCGTGACGGCGACTTATGCAGAGACGCCCTTCGAGACTTCTTTTGAGAAGAATTTCGATAAAGGTGTGGTGCCGAACAACGGACAGTACAAAGACTATGTCCGCGGGCTCGCCGACGCCTATAAGAATGCACCCGTGATCGTCGAGGAAGACTACAAGCTGCCCAGCGAGATGCACAACCCCATGGAGCTGCACGTGACCATCGCGGCCTGGGTGGGTGACGATGAAGTGCATGTCTATACCAAATCGCAGGGGGTGATGGGTTCGCAGCGCTCGGTTGCCAACGCGTTCGGGCTGGCTACCGAAAAAGTCCATATCCATTCCCGTTTTGTCGGTGGCGCCTTTGGGTCTTCGCTGCGTACCTGGCCGCATGAGATCGCCGCGGTGCAGGCGGCGAAGCTGGTCAAACGTCCCGTGAAGCTCACGCTGACACGGGAACAGATGTTCACCTCCGTGGGTTACCGGCCGCTAACGATACAGAAGATCGGTCTCGGGGCTACTTTGGACGGCAAGCTGGTGGGTATCACACATGAGTCGCATTCTCAAACGGCCGTCTACGAAGAGTTCACCGAGAATGCCGTCGCCGTTTCACGGTTTCTCTATGCCAGTGCGAATGCCAATACCCGGTACCGCGTGGTGCCGTTGAATGTAGGGGTACCCTGCCCCATGCGGGGACCGGGCGAGGCGACGGGTGCTTTTGCACTGGAATCGGCGCTGGACGAGCTGTCCTATAAGCTCGGCATGGACCCTATCGCTTTGCGCCTGGCCAACTATGCCGAGACCGATCCCGAGCGCAACCTGCCCTGGTCGAGCAAATATGTCAAGGAATGTTATGCGCTTGGCGCTTCGCGTATCGGCTGGGATCAGCGGCTCGCTCATCCAGGATCGCTTCGGGACGGCGAGTGGCTCGTGGGCTATGGTATGGGCTGCGGCGCCTTTGGTGCGCATCGTTCTGCTACTACCGTTCGCATTCGGCTTTCGGCCGATGGGAGGGTAGTCTTGTGGAGCGCGACCAGCGATATCGGCCCGGGTACGGGGACCGCTATGACGGTGATCGCCGCCAATATACTAGGGTTACCCGCGGATAAGATCAGCTTCGAACTGGGCGACTCCGGATTTCCTACGGCGCCTACGCAGGGCGGCTCGCAAACGGTCTCTTCCGTGGGCTCGGCGGTGCATGACGTCTGTGTAGCTTTGAGGGGGAGGTTGTATGAGCTTTCGGGTTTGCCTGTGGATTCGACTACCGACATCGACTATGTCCGGGTCTTGAAAGAGCATGGATTGCCGGAGCTGGAGCTGTCGGGCGAGTCCAAGCCGGATGCGGAGGCGCAGAAATATTCGAGCTATTCCTTCTCGGCGCATTTTGCGAAGGTGGCTGTGCATCCGCTCACGGGACAGGTGCGCGTCCGGCAACTCATCGCCGTGGTCGACGCGGGCAAGGTCATCAGCCATAAGACCGCAAGCAGCCAGATGATCGGCGGCGCCGTAGGCGGCATCGGCATGGTTCTCACCGAAGAAGCGGTGATCGACGATCGCTTCGGCAAATACATCAACGGCAATCTCGCCGACTACCATGTGCCTGTGAATGCGGACATCCCGGATATCGAGGCGATCTTTATAGACAAACCCGACCCGTACATCAATCCCATTGGCACCAAAGGAGTCGGCGAGATCTCGCTGATCGGCGTTGCCGCGGCGGTGGCGAATGCCGTATACAATGCCTGCGGGAAGCGTATCCGCGAGCTGCCGATCACGCCGGATAAGTTGATCTAGCTGGCTGCGGTTTCGGTTGCGACTGCGGCTGCGGCCTGGCCTATTTGGCTGCGGTTGCGGCTGCGGCCTGGCTCATTAGTATCCGTAGCGGAAAGAGCGGGCCGAGCGGCATCAGCTCGAAGGTCAATCGCTTTGCGACGCCGAGGGGCATGGCTTCCAGCATTTCGTGGGCGGCTTCGACCGAGGTCTCGTTGAGCAGAAAAACAACGCCTTTGCCGTCCGCTCTGAACCACCATTGGTCGATCTTTCCCTGTAGATAAAGTTCAACGGTCGCCTGTACTTCCCGGGGCATAATGGTCTTTCTGTCCTCGTCCGTAATCGGCGAGGTGCCGGCGCCAATGGCCAGAATACGTGTGGTGATGGGTGTCATAACTTTTGGTTTGTTTTGTTTTGCTTTGTTTTGACTAGTTTTATTTTACAACTACTTGCAAATTTAAAGTTGTTTAGACTTACTAAACAAGGTTTTCAGAAGATAATTTTTTTGACTATCTTTAAGTACCTATATCCCAATATCTTGCAGGGCGAACCTATCCGGAAAAAAGACCTATCTTTGCAACCAGTTGTTAAACACAAGCACAAATGGAGCCGCATAGATCTCATTGCCCGGTGAACCTAATGGTCGAGGTGGTTGGCGACAAATGGACATTGCTGATCCTTAGGGATATGATTTTCTACAACCGGCGGCACTTTAATGAGCTGCTTCGGTTGTCCGAGGAAGGTATAGCCTCCAACATCTTACGGGACCGGCTGGCGATGCTGGAGAGAGAAGGCATGGTGACCAAGGGAAGATCGCCGGAAGATGTCCACAAACAAAAGCTGACCTATAGTCTCACGGAGAAGAGCATCGACTTGCTGCCGCTGTTCGTGGAGGCGATCGGCTGGAGTGCGAAATATCTTTCAGTGGATTGCGAGAAATATAAGCCCGCGCTCAAGTTGCGGGCGGGTGGACCGGCTGCCCTCGAATACGTTCGGCAAAAGCTTTTACGGGAGCATGTGACGCACGTGGCGGACGCTTCGCAGCCTTAGCCTTAGTGCGAAACCGCTTTTAGTCCTATCACGGAGCCGATCAACATCGCAAGAAACAATAGTCTCAACGCCGTCGCGGGCTCCTTGAACACCAGGCTGCCGATCAACGCTGTCCCCGCGGCTCCAATGCCCGTCCACACCGCATAGGCCGTCCCGATCGGCAGGGTCTGCGTGGCTTTCACCAGCAGGAGCATGCTGATGGCGAGCGCTACCCCGAATCCGGCATACCACCAATAGACATGTGCGCTTTCGGCCGTTTTCGCCTTTCCCAGACAAAACGCGAATGCCGCTTCAAAAAGTCCGGCGATGATAAGGATGATCCAATTCATTTGGGCTTGTATTTGGGGCAAAAATATAGGTATCTGACAGAAGTTGATCTTCGGCTCGAAGGAGCCACTCCTTTTGTATGAGAAACGGAAATATTCTTTTTGTAAATTTGCTTAAAGTGAAAAAAGATAATTATCCTAATGATATCCAAATAGATAGACTCACCAACAGTATAGTAAATACCATATCCGGAGATAGTTTCGAAACCGAAATATTGCTGGTTACAAAAGAAGATATCAAAAGTATAACCAAGAAAGCAGGTTGGAAATTTAATTGGAAAGCTGAGGCCAAATTGGCCGATAGGAATGTATACAAGTTGACCATTAAAGGGAATCCGAATATTATACAAGGAGTGCTAAGCATTAGCGATTATGAGGACCATATTTGGGAGATGCATTCGGTTATTCGATCGGGCTGTTTAACGATGCGGGTTATAATCCGGAATCTACCGACAATGTTATTGAATATAACAAGTTTTATCCCAATAAGGCTGATTACGACTATGACTATAGCTCAAAGCATGGTGTTCTTTTGCTAAAGGACCATGAAATTATAAACTCAGCTTGCATATGCTCTTCAGGAGGTGCTACGACAATACATCCAAACTCTTCAATATTGGAGGCTCACCAATTGCTTTTGTGCTGCGGCAAGACTATTTTTTGTCTTGCTATTCCAGAGTTGGGGTTGCTATGGGCCACAGAGGCGGATCCTGCTACATGTTTTGGAATTTATAAATTCGAGGGCAGTTTTATCGTACACGACGAACTACAAATATCCAGATTAGGACAAGATGGGAAAACCACTTGGTGCTTTTCTGGTTCGGATATATTTATCACGTCCACGGGAAGCGAAGACTTTAAACTGGAAGATGGGGTGATTCAGACAAAAAGCTGGGATAATCATCTGTTTAGATTAGACGCCAGAACTGGCAAAGTTCAAGAATAGCGATGCCGCGCGGCGGCAAGTGGGAACGCATCGTTTTCGCGGAGGGTACGGCAAAGGCCAGGATAATGGAGATAGCAAAACTTCTCATAAATCTGGCGAAAAATAAAGGAAAATTGTTTGCCGATCCAATATCGATATGGCTTTTGGTCACGAGCCGCAGAGACGGAGGTCACAAATTGTGACCTCCAACCAGATATATCTTACTGATGAGCGTTTTTGATATTTGTATTTATTGGACACTACGACACGAGACAAAAATGAGCGTAATAGGAAAAATACTTAACCTTTTCATCGAGAGTTCAAAAATCCTCGGATTGAATGACGTGGATATTGAGACAGCTAAAGAACTGCTTGACCATCGGGAGTATGGTCTTTGCTTTGACACGACGATAACGCAGATTTATGAATGCAATATTGAAATCGATGACAGCTTTTATTCAGCCATCGTAAAAATTGCAAACAAAATGAGCCTACCTTCGAAAAGCTATTCTTTTATGAAAGAACTGGTTCGGGAAAAGCAAGCCATGCCACCCGCCGTAAAGGAAAAGATAGCAAGTATAAATGAATATCTTTAAATGCTCAAACCGGATGACTACCAAAGAAATCAGCGCGTTTTGGATTTGGTTCAAATCTATTTAGCGTCACAAAGGGGATCGTCAGCTACGCGTCCGAATGCAAATGAACTCATTCGATTTCAGCGAAAGCAAAAAACTTTGGCGCTAGATATCGTTTTAACCAATATCTTAGGGGAAGAGGATTACATGCTTTTGGTACAGCACGTAAAAATATAACAAACATCCGTGAGTAAAATAACCATTCACATGGTCGCGAGCGTCGACGGGTTCATCGCGAAGCCGGACAATAGCGTCTCGTGGTTCGAGACGGAGGATAGCTATGACAAGGGAGTCGCGGGGGAGGATTCGGCGGAGTTTTTGAAAACGATCGATTGCTATGTCATGGGCGCGCGGACGTATGAACATGCGCTTGCGCTTTCGCGGAGCTATGGGTGGGCCTATGGCGACACACCGACGGTTGTGGTCACACATCGGGACCTGGTGGTGGAACGGTCCAATATTGAACTTTATTCGGGTGGTTTGGAGAAACTGGTGAGCCAGCGGCTGAGACCGCGGTTCGGGAATGTTTGGGTCGTGGGGGGCGCCGCATTGGTGAAGGCATTTCTGCAGGCGGGGCTGGCGGACGAGGTGCGGATGACGGTGCTGCCGGTGATGCTGGGCGACGGCCTGCGATTCTTCGACCGGACAGAAAAGGAAAGTGCACTGCATCTTAAAGATGTTACTGCTTATAAGAACGGCATTGTCGAACTTTGGTATGAGATCCGCCGCTAATGCCGCACCCGAAGACGGACCTTACGCACCACGTAGACCCGCGCATAATCATAGACGAGCGCAGTTAGCAACAGCAACACCGGAACGGTGAAGGCGCGATAGCCGTACAGCGTGAACAACAGACCGCCGCCGATCCCGCCGGCGAGAAAGAAGCCGATGATACATAACCGCAGATAAATACGCCGCCGAAGCTCGCCATCGATGGGCCGCCGTTGCGTCACGACCTCGGAAAGATCGATGCCCAGGTCGGTAACCGTACCCGTCAAATGCGTAGTCCGCACCACCGAACCGGAGATCATCGACACCATGGCGTTCTGCATGCCCATGACAAAAAGAAGGCTCCCCGCAAAATATTCGGTCTCGACAAGTGAATGGTCGAAGCTGGGGCCATAATAAAGGACGAACAGGAGGACGGCAATGATCACGAGGATCGGGATCGAATAGGCCGATGGCCGCTCGCGCCCGAACCTGCGGATATAAATAGAAGATGTAAAGGCGCCCGAAAGGAACAGGAACAGCCACAACCCCACCATCCGCGCGGCGCGGGCGCGGCCGGTGGCGACATATACGGCGAGCAACGCGGCATGTCCCGTAACATTCGTCGTCAATACGGCGAAAGCGAGAAAACCCGCACCATTGATAAAGCCCGCATTCAGACAAAGCAAAACGGCCAGCCGCACGTTGTGCACAAAACTCCGCCTTGCACCGGTATGACGTAACATAGACGCATTTTTATAGATAATCGCGGCTGATCCTCATTTGAAATTAGCCACCGCCACCAGCCTTTTTATATCCTTTACTATTATCTTCCGGCCGCGGGTCTCCACAATCCCTTCTTCCTTGAACTCGCTCAGCGTGCGGACAACGTTCTCCCTCGCCGTACCCACCAGCCCGGCCAGATCCTCCCGGCTGAGATCGATCTCCACCGGCTCGCCCGGTGCAAAATCGGCTTTGTATTTTTCGCGGACCACGACCAGCTGCAACGCCAGACGCTCGCGCACACTGCGGCGCGCCAGCATCGTAATGCTATTGGCCAACACCGAAAATTCATGACTCAGCGTCTTCAACAGCCGCCGCATCAACAGTTCGCTCTGGTGGAGCACCTCCATAAAATCCTCCCTGGGAATACAGGCGATCACACTCTCTTCGATCACCGCGGCCGAATCGGGATAATGCCCCCCGGACAAAACGGCGTGATAGCCCAACAGTTCCCCCGCTTTGGCCACATAAATGATCTGCTCCACTCCGTCAACGTCCGCCTTGTACTTCTTTACCTTTCCCTTGACGATAAAAAAGATGCCCAACGGATAACCGCCCTCCCTGAAGATCACCTCGCCCCGCTTATACGGATGCTCGGTCTTCCGCTCCATGAGCTTCGCCAAATGGGCTGCAGGCAAGTCCGCCAGAATAGACTCGCGTTCAAAATCCCATTCGTCGATCCGAAAAATACCTTCTATGCTCATAGGCTATACTTTTCAAAGTGATTTTTATCACTTTCTCTTGTGACATTGATCAATCCGCACGATCCTAACTATGCCTAAATTTAGCCATTCTCCAAAACATGCGCGTATGACCGGGAACAAATCACTCGTGAGATTAACGAAAAAAACGCTGCAACAGTTAAAAGACAAAGGATTTCACTATGTACTCATCAAGGGATATTCCCTTAGCAAAAAGATCGACTACATCGAACTCAACTCCTTTAGACTGATACCCGTCAAAGAACTGCCGGAGGACCCCGCCGAGAAGGAGATCTATGCCCCGCTGGACAGCGAGATCCTGCTGGAATGGACCAGCGCCGGGACCGGCACCATCGAAGCTTTTATCGATGGAATCTGATCGATGACGCCCGTTTATTAGCAAAAATGTCAAATAAATTAGGCAGTTCGGGAAAAAGCCGTAGCTTTGTTTAGCAAATATGCTAAAATAAATCATGCCCATCATCGACTCCCAGGCCGAACAATTGATCAAAGAGACTGCCATGCGCATCTTTTTTGTCGAAGGGCGGCTGCACGCTACCACGCAGGTGATCGCCAAGGAGGCGGGAGTCAACCGCGGGCTGATCTATTATTATTTCCAGAGCAGGGATCATCTCTTCGAGGTCGTAGTCAAAGAAGCGGTTTTGGTTGTCCGCAACCGGATGCGGGAACTGTTTTTGTCAAAGCGGATCTCTTTCCGGAAAAAAATAAGCGAATTCGTAGAGATCACCATCGAGCAGAGTCTTAAATATCCCTATCTCGAGACCTTTCTCACTACGGAGATGAACCGGGATGACTCGACCGTGCTGGTCCCGCTGGAAAACGAGCTGCGAAAAGAGCTGCTCGACAGCATCGAAGAAGACCTGAAGGAGGAGATCAAAAAAGGCTCGGTGCCCCGGATGTCGGCCGAACAGTTCCTGCTCAATATCATGTCCCTTTGCATCTACCCGTCCCTGCACAAACGAATGCTGCAGCATATGATCAATATCAACGAAGCCAGTTATCAAAAGATCATGCAGGAAAGAAAACAGCTGATCATGAAGGTGCTTTTCAGAGACTAATGGCCCGCGGGGAACCGGCATGGATCGACCCGACCAGCACCGGCCCAATAGGGCCCTATTTTTTGCGCTTAGTTTAACAAAAATGCTAAATAAAAATCAATGAAGAAGACAATTTTCATTAGTTTGATCTTTGTATCCAGCGTTTCCTTCGGCCAGGGCCTTATGCGGGGGATCATGAGCAGGCTCAGCTTAGGCCTCAAGGCCGGGGCCAATTACAGCAATTACACCAACGCGAATTTCAAGACGGACGCCCTGGTGGGTTTTCACGCGGGGGCGCTTGTCGATTTTAAATTAGTTGGTAATCTCGCGATACAGGAAGAGTTCCTTTTCTCTACCCAGGGGGCGAAGGTCAGGGACAACAAATTTGGCGCGACGGATGTACGCGTGGATTATCTTACCGTACCTTTTTTGTTGAAGTATCGTACTGGCTGCGGTTTGTATTTCGAGGCGGGCCCGCAGGTGGGCATGCGGCTCAAAGACTTCACCGATTCCCTGCATTCGGGTTCGTTTGCCCAACGGATGGATCTGGCAGCGGCGGCCGGCATCGGCTATCAATCCAGAAGGGGTCTCGGTTTTGGCGTGCGGTATGTAGCGGGGTTGTCCAAGGTGGGAGATTTTCAGCCGACAAGCATAAAACCGGATTTCAAGACCAGCGTCGTCCAGGCGAGCATTTTTTGGGTGTTTTAAGCATTCGCGATGGGGCCGCGGAGGCCTGTTCTAAAAAAGAAGCCCGGATGGAAATCCAGGCCGTTGCTAAAATCCAATATCCTATAAAAGCCATAGTAATAAATACAATAAGGACGCCAATCTCAAAAACCACGGTTGGTGTGCCTTTTTAGGCTTATAAAGGCGCCGTGGTGGGAAGAGAAATCCCCATTTTGTTGCCTACGATTTGCCAGCCCCCTTTTCGCGAACATAGTGTTCCAGTTTCTCCAGCGAGAGCTCCGTCCCCTTTTCGTTGTCTTCGGCTTTAATGCCGAGGGGAATATTGGTGAAGACCATGGTCACGCGCGTTGCCCGCCCTTCCGGCTCGAAACGCGCCTCCATGATCATCTCGCCCACAAACCCGGGACCGCTGGAGTCGAAACGAATCCCTTCCACAATTTTTTTATTTGGTTGCAAGGTGATGAACCGGGCCGTATACCGGTCCTCATTTGCCGCGCTCTTTCCTTTCGCGCTTCGGTCGGCCGTGGGATAATACAGCGACATCGAATAGCTGCCCCCTACCCGGAGATCGAAGGTATGCACCTTGCCCGTCATCTCCCCCGGAGCCATCCACGCCTCGAGCGCGTGCGGATCGGTAAAGGCCTGGTACAACGACTCGGGTGAAGCATTGATCAGCCTTGAGCTTTGAGTTGTCGACATAATAGGAATAGTTGTAGGCAGGCTACACCAAAATCGGGCCGGATCACCCACACCCCGTAGCCCGCGCTTTGAAAAAAATTTGCGCAGTTAAATGACTGCGCTTATTTTTGCAGTCAAATAGCTGCACAAAATGAATCTTCGCAGAGATGTATTCCAGGCCATCGCAGACCCTACCCGCAGGGCCATCCTGGGGCTGGTGGCCTTTCAGGCCATGACGGTGGGCGCCATCGCCGACAATTTCGATTCGGCAAGACAAACGATTTCCAAACACCTTCAGGTCTTGCACGAATGTGAGCTGTTGCAACAAACCACGACGGGCCGGGAGGTCTACTATCAAATGAATCCCAAAAAGATGAAGGAAGTGGCGGATTGGCTCGATCCCTATCGCAAGCTTTGGGAGGGCAGGCTGGCAGCCATGGACGATTTGCTGAAAAAAATGAAAAACAAATAGCAGTATGAGCAAACGTATGTATCCCTGTAAGGATCAGGCGGAGATCGATCCCGCACGTGCCCCGAGGGTCACGCAGGCCTTTATGAAAATGGGCAAATTCGATCTCGAAGCACTTCAAAACGCGTGTACCCATGGCTAACATCATCGAAGTGAGCCGAACTTTCGACGCACCTGTAGAAGCGGTATGGGCGCTGTGGACCGAACCCGCGCTGATCAAAGGCTGGTGGGGCCCGGATCGGTTTACCTGTCCCTTTGTCCGGCTGGACCTCCGGGAAGGCGGCCTATCCCTCGTGAGCATGAAAGCAGCGGCGGAGATGGGCGGACAGGAGTTCTTTACCGCCTGGCGGTATGTCCGCATCCTCCCTATGGAGCGCATCGAGCTCATCCAACATCTCGCGGATGCTTCGGGCAATCGGGTCGACCCGGTGGCGGTGGGTATGCCGCCGGATTTCCCCGCGGATATCCAGACCATCGTGACCTTCAGCGATGCTGGTGGAGGCCGGACGCAAATGCTCGTAACGGAACATGCTGAATTTGGATCGATGAGTCATTTTGCGCGATTGGGGTTGGAGCAGAGTGTGGGAAAAATGGTCGTATAAAAAAGCAGCCTATAGACATAGGCTGTAGCGGTCACATGAGAAAACAATCTTTATCGCGCACGATCGCTGTCGGGAGTCGCCGGCACGATCGCACGGTCCAGCCGCGGGATCGGCGTATAGCCGGTAAAATCGGTGGTGGCTGAACTATAATCGGACCGCATAGGTTCTTCGCGTACCAGGTCGGTGCTCAGGTATTTCTTATTGCTGTCCGGCAACACGGTCACTACCACGGCCTCCGGCCCCAATTCCCGCGCCACATGGATCGCGCCGATGACATTCGCGCCCGACGAGATGCCCACCGCCAGTCCAAGCTGACGCGAAAGTTTTTGCGCCATCAGAATCGCATCGCCATCATGAACGGCGAGGATCGCATCCAACGTTTCCAGCCGCACGATCGACGGGATGAACTCATCCGAGATGCCCTGGATCCGATGGCTGCCTACCTTGTGACCCGTCGTCAGCGTGGGCGATTCGGCAGGCTCTACGGGATGAACGCGGACTTGCCGGCGCGTCCCGGTTTGCATGCCCGGATGCATTTCCGCCTGCGTCCCGCGCAGGAACCCGCCCACCCCCATCACCGTGCCGCCCGTGCCTACACCGGCGACGAAGGCATCGACGTTTTTGCCCACCGCAGCCAGCTGTCCCAGGATCTCGGGCCCGGTGGTCAATGCATGGGCAGCGGTATTGGCCGTATTGTCAAATTGCCGCGGCAGGAAGACGCGCCCCGCAGCGGCCATCTCCTCACTCATCCGGATGCTCCGGAGGAATCCCCCTTGTGCCTTACTCACCGTCACCACTTCCGCGCCAAGGCTTCTGATGATATCCATCCGCTCGCGCGACAGCCAGTCCGGCATGATGATCCGCACGGGATGCCCCAACGCTTTTCCGATGGCCGCAAAGGCGATGCCGGTGTTGCCGCTCGTCGCCTCGATGATGAGATCACCCGGCTGGATCTCTCCACGCCGATAAGCCTGGTGAAGAATATACAAGGCCATGCGGTCCTTGATGCTTCCCGTGAGATTGTAATGCTCGCATTTGACATAGATCTTTCCCGGTCCGGAAACATCTGTAAACTGCAATTCGAGCATCGGCGTGTTGCCCACGAGATGCCAAAGGGAACGGAAGACTTCTTCCCGACCGGTGATCCGCTTGTCCAAATAAAGATCGTTCATCGTACAATTTTATCGGCTCAAAATTCAACGTTTCCCCCGTTGCACCCAACCGTTTGTGAAAAATCCATAAATTTTCCGGCGATCACGTCTATCTTTATCTTAATTTTCGCTTTATGAACGACCTTGATGCCATCGACCTGAAAATTTTAGATCTCTTACAAAAGGACGCTTCACTAACACACAAGGAGATTGCTTTCAAACTGCACAAATCCGTAGCCACCATCCACGACCGGACGCGGCGGTTGAAACAGGAAGGTTATATTCGGCGCATCGTGGCGATCCTCGACAGAAAAAAGATCGCGAAGGGACTCATCGCTTTTTCCCACGTACTGCTCAACGACCATACGGCCAATACGCTAAACACATTCGAACACGAGGTCGCGCAATTTCCCGAGGTGATGGAATGTTTTCAGATGACGGGTACATTCGATTTCATCTTGCGTATCGCCACGAAGGACATGGAGGAATACCAGCAATTTTACCGGAATAAGCTTGCACGGCTGCCCAATATCTCCACCGTGCAAAGCTTTTTCGTGTTATCGGAGACTAAAAGTGATACGGCTTATCCGCTGTAGGGGATCGCGGCTTTCGCGCGAGTGGGGTCTAAGCTCGGGGGTTCGCAGTGCGCAGCTACGGCTTACTTCCGGTTCCCATCCGTATCGAGCTCGACGATGGTCAGACCGAGCGTCTGCAGCCCCGGCAGGATCTTCTCCTTATCACCTACCACCAGGATGACCATCTGCTCAGGATTCATATAACGGGCCGCGAGGGCATTGATCTCCGCCGTGGGAATCGTCTGCAGGATCTTGTTTTGCTCCCGCACATAATCGGCCTTTAGTTCATACTCCTGGATATGTTGCAGGAACGAGGCCTTTTGTGGATTGGTCTCGTATTTCAATGCATCGCTTTGCCCGATGGCCTGCTGCATAAAATGAAGCTCTTCGGCAGTGATCCCATGTTGCGCATATTCGCGGAGATCATGCAGACTTTCCTTCACGGCGCTATCCGTGGAAGCAGCCCGAACCCCCGACTGCATTACCCAGTAGCCGCCGTACTCGCCAAATGCGAACCCCGAGAAGGCGCCATAGGTCCAGCCTTTGGCTTCCCGCAGGTCCATGTTGATCCGGCTGTTGAAGCCGCCGCCGAAATTGTAATTGGCGAGCGCCAGCCGGTATGCGAGACCCGTAGCGTCATAGTCGACCCCCAGGGCATAGCCGATGCGCAGCTCGCTTTGCGCCGCGTGCGGAACGTCTACGAGATAAAGCACCTTGCCGTCGAAGACGCGGCCCACGGAATCGGCAGCGGGGACGCTCAATGTCTTCGCCGGCCAGCCGTCCAGGAAGGCCAGCTTCTTTTTCGCCGCATCTTCGCTCACGTCACCTACGACCTGTACCGAGGTCAGCCCGGGCGCGAAATACTGGTCATAGAATTTTTGTACATCGGCCAGCGTGATCCTTGCGATGGTCTTCTCCGTGCCGCCGAGGGCATAGGAACGCACATTGCCGGGTTGATAAAGCAAGTCGCCGAAGATCGCGGAAGCCAGCGGGGCGGCCTGCGTCTTGCGCTGCTGAAAATCCTGCTCCAGCTGTTTTTTGACGCGCGTCAGCGCCTCTTCCGTGAACTTAGGATGGAACAGCCGTTCGCGTAACAGGGCCAGCGTGGCATCGAGGTTTCTGCTGAGCGAGAAAACGCCGAAGTCGATGCCCGTGCTTTTTGCCGAAACGGCGATCGTACTGCCCAGCATATCCAATGCGTCGCTGAAACCTTCGGCCGTGTAATGTTCCGTAGCGTCGCCCAGGAGCTGCGCCACCACCGTCGCCAGACCCGCGTGCGCGGAGTCCTGCGAAGCCCACAACGCGCCGCCCTTTACGCTGAGATTGATCGTCACCGCGGGGATCTCCCGGGTCTCCGTGCCGATGATCCGCACGCCGTTGGGTGTCTGGCCGGTATAAAAATCAGGTACCTTAACCTGCACGGGCGGCCCGGCAACCGGGTGGAGATCCCGGTCGAAATTGTCCTTGGGTTTATGATAGACCAGCCCGGCATAACCATAATCGGGCGCCGTATAATGGGTGCTGTCGACGGTATAATTGTCCGGCGCGGCAGGGGCTACGACGCCGCCTTTAGGCAGGACGCTGAGGATAACCGATGGCCGGCCTTTGATGTATTCGCGGTACACGCGCATGACATCCTCCTTTGTGACCTGGCGGATGGCCGCGAGGTCCTTGCCGATGCGGTTAGGATCGCCGGCGAACAGCTCGGAGCTGGATAGCTCGTTGACCTTACCGGCGATGCTGCCGAGTGAGTTGACGAAATCCGATTCACTTTGGCTTTTGAAACGCACGAGGTCGTCATCCGTAACGCCGCGACGCTCGAAGGCATCGAGCACCGAGTCGACCTTGCGTTTGACGGCCGCGAGGGTTTGCCCCGGATAAGGCAGCACCCGGATCGAGATGAGGCCTGCCAGCTCTTCGTTAAGAGAAGACATGTCTTCGCCACCCGCTTCGCGCGTTTTGATGAATGTTTGATAAAGCATCGACGATTTCCCTTCGCCGATGATCATCGACAGGGCATCGAGAGCGGCGACATCCTTGTCGTAGCGCTTGACACCCGGGTAGGCGATGTAGAGCAGCGGCAGACGGGCATAGTTATCGGTATACGACACATAGCGGTCCGACGTGAGCCTTGGCGCAGGCAGCACCGTCCTGGTCACCTCCGGGCCACGGGGGATCGACCCGAAATACCTTTCGACCCAGGTCAGGGTTTGTTTGGGATCGATATCGCCGCCAATGGTGAGGGTGGCGTTGTTGGGGCCATACCAGCGAAGAAAGAAGCGTTTGAGGTCGTCCACCCCTACCCTGTCCAGGTCGCGGACATAACCGATGGTCAGCCACGAATAGGGATGTCCATAGGGATAGATCGCCTTAGCTACGGCCTCCGATGCGAGACCATAAGGGCGGTTGTCGTAGTTCTGACCCCGCTCATTCTTGACCGTTGCCCGCTGGATCTCGAATTTCCCCGGCGTCACGGCATCGAGCAGGAAACCCATGCGATCCGACTCCAGCCAAAGCATCTTTTGCAGTTCGTTGGCGGGAACCGTTTCGAAGTAATGGGTCTTATCCTGGTCCGTGGTCCCGTTCATCGAGCCGCCGGCCGCGTTCACGATCTTGAAGTGCTCGCCGCTCTTCACGTGGTCCGAGCCTTCGAACATCATGTGTTCAAAAAAGTGCGCGAAGCCCGATTTACCGATCTCCTCGCGGGCGGAGCCGACGTGATATGCGACGTCGACATGCACGATCGGGTCGCTGTGGTCTTCGGTGAGGATCACCGTGAGTCCATTGGGGAGCACATACTTTTGGAAAGGGATGACGACCTCACCGGGTTTCCCTTTTACTTCTTCGACTAGTTTCGGTTGCGCCGATGCGGCGACAGACAGGCAGGCAAAAACAAACGTGCAAATGCTTTTCATATGCTGTAAAGATGCGGTCGAGGCCGGTGCGATCCAATCAAAAGCTGAAAAGCCGGAAATTTTTTGGCCTTCACCGCTTTTTTTATTCTTTTTTACGGCAATACCCTTGTTCGTTCCCGCCCGGCCGTAAAATGCGGGGGCGCCGGCAGCCTTGACGGCGATGAAGCAGGGGGCGACCGGTTGCCGGTTGCAGCATGCGCCGATTGCCGCATCCCTACTCCGGCGAGATGACTACGCGGCGGTTCAGATAATTCGCTGCCGGGTCGAAGTTCGTCGATGGCTGGCCCTCTTTGTCATAGCTGATATCCATGCGGTGGCGGTCGATCCCTTTGTGTTCCAGGTAGCGCGCTACGGCCTTGGCGCGGGACTGCCCCAGCTTGCTGTCTTCCGGCTGCTGCGCGTCGTCGCAGGTGTAGCCTACGATCGAAATGCGGAGGCCGGGGTGCTGTTGCAGGAGATTAACTGCGTCGTCGAGGATCTGGTTTTGCGTCCCGGGGATATCTTTTTGGCCGATGAGGCCAAATACCACGGGCCGCTGGAGGATGGTGAGCTCGCTATCGCTGAGGGGGACGCCAGCGGGGGGTGGCGTGACCATTTGCGCTTTCTTTCTGGCCCGGGGTGCGGGTTTGGGCTGGGTCGTGCCCTGGGTTTGCGGCTGAGCCTGGGTCTGCGGCTGAGCCTGGGTCTGCGGCTGGGCCACCGCTTGATCTTTGGAACTGACCACGATCTGGAATGACTGCTGCGTCGTGTCCCGGGCGCTGTGCCGGGCCGCATGTTTTGCCGGCCTGGCGCCCCAGGTAAGCCTTACCTGCAGCCCGAACGAAAGTAATTTCGGCTGCCCGGCATAGGGTGTGCTGAACACGCCATTGGTCTTTACGTTGTCGATACCCGAAGAGCTGTAAGTGATCAGGGGCATGGAATCCCTGCCGCTTTTGAGCACTGTAAGGCCATAATCGACATAGACGCCGGCATAGAACCGGACGCCGGGCGAAATGCCAAAAGAAACGCCTGTTCCTGCGCTGAGGGCCGCGCCGGGTTTGAGCTGCGTGGTCGTGCTGCTTTTCCAGCCGTTGACCGTACCGAATCCGTGTTTCGGCAGATCCGAGACCGTGAGATCATAATTGGGATAGTAGCCGCTAAGGCTCAGCTGCTGGCTGGAGGCCTTTGTGGTCGTATTAGCCGGGAGGAACACCTTGCCCCCGGCATCGACGTACCATTGTACCCCGTCGCCATCGGTGTGATATTGTAGCAGCACCGGGATGGTGACCGCCAGGGTTCGTTGCGTTTCTTTGTAGCCGGAGAGCCGAACATTGTAGAGAAAGGCGTCGCCCCGATCGTCCACCTGCGGATAGGCAAAGGCCATCGAGCTCGGCAGCGTCGCCTGTGTCCGGTAAAGTCCGGCCGTTATGCCGGTAAGGAGACCCAGACCATTATTGGATAACGGGAAAGTATAATTCAGTCCCAAAGAACCGCCCGGGAGCAGTTTGCTTTGGCCGTTCTGCAGCGAATACCGCATCCCCTGCAGCCCGCCGTCGAGCTCAACGCCCAGCTCTTGTGCGCCAGCCAGGCCAACGATCGCGGTCAAACAGAGGGTCAGTGCGGCAATCTTTCGTATCATGGTCAATGGTCTGCATTTAGAGTTTGTCGTATACTAATTCACCAGCACATTCGCGCTGGCCTTTTGGCCACCCGCCAGCAGTAGGTTGACAATATAGATGCCGGTTTGGGTGGGCATCGTCACCTGTGTCGACGGCTGAACAGCCGTTACCTGAGAGCGCACCCTGCCATTGAGGTCTATCACCTGCAAAATGGCGCCCTGCAAGGCCGTGCTGGCATAGTTGCCGGTCACCGTGACCTGCGTCCCAACTTTCGCGGGATTGGGAAAGACCTTGACAGTTTGGGGCATCGTCGAATCGCCGGTGATGGTGATTGTACAGGTTTGGATCTGCCGGCCGGTTTTATTCGTGGCCAGCACATAATATTGGCCATCGAGCGAAGGGCTTTCACTATAGTATGCGGTTGTGGCGCCGGGAATGGAATCGCCGTTCTTATACCATTGCCAACTTACGAAGTCGCCGCTGCTGTTGTCAAAAAAGATCACATCGCTCCAGTGCTGGTTGATGAGCGATTCCGGCTGATAGACTACGGTATCGATCACCGCCGCGGCAGCGGCGTGGTTGGCGTCTCCCTCCTGCGTGGCGATAACCAGGGAGGTGCCGGGGTTGTGGAGGGTCAGCTGGTTCCCGGTGACCGTGGCGACATTCGCGTTCGACACTTCGTAGGTCACGGGCAGGCCGCTGCTCGCCGTCGCCGACAGTTGCAGCTGTGTGGCCGTGTTGCAACCCACCACCAGGTTCTGTGTCCAGCTGATCTGCTGTTCGGCCTGGGTAATGGTAAGATAGCTGCCTTTGAAAGTAATTTTGTATTTGTCTCCGGCAGTGAGGGTGCCCTGGGTAATGGCATAGCTGCCCACATTCTCACCAGGGTTCCTGGCGAGGCTGCCGGAAAAGATGCTCGTGGTGGTACCGTTTGGCAGACCCGTTACCGTGTAGGCGAGCTGGGGGTCGGCCGCGCCGTATTGTTTTGTCTCCGGCTGCGCTGTCACGGTGAGGTTGGTAACCGGAGTACCGCCGCCGCCAGGAGGACCGCTGGCTGGAGTGATGGTGAGTATCCCGGGGAGATAGCTGATGTTGTAATTGGGGTCCACGGCGCCGGTGGCCGTAATGGGATAGATACCTGGAAGCGAGGACGCGGTGGCCGTAGTGGTTACACTGGGCTGCGCCGTAAGGCTGGAGGCGTTGTCGCCATTCACGAAACCGTTATAAGAAACCGTTAGCGGGGGTACCGGACCACCCTGCGTCATAGTGGCGCTGGCGGCGGTGATCGTCAGGGAAGCCTGGTAGATATTCAGGGAATAATCCTGGGTCCCGGAGATCGCATCCTTTCCTTTGCCGGCGTCCTTGGCAGTAATCGTAAAAGAATACACCCCGGCAGCGGCAGGGGTGCCGGACAGGCCCCCGGTGTTGGAAAGCGACAGGCCGGGCGGCAGGCTGCCGGCAGAAATGCTGTATGTATAAGGTGATTTGCCGCCGCTGGCTTTGAAGGTTTGCGCTTTGTAGCTAGCGCCATACTGGCCGGGCGGGATTATCGAGGGAGAGATAGTCAATTTGTGTGACTGAGCCCGGACCGGCTGGCCGGCGAGCAGGATACAGTAGGTTATTAGCATTACGGTTGCCAGGCCGGACGTCAATTTTCGCATATGAACAGATAGATTTGGCACAGGTAGGGTAATGAGTATTTCCTGTTGCTATGCAATTTACGTTCCAGGCGCCGGACTGGTTTTTGAGAATGACTATTTTTTACGAAACCGTAATACATGGCCCCCAAATTGAGGCGGTGGTCGCGGCGGAGATGCGCGCAGGGACGGTCGCGGGTCCGGTGGCAACCGGTGGGGGTTCTATCCCGGCGGGTTCCTGGTCTCCATTACCAAGCGAATTTTTTAGAAGAACACCCCAAACTTCAACTTCGCAAAGAACGGGGTTCCCGGCGTAAAGCTGATACCATCCACAGGGGCAGCCTCACCGCGCATCCGCGAGATGGTCTCGAACTGCGCCTCGCGCCATGCGGTATTCAGCAGATTTTGTATCCCGAGCCCCACTTCCCATCGCCGTTGTGTATAGCCAGCCGCGAGATCGGTCATGAAATAACCCTGCGCAACCAGCGTACCGGTCGCATTCGCCGGCCGGTCTTTCATATACCGATAGCTTACCGCTGCGCTCCAGCCCCCGGGCAGCTTGACGTCAAGCCCGCCGGTGCTGCAAAAGGGTACGGCCAGGGGCAGATAGTTTTGCCCCTTCGCCGCTTGCAGATCACGCGCCCGGCAAAAGTCGAGGTCTACGTTGCCGAAGAGCCAGGGTGCGAACTGATAGCGCAGCGACAGGTCGATGCCTTTGCGCAAGGTCTTATCGCCCGGGTCCATGGTCCCCTCGTCCGCATCGTAGGTAAACTCCTGCCGCAGATACAGCGTCCATACCGCTGCATTGACGATCAACTTCGGGAACGGTTTCCAGTTCATGCCCAGATCCGCACCATAGGCTGCCGGCAGGATGTCCAGCCCGCGGTTAGCCACCACCACCCGCGCATCGTTCGAATGAAACCCTTTCCCCGTTTTCAGATAGAACTGGAGCGTGGGGTTCCATGTATAGGAGATATTGAGCTTGGGGCTGGCCATCAATTTATTACGGTCCGGCTGCAGCGGGTTCACAAGGTCCCAGTAGCGGAAGCCTAGCCAGTCCAGCCGGACTCCGCCGTTGATCTGCCATTTCCCCCGATGATAGTTCTCGTCGACATAGCCGTTAAGCGCATACTCCCGCGGCCAGCCGGCCTGCAAGGTATCGAGCACTTTGTTTTGGCCGATCGTGTGATCGAGCGAGCCCGGCCCGATCCAATTCGCCTGGGCGTTGATGCCGATGGCCGTTTGTAGATCCCCGCCCTTGATGAAATAACTGTGCCTGGTCAGCCGGCCGCCATAACCGGCGAGATCGCGTCGTTCCTGCTGCAGAAGCTGGTCGCCGTGTACGCTGTCTTCCGCAAAAAATGTCGGATCGTAATGCAGGGTAAAATAATAATGCGCATAGTATGCCTGATTTTCGAGGTACCACTCGTGGCCGAGATCGGTCCTCGCTTTGACGATCATCGTCGTGCGACCCGTGTTTCCGCCCTGCGTGCTGTCGATATACCCCCATCGACGAATCAGTCCCGCCGTTACCGCGCGGCCGGGGATCTCACCGGAAGAACGCCAGCGGCTTTCGAAGGTTGAAAAAGTGGCGGTGAGTTTCGTGCGGGGTGACAGCAATACATTGTACTTCCCGAAAAGGTTCAGGCGCCGGAAATGCTGCGCCCAGTCGAAAGGGCCATCCGTATAAGCCGCTTCACCTGCCAGATAGGCGCTCTCACCACGTGCCAACGCGCGACCGGTCAATAGATCTACTTTTGCCATCGCCCGTCCGGTGTTGAACTGGCCGCCTTCCACCTTCACCTCGCTTTTATCGAGCACGTCGGCGGTCCGGAACGCGACATAACCCGCCGTGGTGAAATCGCCACGGTCAGCGTAATAAGGCCCCTTGCCGTAATCCAAGTGTGTCACCAGCTCGGGTATCAGGAAATGAAGATCGGCGAAACCCTGTCCATGAATATGCGACACGAGATTCACCGGCATCCCATCCACCGACACGTTGACATCCGTGCCATGATCCGCGTCGAATCCGCGGAAAAAGATATGCTCAGCCAGTCCGCCGCCCTGGTGCTGACTGAGAAATAAACCCGGCACCAGCTGCATCAGGTCCTGCGCCGAATTCAGGGGTCGCAGCCTCAGATCCACAGCGCTGATCGTATGAAAGGAGGCATGCGCCGCCCCCGGCACGATGGTCACCGTCCGCAGGTCGACGAGCTGCCGCTCCATCTGCAGCTCCATGCCTTGCCGGCACGCGCCACGAGTGCAGCAATCTTCACCTGCACAGCATTGCACGGCACAAAGACAAACGGTCCGATAGCCTACATACGAGACGACCAACGAATCGCCCGGATGCTTTACCGGAAGTCGAAAATTTCCCTGAATATCCGAAAGGGTGGATTTTCCATTTTGGACGCGGATCACCGCATTTTCAAGGGGCTCCTGCGTTTGGCGGTCTATGATCCGGCCCTGAACGGTCAATTGCGGCCGGGCTGGTAGCTGGGCACGCAACGGTAACTGTGCCAGCAGCAATTGCATCGGCAAGAGCGCCCATAACGGCCAGTAGTGCTTCATTTCGTGTTGGGATTAAAGATCTTTATGATTGAAGCGCCGTAGCGCTGCCCATAGCGGAACCATCGTCCACAGCAGCAGTAGTCCGAAGGCGAGCAAGGTGCCGCCCGCGCTCCCGAAGAATTCCTGGAAGACGGCACCGGTGTAGCCCATCATTGCGGAGCTATCCAGTCGCAGCAGCAACATGATCCGCGCAAGATCGATGGGGTTCAAGGCGCCCAACACGATGGAAGGTTTCTCCAACGGATAATCGCTGAACTGAAACAGGAGGAAGAGCACCAGCCCGTCGTATAACAACGAAAAATAGAACCAGGCGAGGATGGCCATTCCAATGCCGCGGGTCTTGTCGCGCATGCGTACCGACCCCAGGATCGCCAATGCGGCGAAGATCACCGTCAGCAAACAGCCGATCATCACCAGCAATGCCGCCGTGCTACTGTGATCCATCAAGAGCAGCGGCAGACCCACGCCGATAGCAAAAGCAATCAACAGCGACAGGGTGAGCCCGGCATAGATGCTAAGGAGGATCGAGGTGCGCCTGATGGGCTGACAGACCAGCAGTTCGATGAACTCCACCGAATTGTAATAGTAGATCGTCGAGAAGATGATACTCACCAGCGGAAGGACGATCAGCACGATGTTCAGCAGACTCAGCAGCACCTTGGTTTCGTTATCCCCCAGCAGCAGCATCGTCATGGTGATGGCGAAAAGCAACAGCGTATAGCTGATCAGGATCTTATTCCGCAGAATGTCCAGCAGGACGTATTTGACGATCTTTTTCATAATCATGCGTTTTCCATAACGTGAGCAATAGCGCGCACCAGCTTGTGCTCGCCGGTATCCGCGCGAAGCTGCGGCAGACTTTTGTGAAACTTGACGCGGCCGTCCTGCAGATACACCACCTCGTCCACCAGGTCGTCCAGTTCACTGAGGATGTGTGAGGTGATCAGCGCCAGTTTACCTTTTTGCGTCTCCGCGATTATCTTGTCCGTGAGGATGCCCGCGGAAACGGGGTCCAGCCCGGCCGTGGGTTCGTCGAGCACGATCACCGCGGGATCGAAGAGGAAGGCCAGGCAGGCGCTGACCTTTTGCCGGGTACCACCGGACAAGGTCCGCATGCGTTTGTCGTAGATGGCGGGTAACTTGTAGGCGCGGATCAAGTCCTCATCCAGCTGCTGATCCGGTATATGGCGGATATCCTTCATCATCCCGAAGACTTGCGCGATCGTCATGTTATCGGGATACCGGCCGATCTGCGGCATATAGCCGAGACCTGCGCGATAGGACCAGTCGCCGTAGATATCGCTGCCGTCGACCGTGATCGTTCCATTATCGGGCACAACCATCCCCAGCAGACATTTGATCAACGTCGTTTTACCGCTGCCGTTGGGGCCGATGAGCGCAATACTTTTCCCATTGGTCAGATGGAGGCTGACGTCGTCCAGGACGGGCAGTTTGCCGAACTTTTTAGAGAGATGCGAAAATTCGATCATAAGGCTATGGGTTTGAGTTAATAATGCCTGGTTTCATCGCGGGAAAATGATCCACCAGGTCCGCGGGTGTGACGCCGGGCGCCACCTTTTCCGTGCGGTCGAGCAGGTCTACCATAAAACTGTGGTACAAGAGCATCGCCGCGGGGTTCTTTTCGGCGACCATGGCATAGAGACTCACGGGATGATATGGCACATCCCCATAACCGTCGCGGTTGAGGTCATAGCCTTCGTACTTATCCCAGTAGTTGCGGTCGAAATTATTGAGCACCAGGGACCCATTGGTCGCCACATCGAAGGTGTTGCCGAAAAAATCATTCCGGCAGATCGTGTCGGCGGAACAGCTGGCTTGTATCCGTATGGCCCAACCGTTATCGCGGAAGGTATTCTTTTCGATCCGTACGCGGGTGGTGCCTTCCATGTAGATAGCGACGGTGTTGTGTTGAAAACGGCTGCCCGTGACCCGGCTGTCCGTGATCTCTTTTAGCAGGATGCCATAAGCGCCGCCGCCCTGGTTGTCGGCAAAGAGATTGTCCTGCATGTCGACGCCATGGGAGAACATCACCGAAACGCCGGCTTCGTTGTGATCGAAGATATTAGCCATATAGCGATCGTTGTGCGAGAACATGAAATGCAACCCGTAACGCACGTTGTAAAAGCTTTTATTTCCACGGATCAGGGAGCCCGTCACAAATTCGAAATAGATACCGTCGCGGTGGCGGGTGATGGTATTGTTCAGAATTTGCATCGCGGTGCAATGCCAGCAATGGATGCCGTTGCCCGGCTGCGCCGAGCTGTCGGCGCGCGAGTGGAGGATGTTGTTCGAAAGTACGCAGCTGTCCGAATTCTGGCAGTACAGGCCGAAAAAAGTATCGTCGAGCTCATTGTTCCGGATGACCACATGCTTTACCGCCGTCAGCCGGATACCGGCGAGATCGTTCCAGCCCGAATAGCCCGAATGCCGGATCACAAATCCTTCCATCGTCACGCCGTTGCTTTTTATCGTCACGACCTCATACCGGTGTTCGCCATCCAACACCGGATGGCTTACGCCTTTGAGCAGAATCGGCTTGTCGACAATGAGCCCCTTTTCGTAATAGACGCCGGGGTACACCAGCACTGTATCTCCCGCGAGTGCGCTGCGGATTGCCCCGGCTACGGAGGACATCGAGCTGTACGGCCGGACGGTTAATGTTCGGGCGGCTGCCCCGAAGGCCAGCGACAGCGATAGTATTATCGATACAAATCTTTCCATAGGAGTTGTTGACCGTTGAATTCACTGTGTTGCAAAACCGCTGTACTGGTAAACGCCGCGATATCGCCGCCCATGGGGGTATGCAGATCGGCGCATTTCAGTAGGTATGCCTTCGATGCCTCGATCCATCCGCGGCCGGTAAAATCAAGGAGATAGATGGTGCCGATCTCTTCGCGGGCCGGCGCGCCTTCCTGTAAAGATGCCAGCAAACAGTGCAGGTCGTCGAACTTGTACACCTTCCCTTTCCGCGTGCAGACCTCGCCGCCAAATCTTTTGTCGGCAAAGGTCATCTTACAATACGAGCAGTTGTCCTTTCCATACGCAATAGGCTGTGGTCCTGTAGCGCATCCCTGGAGTAAACAGCAAAACAGCAAAAGCAGCGGCAGCTTCGCGGGCACCACGGTGGGTATCCGCCCGCGCTTGTGGGCTTTCCGCCGCCAATCGAGCACCAGCAGCCCGGCGATCACCACCCCTACCCCGACAAAGATCCAGCCGCCGGAATCGGGTATCGAATAGGCGCCAAAGTTCAGCAGTTGCTTATAACCCAGGAGAGGCGGCTGGTAGGCCATCCCTGGAACCTGGATGGGCGCCTGGGGATCGAGGTTATGTCCATAGTTGTATTCCCAGCGGTAAAAATCGATCATCGAGGTAAAGGCGATGAGCAAAAACAAGAAGGCCCAACCATAAAAGAGCGTCCGCCGGTTGATCAGGAACACGAGGAATCCCAGCACGGCAAAACCGCCGATGATATAAGGCATGGCGACGAACTCCACAAAATCCCGCGTATGCAGCGTATGCATGCCGATATAATGATTGAGCCCGTTGACCACATCCACGTCGCCACCGATGCGATTGGCATAGATCTTTAAGGTAAGCCCTTCCGGGTACTGGGGGGCGGAGAGCTCTATCTTCCAGATCGGAAGATAGAGCACCAGGATCAGCCCCAGCGACAGCAGAAAGATCACAGCCCGGTAATCAGAGGGCAATTTCTTTTCCATTTGTTTCCTATTGATTTTTTGCTACCGAAGAATCCGGCAGATTGGTACCATAGAGCAACGGCGTGTTCGCCCCAGCTTTCGACACGCGGACATAACCCTGCATCTCCTGGTGTAAGGCGCTGCAGAAATCGGTGCAATACATGGGGTAAACCCCGACTTCCGTAGGTGTCCATTTGAGTGTGCAGGTCTCGCCGGGCATAATGAGGATCTCCGCGTTTGCCGCACCCTTAACCGCAAAACCGTGGGGGATGTCCCAATCCTGCTCCTGGTTCGTCACATGGAAATAGACCTCGTCGCCTAATTTGACGCCTTCGATATTGTCGGGAACAAAATGCGAGCGGATGGCCGTGATATAGACATGTATCTTGTTCCCGTCCCGTACCACTTTTGCGGCCTTCTCCCCTTTAGTAACATAAGGGTTGTTGTTATCTTCGATCTTATAGAATTTGACGGAGTTCTTCGAGATCAGGTCCGCCGGTATCGCCTGCCCATAGTGCGGCTCGCCGATGGTGGGGAAGTCCAGGATCATCTCCATCTTGTCACCCGAGATATCATAGAGCTGGGCGCTCTGTGCCAGTTCCGGTCCTGTGGGCAGATAGCGGTCTTTTGTGATCTTGTTATACGCGATCAGGTATTTGCCATACGGGTGTCGGGTGTCGCCGCCGGGTATGCACAGGTGCCCCACCGAATAGAAGGTTGGTTTCCGGTCGAGTATCTGGAGGTCCGAAAGACGCCACTTGACCACTTCGGAAGACACAAAGAACGAAGTATACGCATTGCCTTTGTCGTCGAACTCGGTGTGTAAGGGGCCCAGACCGGTCTTTTGTACCTCGCCATAAAGCGCGGCTTCGTATTTGATCACCGGTATGCCGGCATAGTCGCCGTCGAATTGTTTGTCGGCGATGGCCTTTTGAAATTTGGTGAAAGAGAACACGGGGATGAGCGCGGCCAGCTTACCGCTGCCCACGATGTATTCGCCGGTGGGGTCGACATCGCAGCCGTGCGGCGATTTGGGGCAGGGGATGAAATATACGAAGCCGGGCAGCTGTGTCGGGTCGATCACCAGCACCGTGTTCTCGGTGGTGGAGGAGGCCGTTTGGGTCTTCTCGTCATAGACATTGTGTACATAAGATACCTTACGGAGTTCCCCCTTGTGCTCACGGGCATACTCCTCGGCCTTGCGCCAGTTCACGGCCATGATAAAGTCCTTGTCGCGCTGCGAGGCATTCACTTCCAGGAGGGTGTGCGCCTGCTCCGTGTTATAACAGGAGAAGAAGAACCAGTCCGCGCTGGGGCCTTTGCCCGCATGGCTCAGGTCGAAATTGACGCCGGGCAGCAGCAACTGGAACGCGAGAGAAAGTCTGCCGGTGACCGAGTCGACTTTGATAAAGCTTACCGTGCCGTGAAAGTTCTTTTTGTACGAGTTGATGGGCACATCCGTATTATCGCCCATTGGTACGCTGAACCGGGTGCCGGCCACGATGTATTCGGTGTTCTCGGTACAAAATGGGGACGAGTGATTGCCCGCGCTGTTCGGCAGCTCGAGGATCTCCTCCGTTTTGAATGTGGTCAGATCGATACGCGCCACCCGCGGCGTATTGTTCGCGTTGGCGAACAACCAGCGGCCGTCGGGGCTGCCATCCTTTTGGGATAGTTCGAGGTGGTGCTGGTCGTCCCAGGGTATGAATCCATGGGAAGTATTCAACATAGCCTTTGTTTCTTCGCTGTAACCGTAACCATTCTCGGGGAATACGGAGAACACGGGAATGAGCTTTAGCAGCCTGCCGGAAGGAAGGCCATAGACGGAGACCTGGCCGTTAAAGCCGCCCGAGACGAAATTGTAGAACTCGTCATATTTCCCCGGCGCGACATAGGTTTTTTGCGCGGCGTCCGAGGTAATGGCAGTTGCCGCGTTCCTTGGCTTACAGCCAGGTATAACCGCAGAAAATCCGATAAGCGCTGCGGCTAGCAAGTGAAGTTTGTGCGTAGACATTTTAGTAGCGATTTATTATTTGGATTGATCGTTGTTGCGCATGAATTCGAGGATGTTGCGGGCATCCTCGTCGCTAAGATGCTGGTTCGGCATCCGGACCATACAGATCTGAAGCATGGCTTGCGCGTGCGGGTCCTTGTCGATCATCTCGTCCGTGTTCGTGACGAAGTTCATGATCCACTCGGGTTTCCTGCGGGTGGTAACGCCAAGCCAGCCCGGTCCGACAAGCTTTTCCGACGTGAGTTTATGACAGGCTGAACATTTGAGGTCATAAACGCTCTTACCTGCCGTGATCATTTTGGAGTCCAGTGTCGGGTTCAGTTCCACATGCGTGAATTTTCCGGACCCTTTGAGGGAATCATAACTTGCGTTTGACGTACCTGACGCCGGCGTGGTCTCGCCGGACGAGGATGCAGCGGCGGAGGAATTGCCGCCGTTATTTGTGCAGGCCCAGGAAAACCCCAGCAGCGCTGCCGCCAATAGAACTTTTCTCATTTTTTTTGATTGAGTGATTTTAAAAATCCGGACAAGATTACGGCCGGCTGGCCCGCCAAAATATGATCTATATCATAAAAAAGCCTAACATAGGTCATCCCGCCGGGCTTTTGACGCCGGTAGCTTTGAGACATGATTGTTCCGTTTCGCCGATGGGTGCTCTATGCTTGCTTCAACCTCTTTATCGTTTCCGTTCTCGGAGTGCTACTGCGTTATAAGGGAGTATTCGGGCTGCTCGCGCTGGATTACAACTATCTGCTCCATGCGCATTCGCATTTCGCCTTTTCGGGCTGGGTGACGACTGCGTTATTTGTGGGATTGCTTTATATTCTCGACGCTTCGGGGGGCACGCTTTCGCGCAGCTACCGATACCAATTCTGGCTCAACCAGGTTTCCAGCTTCGGTATGCTCGCGAGCTTTATGATGCAGGGATATGGACCGGTCTCGATCATGTTCTCTTCGCTTTCGGTGGTATTTTCGTATTGGTTTGCATTTTGTTACTGGCGGGATGCGAGGGTTGCGCATTGGCCGCCCGTGGTTCGGCGCGCTATTGGTTTTGCGTTGTTCTACCTGGTGCTGTCCAGCCTGGGGCCTTACCTGCTGGCGTATAGTATGTCGCACCGCCTGGGTAACCGGGCTTTTTATTATAATGCGATCTATCTCTACTTACATTTTCAGTACAATGGCTGGTTTACTTTCGGGGTCATCGCGCTTTTTTTGTGGTGGGCAAGCCGCGCAGGCGGCGTGCGCGAGGCTGGTGGTCGTGGGCTGGACCGTGTCGGCTCGCTGGCGAAGGCGTTCGTGGTCTTGCTGGGCTTTGCGTGCCTCCCGGCCTATTGTCTTTCGCTCCTTTGGACCGACCCGCCGCCGTGGATTTGGGCGGCTGCCGCCCTTGCCGCGCTTTTGCAGCTGGCTGCGGGTGTTGTTTTTGTGCTCCTGGTTTTCCGCCACTGGGTCCGATTGGCCCTAGCGGTGTCTTCGGCGGTTAAGGTGCTTTGGGGCCTCTCGTTGATGGCCTTTGGCCTCAAGCTGGTCCTGCAGGCGCTCTCGGTGGTCCCGGCGTTGGGGCGACTGGCATTTGGACACCGCTCCGTGATCATCGCCTATCTGCATCTTGTATTGCTGGGATTCGTGACCCTTGCGCTGCTTGGCTTTTTTGTGACCCGCAACCTGGTTACCCTGCACCAGCGGACCGTAAAAACGGGAATGGTGGTTTTCGTCAGCGGGGTGTTTCTCAATGAGCTCGTGCTGCTTCTCCAGAGCCTGTTGCAAATCTCCGCCGTCGTGTGGGCTGGCGCCGGTTACTGGTTGTTCGGTGCGGCGGTGGTGATGTGTACGGGTCTTTTGCTGCTTACGGCGGGACAGGTGCGGGATGCGCTCACCTGTGACGCCAATCAAGCGGCCCCCTGACAAGCGTCATGCTCCACGGTCTTTACCCATGATAGCTTTGGGAAAATTATTTTATGGAAAAGTTATTATTTGCGGTAGACAACGATCCCGTCGATGAGAATGCGGTCGACTTCGCTTGTCATCTTGCGCGACTGACCCAATCCCGGCTCACGGGTATCTTCCTTAATGAACCGGTGACCGAACCGGAGGTGGTGATCGAAAGACGGACCGTCGCGGGCGGCGTGACTGCTGTTACCATCGCGGAATTCGACAAGGAGTCGGTACAGGCCGCCCAACACGAGGAGAATATCGCGGTCTTCCGCGACTAGGCGGAAAAATCGGGCATCTCTTTCAATGTCTATCTCGACAAAGGAGTTCCCAGCGCCGAACTCGGCTATGAGACGCGCTATGCGGACCTGCTGCTGATGACCGCCGATACCTTCTCCAAAGGCGACGAGCCCATTCCCAGCGCTTTTGTAAAGCAAATGATCCATGATTCGGCCTGCCCCGTGATCCTGACGCCCGAAAGTTTCGAGCGGATCGACAATATTGTCTTTTGCTACGATGGCGGCAGGGCGTCGTTGTTCGCTATCAAACAATTCGCCTATCTCTTCCCGCAGCTTCGCTCGCAACGGGTAAAGGTCATCAGCCTTGCCTCCGAGCCCCCGCAACCGGCTGAACAGGCGCGTCTCACCCGATGGCTCGGCTATCATTACAGTGACGTCGAGTGGATCGCACAAGGGGCCAAGGCCGCTGAAGCCCTTTTCCACTACCTGCTTAAAAAACGGGACGATTTTGTCGTCATGGGTTCTTATGGCCACGGCCTGCTCACCAGCTTCTTCGAGCCGGACTATGAGACGGGTACCATCCACACGACCAGCCTGCCCATATTTATAGCCCATTCTTAATACATCAAAAAATTGTGACATGGAACAGCTAAGCATCTTGCCGCAAACGAGGAAGTGCTCCTCGCCGTCAACATAGAATATGGCCGTGAGCTACCGGAACAACATAAACGCATGGGGAATAATGTCCTATTTATAGGTTAATCCGTTAAGATCATGAAACGGTTATTGTTTACCTTATCCGTAATCCTGGCAGCCTTCGCCGCCAGGACGCAAACCTCGTGGCCGCAAACGCTCCCGGCGCCTGACGGCGGCGTGCTGAAGGTCTATGAGCCGCAACCCGATTCCATCCGCGACAATGCGCTTACCTGGCGTTCGGCTTTCTCTCTACTCGAGAGCGGGAGCACCAATCCCTCCTTAGGATCTTTCCGGGCTGTCGCCACGATAGAGACAGAGCGGGATCAACGCCTCGTGACCATCCTCGCTCCCAAAGTGCTGCAATTGGATCTGCCGTCCGTTGATCCCGCTGCGCTACGACGGATAAAGGCGTATCTCGAGTCCGGCATGGCGGGCTTGAGCCTTTCGCTCGACGAGCTGCTGAGCCAGCTCGATATGACCACCGCAGAAAAAAAGTCTTTCCCGTGACCTCAATACGACTCCGCCGCGTATCCTGTATTCGGCAAAGCACGCGATCCTTGTGACGATCGCATCAGGGGGCGCTGCTGGACAATCGGGCCTCAGTATCCAGCGGGCGACTTCGGTGGTCAGGATACTGCAGTACCAATACCATATCGCGCCGGCGAAAATGACGGCTGCG
>JAICXX010000177.1 GCA_025934485.1 Chitinophagaceae bacterium
CCCATCCGAAGGCCGCTGGTCGCGCAAAGCTTGTTGTACGAATTTGTTGAGCTCGACATATCCTTCTTTCGCGCGCTGAAAATCGATCCCCCTGGCTTCCGCCGCGCGCCGGTGATGCTCACAGAAACAGGTGACACCCGCTGAGTCGATGAGCTGGGCATGGCTCGCGCCGATGGCATTCAGCAGCGGACCATTGCGTTCGTTGAACAGCAAGACGCCGTCGATGTCATACGAGCTGCAAAGGTCCCTCGCCACTGCCGTCCAGAATTCCCGGACATCCGGGTTGAAGAAACAGAGCGCTCCGCTCTTTTCGCCCTGCAGATCGATCTCGTGCATGTCCTCCACGAAAGGCATATCCGCCGGATACGCGAACCCATCCTGGATCGAACAGATCACCTTCATGCCACGACCTCTCGCTTTCGGCAGCACCTCCGCCAGCATATCCCGATCGCCAAAATCGGGCGCCTTCAATCGCTCACCCTTGATGGCCGTCCCGGTATAGAATTTTGCATGGGGTGTGGCATAGTTGCCGCCATGAAAATACCCCTTGTCCGAAGCGTCGACCCCATGACCGGGAAAGTCCTTGCCCCATGTCCTGCCGATGATGCCGCGGTCATAGGTGAAAGTGCTCAGATAAAGCGTGTCCACCGCGCCCTTCCCCTGAAGGACGTCGAGCACCGGCTCGATCCCCTCGTCGACGAAGCAGTCCGGCCCGATCTGGATGCCGCAGGTTTTTTTGGCCACCGGGCCACCCCATCCCAAATTTCTGTGAGGTCCAAGCGCGGCGAGCGCGGCCACCCCGGCGCTGTTCTTCAAAAAATCACGTCTCGATTGACTCATCTATAAATTTAAGGGATGACACTCGGTCACCCCTTTTTAATTTTCGAATAATATCTTGTTCAAGCAATTTGTTTTCTGGAATACCAATCCTTTATCTCCGTAACAATGGTATTCAGGCTATCGTTGTTTAATTCAGCAACATCTTTTACCGGATTAAATCGTAAGCCGCCATTTTTTTCCGGCTTCTTGATCCACGCATAATAGCCATGATCGTTATTGTTGTCAAATAACACCAACAAAGCAGGAAAACGTAAGTTTTCAAATTCGACAGGCACAAGATCCGTCCGTTTCAGGCTATCATTGTCAAAAGATTTGACTTCTACGACAAAAAGCCGTCCGGTTGGCTTATGGTTCTCCGAGATGTCTATCCAATAGTCAAATAATTGGTCGTTAGGCTCATTGATAATCAAATCTTTCAGCCTTGAAAAGTAGACATATCCCAGTCTATCCGCCCGCCATTCGTTCATATCTTTCTTGACATTCATGGTCGATCTCATTTAAAGGCTGATACAAATTTCGTGTTTTTATGGCTATAATGCCAATAGTTCGCCACTTCGCCGTGGATCTGCTCTAAATTGGTGGCCGTAACGGGATATTTTACCGTTATTCCATTGACACTCAGATTTGTATCCAGGCCGCTCACCGCTATAAAGAATCCCTTTTCACTAACCTCATCAATTCCGAAGATATACACTGGAATATTGAACTTCGACAATTCGGCTATTTCTTCCTTCTCGATCCTGATCATCAATTTATCACCGTTTGGACTGTAACCCTGTGTTGTCGTTTTAACACTGACAAAGAAAAATGCCTTGAGTAGAAAATCCAAAAGGGCAACATAGAAGTCTACCGTCGGGAATTTATCGCCGAGGAAGGTGGGATCGAACAAAAAACGCCCATCCATACTCTTACGGGTAATGATATTCGCAAAAATATTCTCCCCTCTTTTTCCGATTTGATTACTCATTGCCAACTTTTTTCTTGTTTGCTCTTACCCTCTCCTGCTTCTTCCCAAATATGCAATTCCTAAGCACCGAAAAAAACATTCGGCACACCAAGTTCTATCTATTCAAATTGGTAAGTAAGTGCTGGAGAAATAGTGAGGAAACCTCTACAAAGGTAGAATATTATAAAACTGAAAAAAATAAATCTAACGTGAATGCGCGCTGCTCGGGGCTCAAAAAGGCACGAATCAGCCGCGCTTCTTACTTAAAAAAACCGCCCCAGGAAGGCCTTGACACTCTCCCGTTTCTGACGGGCGACCGGCACTTGCATCTCGTCCGCCATCAGCAACATGCCCCCATCTTCCCTAAGGAAGCTTTTGACAAAATGGGCATTTACGAGATGAGACTGATGTGGCCGGATAAAGCCGTAAGGACTCAACAGCTCATCAAATTCTTTGAGTGTTTTACAGACCAGAGCGGTCTGGCCATTCTCTAATACAAATTTTGTATAATTATTGGAAGCTTCACATCGAATGATCTCCTCGATGCGAACATAGATGATCTCCTGATGCGTGGGAAGAGCGATCTTGGCATGCAAGGCATCCGCCGCATCAATGCGCGATGATCGCGTCACCGAGCTCTTCCAATGTCTTGCCCCGCGTCTCCTTTACCTTCAAAGCGATAAACAGCGTCCCCAGGACGCAAATGCCCGAATAGATATAAAACGTATTGTCCTTCAACCGTGCGTAGAGAATGGGGAAGGTAAAGATCAGGATAAAATACGCCAGCCAAAGACTTACCACGGCAACCGTAGTGGCGGCGCTCCGCACCTTGCCCGGGAAGATCTCCGAGATCAGCACCCAAGTCACCGGCGCCAGCGATAGGGCATATACCGCGATGGCCGATAAAAGATACCAGGATACGTGCGTGGAACCTGCCGCCAGCATCCGCACCACGACCAGATACAGCAAAGCCAATCCGCCCGCGCCTGCGAGCATCAGCGGCTTGCGACCCAGCTTGTCTACGAGCAACATCGCCAGTAGCGTAAACACCAGGTTGACTGCACCGATAAAAATGGTTTGCATCAGCTGGCCGTCCTGCGCTACCCCGATGCTGCGAAAGATCAACGTTGTATAGTTGAACACGACATTGATACCGCAAAGCTGCTGGAACACGGCGAGACCGATGCCCACCAGCACGGCCGGCAAAACGGCTTTGTGGAATACGTCGGCATATCGGACCCGTTGCCGGTTACCCGCATGACGGGAAATATTGGCCAGACAGCCGTCAGCATAAGCAAGCCCGCCGATCCGCTCGAGGGTCGCCCTGGCCACATCGTGTCTCCCCACACCTGCCAGCCAACGTGGGCTCTCGGGAAGCCACCACGCCCCCGCAAAGAACAACGCCGAAGGCACGACGCCCAAACCAAACATCCACCGCCACGCATCCACGCCCGTATTACGCAACAAATAGTTGACCACATTGGTGATCAAAATGCCGATAACGATAGTGAGCTGGTTGATCGACACCATCCGGCCACGGAGATGTGCGGGCGCTATCTCCGCGATATACATCGGCGATAACATAGATGCCATGCCCACGCCGGCGCCGGCCGTGAAACGGGCAATGATAAAAACCGCCCGCACCGGGGCGAGCGCCATGCCCAGCGAAGAAAGACCAAAGATAGCCGCCGCCACCAGCAACCCTTTTCGCCTGCCATAGTTATCGCTGACACTGCCCGCCACCAGGCAACCCACGATAGCACCCAGGGCAAGGATGGCGGTGGTGAGGCCGGCCCAATAATCATTCAGCCCGAACTGTTTTTGCAAAAAAGGCAGCGCGCCGGCGATCACCGCAAAGTCAAAGCCAAACAGGTAGCCGCCCAGGGCCGAGCAAAAAGAGATGCCGAGAATATAAGTATGGTTGAAGGCGGATCGCGACATGGCAGCAGTTTATTTTATGGCGAATGTAAAGATCGTTTTTGTTTGAAAAACCTCCCCTGGCCGCAAGATGGTTCCGGGAAATTCCGGCCGGTTAGGGCTGTCGGGGAAAGCCTGCGTCTCCAGCGCAAAGGCGCCGTGCCGGCGATAAGGCGCAAAATGCGCACCCTGCAGCGAACCGTCCCACCAGTTCGCGGTATACACTTGTACACCGGGCCGATCCGTGGAGACCAGCAACAACCTGCCGGAAACGGGGTCATACGCTTCCACCGCCGGCTGCACGCCATCGAGTACATAATGATGATCATACCCGTCGTCCGCCTGCAGGCTATCGATCCCCGCGCCAAGCCGCCGCGGCGACGAAAGGTCCAGCGCCGTTCCCCGCACCGGCAATAATCTTCCCGTAGGCAGGTTTTGCTGTTGCTTCTCCGCATAGGTCGATGCGCCTATCGTCATCAGGTGATCGGCAATCGTCGGCACCTCGAATCCACTCAAATTAAAGTACGAGTGATTCGAAAGGTTTACCGGCGTAGCCTTGTCCGTGACCGCAGCATAGTGCAGCTGCAGCTCGCCAGCCGTGTTGAGCGTATAACGCACCCGTACCTGGAGATTCCCCGGGTACCCCTCCTCTCCGTCGACACTGGTATAGTCGAACAGCACACCCGCCTCGTGGTCGTTGTGATAACAATCCGCGATCCGCCAGATCTTTTTATTGAACCCCTCGAATCCACCATGCAGATGATTACCGTTCTCATTGGCGGAAAGGTGGACAGTACGGCCATCGAGCGGGAAAGACGCACCGCCGATCCGGTTGACATACCTGCCGATCACACTGCCGAAATACCATGGATTCCGGATGTATTCCAGCGGATCGGAAAAACCCGCTACTATATTCCTTTGCGCGCCGTCCCGGTCCGGAACATGAATGGATAGGATCGAACAGCCGATATTGGTGACGCGCACGGTGATGTTTCCATTACCCATCGTGACCAGGTATACAGGCTCGCCGTTATGCATGTCACAGCCAGTGACGGAACAGGTCATGACAGCCTTTGAGCCGGTCAGCATGACACCCCCTTTCTCAACGACTCCGCAATCAACGGCGCCAGCTCCAGCCATCCTGCAGCCCCGCTATGGTTCGGGTCCATTTCCAGCACTTCCGCCAAACAGCCGCGGCCCTTATTCTCTTCTCCGAGCCCCAGGTAGCCAAGGCCCATGAGATAAGTGCAATGAACCCTATTGCGCAGATCGATGTCCTGCTCGAATACCAGCATATCCGGCAGCGAAACAGCAAAATAGTCGATCCGTAGCCGGTCGTTTACATGCAACCGGCCAAATTCGACAAACCGGCGGAAGATACCAGCGGCTTTGTCGGGCTCACCCAATCTCAGCCACGCCAATGCCTGGTAGATGATAGTATCGGGCTGCGGGTCGTTGTAGTAGATGGCCTGCGCGGGCTCGCTGATCCCCGCCGTCGCCCTGCGGAAAAAGCCCAATGCCCCGGCCTGATTACCCAACCCGGCATACGCGCATCCCAGCCAGTAATGCACATCGTTCTCCTGCGCACCATAGAGCTTGCCTTCGCCCAGGTTCTGCGGATAGACCGCGGTCGCTTCGAGCAGGTCGATAGCCTCCCGCCAATCCCCCCTCGCAATGGCGATACGCGCCAACGCCACCTGACAGCGCAGGAATTGCCCCACCACCTTGCCTTCCCCGCCTTCCCAGGGATGGAAACGATGTACGGCCAACAACTGCCGCGCCCGTTCGTATTGCCCGAGGCTATTGTACAGCGTCACCCTTTCCAGGTAAAGATCATCCCGCGATCCCACCAGCGGCAGATGCGCTTCCAGCAACGCCAACCGCTCGGCAAAGGGCCGGCCTACGCTCTTATAAAGCTGGTCGAGCTCCATCAGCACGCGGGCATCGGTGTCGTCGAGGGCAAAGGCTTTTTCGAGAAGCACCCGGGCGCGTTCCTTATCGCCCAGCTTGTTGTAGCAGGCCAATGCCAGATTGCGGTACACCGTGGGAAAATTATCTTCGAGCCTTATAGCCTCTTCCCAACAGTCAATTGCCCCGGCATACTGCCGCTTATCGTACCAAAGATTACCGAGATAATAACGGGCCCGGGCATCCCGCGGATTGAGCCCGATGGCCTTCCGGAGGATCAGTATCTCTTCTAATTTATTTGGAAAACATCCGGCCGGATCGCCTTCGGCCGCGAGAACATAAAGTCTTTTGGCTTCTTCGGGGCGGCCTTCCTGTGCCGCCAGCCAGCCCTTGTAATAAGCGGCAAGCGTTGGCTGCACGGTCTTGCCTTCACCGTATAATTCGAGCAACTGCCGGGCATCGGCATACGCACCGGCATGCGCGTAATCGAGCGAAGTTTCCAGCCAGTTCTGTACCGCATCCCGCATAAGCGCCCGGAGCGCCGCCAGCGATGACGCCGTACGATCGATCAGCCAGGCCTCGTACAGACACCCGAAATTAAACGGGTCGATGGCCAGCGATTGCCCGATAAGCTCTTGCGCTTCGGTGACTCGCTCAAGCTTACGCAACAAGACCACCTTGAGATGTCGCACCGTAGAACTATGGTAATTCCGCACCAACGCCCGTTCGGCCAACGCCAACGCCTCGTCATATCGGCCCCGAATAGCCGCGATCCGCGCCAGTTCAAAAAACCCGCTGTGCTGCCAGGCGTCATTCCAGGTAGCCTTGTAGAAGACTTCGAAGGCCTCGTCCAGCCGCCCTTGCAACTTCAGCGACCAGCCGAGATTGTAATACGGCTCGCCGTCACAAGGATTGGGGTTCCTGGCCGTAAGGGTACGGATCGCCGCCCTGAAATAGGGTTCGGCTTTTTCAAACTGGCCCCTGCGCAGCAGCAAAAGGCCTAAGGCATTGTTGCAGCGGATATCGCCCGGACTGCGGCGCAGACCTTCTTCATAATAATCTATGGGATTGTAAGTGGCATGACGATATTGCTCCAGGTGCAGCCCGTTGAGGTAAAGCTCCTCCACCTGCTCGATCTCCGCAGGTAGACGAGCGGCCGTGGCGGCCGCGGGGATCTCTTTCCGCACAAGGGCTTCAGGTCGCCATGAAACAAGCAGCCGCCCCCCGGCGTCGTGTACCGTAACCAGCCAGGCTTCGGGCTCACCGACCTCACCGGCGTCAAAAAAACGATCGAACACATCCGCCGGCGAAAGCAAGGTAGTGAGTTCCGCTACCGACGAGCCCGCTCTGCTGATCCGGATCACCGCCCGCTCATAACACGCCGTGGCATATACCCTTAGCCGTAGCCGGCCCTGCTCCCATTCCATATTGACCATGGCCTCTTTGGTAGCATTCTTCACGACACCCACCGCACTATAGGGCATGAAATATTGTTCAAAAGATTTTTCTTCATTCGGCTGCAGCCACGAAAAATCAGGTTGATTGTCGGTAAATACCCCGGTCATCAGCTCGATATAAGGGCCATCCTCATCGGTGAGATTGCGATCCCACGCCTGACCGAAATCGCCGTTGCCCCAGGTCCATTGCTTTTTGCCGGGCGAGATATGGTGATTGGCCACATGCAGCATGCCGGCCTGGGTATCGTGTTCATAGCAACCCATGAAATCATAGTTGCTGCGGATGGCCATATAAGACGTGGGCACGGGGATATTCGCATACCGGCTGATGTCCGTGCCGGGTGCATAGTCGACCTTATAATACCTTCCGGTGGCAATGGGAAAATCGGATACGTCGCGTTTACCATGATCGAAGACCGCATAGACATCGGGCGGAAACACGCTCTGGTAATGCTCATTGACCTTTACCGCAGGATTGGCCCACCACAAAAACGTCTGCGGGAATGGCGTGCGGTTGAACAGCCTGCCGGAAATTTCCAGGTATGCCTTACCGGGATAGAGCGTAAAACCCACCCGGGCCCGCGTGCGGAACATCAGCTCTATTTCGTTGACCAGCACGGTGCAGCTGCCATCGGCATTCTCACGGATCGTAAAATCCACCGGGCTAAAGGTGCTCGGCCGGTGATGCTGGGGCCAGTTGAATTCGATCCCACCCGAGACCCATGGCCCCGCGAGCCCTACCAGCGCCGGCTTGATCACCTGGTTGTAATAAATAAAATCCCGGCCTTTCACCTTGTCATAGGCCCGCTGTATCCTGCCACCGAGCTCAGGCAACACCATAATTCGGAGGTACTCGTTCTCCAGGAACACAGCGGTATAGGACTTCATCGTCTTCTCGTCGGCTATCTGCTCGATCACGGGATGCGGATACACCACCCCACTGCTGCCCTGATAGACCCTTTTCTCCAGGAACATCGGGTTCTTCTCCGGCTTACCCGTGAGATACGTGGGAATGGTTATGGGCTCTATCCATGCTTTAACTTCACTCATATAAACACGCTTTATTGTGGTATCAGTTCCGCCACGATCGCATCTCCCGGCGTTTTAAGCAGTAATGGTTTTCGTTCGATAGCCCAAAAGTCGAAAACCCCGGCGGGAAAAAGAATAGCGTTTTTTATGAAAAGGATGGATTTTTTTCTGATTGTCGTATTTTGCATAAAATCGCATCGATATGGCAGGGACGAGCGAAATACGCAAACGGCAGGGCTTCAAGGGGCAAAAGCTTATCGTGTTACCAAAGAAGATCGCCACGGAATTCCTCACCAGGGACCCGGTGACCAGGCAGATCTATATTACGGATATAGGATACTATCCCAAGGCGGCTTTTCATTATGTGGAACGCCCGGCGGGTATCGGGCAGCACATCATCATTTATTGCATCGAAGGAACAGGCTGGATAGAGCTCGACCGAAAAAGGATCGGGCTTGCGGCTTCGCAGTTCACCGTCATACCCGCTCATACGGCGCATAGGTATGGGGCCAATGAAAATGACCCATGGACTATTTACTGGTTCCACTGCAAAGGCGAGATCGCCGCATTCATGGTGGACCTCCTCTTGCAGCGCACCCGTAACCACCACCAGCCGGCGATCGCCTATGATGAAAACCGGATAAAGCTTTTCGAAGAGATCTACACCAGTCTGGAGAAAGGCTATAGCCAGGATAATCTACGGTATGTGAACATGATTTTTTACCACTTTTTATCATCGCTGCTGTATGAGGAGAAGTTCAGCCATCCCGGCAACATCGCAGCCGACGACGTGGTCGCCCGGACCATCGCGCACATGCAGCGAAAGATCCACACGGTCACCGATCTGAAGACCTTTGCCGGTCTTGCCCATCTTAGTGTTTCGCATTTTTCCGCCGTGTTCAAGGAAAGCACGGGCTATTCACCGGTGGAATATTTCAACCATCTCAAGATCCAAAAGGCCTGTCAGTACCTGCTGCTCACGCAAATGACCGTTAAAGAAATAGCCGCCCAGTTAGGTATCGACGACCCTTACTATTTCTCGCGGATGTTCTCACGGCTCATGGGGTATTCGCCCATGACCTACAGGAAGAGGACGCGGCTGAGCTAAGGCAGATGATAGGCCAGCATAATACAATTTGTCTATTCGCCCCGATATTATGCAATCCCAAGCGCATCCTTATAGCGTTTGGGCTTGATCTGATGATGCTTTTCAAACACCCGCGTAAAATGGCTCAAATTGGAAAAACCGATCTGATAACCTACCTGTGAGACGGATAAGGTTTTCAGCAGCCGCGCCGCTTCATTCATCCTTTCCGCCTGGAAATAATTGTAAATGCTGTCTCCAAAGGTCTGCCGGAAAAGCTGCTTCATCTTAGTGAGGCTCATACCGGCTTTCCGGGCCACCTGCGGTAAACTGGGTGGAACACTGAGATCGGCCAGAATGCTCGCCCGGACCTCGTATATTTTCTTTACATCCCCGGCATCTACCGGCAGCGAAACACTCCTCTCGCGTGAAAGAAGCCGGGCCATCAGGAGATAGATCAGCTCCTGCGCCCTGATCTGATACAGCAGGGTCCGCAGCCTGGTGGCTTCATCGATCAGGCTGATCCGCTTCAACGCCTGCTCCATTTCCATGGTCATCCCTTCATACAGAAAGAACGATGGGCTATTCCGGATCGTGTCTTCCATCGCGGCAGCTTCGCCCTGGGATTGCAGCAGGCCGAGCAACCATTCCCGAGTCATCACGACCACGAGGAAATTGATCGGCTCATTGGGCGGGATGACCACCTCTGAAAAAAAATTGCTGGTTCCAAACTCTACCTGGCAGTCCCTCCTGCCGTCGAACTTCATCGTCAGCACTTCGGTTACTCCCGTACCCTGACGGCGCAGGATCAGCTCCTGACATAGCGTATAATGATGCAGACACAAAGACAACCCCTGATCCAGATACACCTCCTGGATAAAACCCTTTCCCAGCGTCTCGGGGAGAAGTACCTGGTCACCGTTTATTTCGGCGCCAAAACGCCGGGCAAAAGCCGAAGTAAAATGAAATCCTTTTCCTGCTTCGAAATCGAATACGATCGACATGCGGAAAAGGTAAGGCATTTTCACGGATGGCCCAAGCCTTATACGACCACCGGCTGTTCGATGACCGGATAATCGACGTATCCTTTTGGTCCGGGCGTATACAACGTGGCGAAATCCGGTGGGTTGAGGGGAGCATTCGCCGCGATCCGCTTATCGAGGTCCGGATTGGCAAGAAAATTCCGGCCAAAAGCGACGAGATCGGCAATGCCCCCGTTCAATGCGTTAACCGCCTTTTCGGGCGTAAGGCCATTGCATAAAATGATCGTCCCCGAAAAAGCCGCACGCAGGGCTTCCAGCGTAGTTCGAGGCAAGGAAGGGTTGACAGCGATATGCATATAGGCGATCCCGATACGTTCCAGTTCTTCGGCCAGATAGACATAGGTCGCGTGCACCTCTTCCGCCGCATAGGGCTTGAGATCGCCGAGTGTATTGAAAGGAGAAAAACGGATGCCCACCCTTTCCCTGCCGATTGCCGCCGCAATGCCCTTTGCCAGTTCGATGACGATCTTGCTCCGCGCATGGACACTCCCGCCATAGGCATCGGTGCGCGTATTGATGTTGGGATTCAGGAATTGCTCGATCAGGTATCCATTGGCCCCGTGCAGTTCGACGCCGTCGAAACCAGCCTCCATGGCCTTTCTCGCAGCCTGCACATGCCCTTCTATAACCCCCTCCACTCCCTCGGCGGTCAGGACGGCAGGTATCGAATGTTCCTGCATCCCGGCCGTATCGGTAAAGATCTCACCGGCGGCCTTTATCGCGGACACGCCCACCAGCCGGGCCCCTTCGGGCAAATTATCGTAATGGCCGATCCTCCCCGTGTGCATCAGCTGCACAAAGATCTTGCTGCCGCCCGCATGCACCGCATCGGTGGTTTTCTTCCAGCCCCCGACCTGCGCCGGCGAAAAGATTCCCGGGATACGCGGATAACCCAACCCTTCGGGCATAGGCGCCGTACCCTCCGTGACGATCAAACCCGCGCCTGACCGCTGTCCGTAATATTCAGCCATCAGGTCATTGGGCAGATTGTCGATGGCCCGGCTCCGGGTCATAGGAGCCATCTCGAGGTGATTCTTAAAATGTAGACCCTTCTTATGATAAGGCGATAAAATGTCAATCATATATAAGTTTTATCCGAGATAGTCGGGGGGAAAAAGCTTCTGGCCGTACTTTTCAGCGACCGGCAATATTTTCTTCAACGCTTCCATATCCGGTGGAGCAGCAAAATCTCCAAAAGCCACCGGCGTACCTATCTCCATAAAAAACTCCTCCAGGCCGCTGGGCGCCACCGTACATAAGAGATGGGCGACACGGTCGGTCTTGTTATGAAAGCAATGCACGACACCGCCTTCGGGAATAAGGACAAACGATCCCTTCCCCGCAGTATAATTACCCGCTTCGGATCGCACTTCGATCTCTCCATCGATCACATAAAAAGATTCATGAAAGCCAGGATGCGCGTGCGGGCCGGGACCGCCGCCGGGAGGGATGAGCATGTCGATCGTAGCAAAGGCTCCGCCGGTTTCTTTTCCACTGATAAGGATGCGATAGGTATCCCCGACAACGGATAAAGTCCGTCCATCCTGCGGGCCGGTGATAACGGGTGGATTTTTTACATTTTCCATGATGCGTAACAAATTGTTGTACGCAAAATTCACCCTTCGGCTCTGGGAAAAATAACGGCATGCGGCATAAAAATAGTCGCATCGGCCCGACGTGTTCCTCGAGAGCCCGCTCACGATTTGGTGGATCCAAAATCCCGCCTTATGTTTGCAACATACTAACTAGTATGTTATGTCAAAAGCGCAGGAAACCCGCATGATGATCCTAC
>JAICXX010000184.1 GCA_025934485.1 Chitinophagaceae bacterium
GGGAGTTATTAGGTTAATGAATCCTTAACATCGCGTCCCGCGATGTGCCCGAAGGGCCGTCATAAATGATGTCCGGCGATGCGCTATTTTCTCTGGGAGCGTATCGCCGGTACTTCCACGTGTAAACGATTTTGTTAATAAGTGGTTTTTCGGTAAATTCGAAAAATCCTTTACAATATGTTATGGCGAAAATTTAATGGGGATGTCATAGAACTACCCATCATTGAAGCCGTTGAACACGCTATCCGTCGCGAAACGGAAAACGGCTTCCGGCTGAAAGTTTGCATCGGTACCGATTCCCAGGTAAAAGGTTTGGAGACAGAATTTGCAACCGTGATCGTTTTTCTGCGCGAAGGACATGGCGGGTTCATGTTCATTCACAACGAAAAGACAAGACATCAGTACACGATCAAGGAGCGGATGCTGGTAGAAGTTGCCAAAAGCATCGAGATCGCTTATGAGCTCTGCAATCTCTTCAGCAAGTACAATGTCGACATGGAAGTTCACGCCGACATCAACACGAATCCGCATTTCAAAAGCAACGACGCCCTTAAGGAGGCCATGGGTTATATCCTGGGGATGGGCTTTGCTTTTAAAGCCAAACCTGAAGCGTTTGCCAGCAGCAGCTGTGCCAACAAGGTAGTGAACTAACCGGCGAGACGCTGATGACCCTCCAGGCGGTCATTGACTGCCCTCTGGAAACTCACCCTGCCGTACAGACCGTGACCACTCATGGTCTAAGGAATTGTCTCCCCTTTCTCGTCTATTCTTTCTCATCTGAGGCCTCCCTGAACTCCTGATTCATCGTTCCGATGAGGCCCAGGATCTTGTCTCTCCCCATTTTCTTGACAGCGCTGGTAACAAAATGTTGTGGCAGGAATTGCCAGGTCTCGCGCATTTTCGCCAGAAAGTCTTTGACATTGGCGCTCACGGTACGCTGGTTCTCTTTGTCGGCTTTGGTGAAGACAAGGCAGAAGGGAATGTTCCATTTGCCCAACTTGTTGACGAACTCCAGATCGAGCTTTTGCGGCGAGTGCCGGCTATCGATAAGGATGAAGACGCTGACCAGGTTCTCTCTTTTGCGCAGATAGTCTTCGATCATCTTTTCCCATTGTTTGCGCTGGGTTTGAGAAACCTTTGCGAAACCATAGCCGGGAAGATCGACGATGTACCAGCTGTTGTCGATATTGAAATGATTGATCAGCTGGGTTTTGCCGGGAGAACCGGAAGTCTTGGCAAGCTTGTCGATGTTGCAAAGCATGTTGATCAGCGAGGACTTGCCGACATTGCTGCGGCCGATAAATGCATATTCCGGCCGGTCCGGTTTCGGACACTTCGTGTAGTCAGGACTGCTGATCAGGTAAACGGCGGAATGGATCTCCATATGTTGTCGGCCAACGGACCACTGGTCCGTTTTGCCCGCAAGATACGTACCTTTGCCCTCCTATGGCCAATTATTCGCACGATAGGATCGTCCCATTCAAGGATTCGGAGCTGGGCAAGAAACAGCAGATTGCGGAGATGTTCGATAAGATCGCCTTCCGGTATGATTTTTTAAATCGTTTTCTTTCCGGCGGGATCGACATCTATTGGCGGCGGCGGGCGATCCGGGAATTGCGGGACCTGGCTGCGAACGTGACCGGCTCAGACGCGGGCAAGGCTGGAGCAGCCGGTGCAGGCACGGGCGCGATCGGATCGCTCTCCGTACTCGATGTCGCAACGGGCACGGGCGATATGGCGATCATGCTCACCCGGTATCTGGCCGGGGCCCATGTCACGGGGATCGATATCTCGCGGGGCATGTTGGAGGTCGGCGGGCAGAAGATGCGTAAACTCGGGCTTGAAAACAGGATCAACCTGCAACTGGGTGATAGCGAAGCGCTTCAATTCGCAGACGCGTCGTTCGATGCCATCACCGTCGCCTTTGGCGTCCGCAATTTTGAGAACCTGGAAAAGGGGTTGCGGGAGATGTTGCGCGTGCTCCGGCCGGGTGGCCGGCTGGTAGTCCTGGAGTTCTCCCGTCCGCATACGCCGGGCGTCCGGCAGGTCTATGATCTCTATCTGCGGCTGGTGGCCCCTAATGTGGGTAAGATGGTGAGCAGCAGCCGGGAGGCTTATCAGTACCTCAACGATTCCGTAAAGGCTTTCCCCGAAGGAGCAGCCTTTCTCGATATCCTGAATAATTGCGGCTATAACCAGGCACGGTTACGCCGTTTAAGCCTGGGTATTTGCACTTTATATATTGGAGAAAAGCGTTAACCTTCACTCTTTTGCGCGCACAATACTTTAGTTTTTTTACCGTTATTAGCACCACCCCAAAGTCAAGCCTATAGAGATTATCTACCTACAAAACCAGGCTGTTAAAAAGTGAGAAAGGACCTAGTGTAATCACTTGATTGTAATTTATTATGAAATTCTTGGGGTTAAATAAGCACAATTTTACCGTTTTGGCTATTCTTTTCTGCAGCAGTCTGCTCGCGGCTAAACCGGTTTCGGCGCAGCTGAGGGATTATCTGAACCTGCCGGATCATGATTCAAAACGATATTATCTGGGGATCGGCTTTATGTATGAGCAAAGCCACCTTCAGGTGACACCGCATCCGCAGTTCCTGCAAAGCGATAGTGTTCTTTCCGTGACGCCGGGCAACTCCGGCGGGTTCGGCGTTTCGGGCATGTTTACCTTCCGCGTCGCCAATCACCTGGAGTTCCGCATTGCCTTTCCGGAATTCATCTTTGCCAACAACACTCTCGCCTATCATGTGAACTATCCACCGGCAGGCGAGACCAATATCGCCACCAAACAGATCCAATCGCTTTTGCTGGGTTTTCCGGCCCACGTGAAATTCCTTTCCGACCGGATCAACAATTTCCGCGTCTATATGCTCGGGGGATTCAACTATCAATACGATCTCGCCTCCAACTCGTCCGCCCGAAAGGCGCAAAACCTGGTGAAGCTGACGCCAACCGATTTTAGCATCGAAGGCGGCATCGGTTTTCAATTCTACTTTCCCGTATTCATTCTCTCGCCCGAGCTCAAGTTCAGCGAAGGCATCAAGAACGTGCATAGCCGCGATCCCAATCTGCAATATTCTAATGTGATCGACAAATTAAAAACCAGGATGGTCGTATTCTCGCTGATCTTCGAGGGTTGATGGCACAATATTTCCATTGACAAATGCGGAGCTAGGCAATCCCTAACCCTTCGTGCTATGGAATCGTATACTCGTCATCAGGAAACGGTGAATGGCGTCATTCATGTATTCGGCATCTTGTTCGGTCTCGCAGGCATCCCCCTGCTGGCCAGTCTCGCCGACACCCACGGAAACAAACCCGCGCTTATCGGAAGCTGCATCTACGGTTTTTGTTTCCTCCTTGTTTTTACCTCCAGCACGATCTATCATTTTGCCCGCGAGCGAAGGCTCAAACATTTCTTCAAGATCCTCGACCATATCGGCATTTATTTTTTTATTGCCGGCACCTATACTCCTTTTTTGCTGATCTATATGCCGGATGCTTTCGGCAGGACATTGCTTGTTGTGCTGTGGACGCTTACCCTCGCCGGCACTATTTTCAAGTCCTGGTTCACCGGGCGGTTCGAGATCGTTTCCACGGCGATCTATCTGGCCATGGGCTGGATCATGCTGGTCGGCGGCCGGCGTTTCTTCGATCAGCTGCCGCATGCCGTGATGACCTATGTATGCATTGGCGCTGCGCTGTATACGATCGGTGCATTTTTTTATCTCTGGGACAAGTATAAATACACGCATGCGCTATGGCATGTGCTCGTGCTCACCGCTGCGGTATGCCATTATGTTGCGGTGCTGAAGTCGGTGTGAAGGTGCTCAGGAAAGCAGGAATTCGTGACAGGGGATAATGTTTATCGTCCGGCCGTCTTTTTGGTGCTGGTCCTTTTGATCAAAGGTTATGATCTTTCCTTCCTTGAGCTTTAATTCTGTAAGCGCATCCAGTAAGCCGTCAATCTCTCTATCGAGATTGTCGGCATTCAGATCGAAACAAACCTGTATCGCCTCCACCGGAACGCCATTTTTAAAAACGACAAAATCGCATTCTTTTCGCTCGGAAAAATAATAGATCTCCCGGTAATGTCTCCTCAAGTGAAGATAGACCAGGTTTTCCAGTTTCCGACCGTCGTCATCCGTAAAAGAGCCTGAATTGACCGTGATCATGCCGGTATCGATCGTATACACCTTGCGCGGATTAACCAATTGCTTCCGCTGCGAATAGCTGAATTTAGGAACAAGTTGAAAAAGATAACTGTCTTCGAGATGCGCAAGGTACTCTGTAATGGTGTTCGTTGAACCTACTTCAAACATGCTTTTCAATCTATTGGCGGTAATCAGGTTGCCCACATTAGAGATAAGGTACAGGGCCAGCCGTTGCAGGGTCTTCACTTCCCGGAGTCCATAGCGAACGGCAATATCCCGGATGAGTATATCATCAAAGACATGATTGAGTATCTCGTTGAGACCCTGTTTTACAAATTCGGGAAATCCCCCCGTGTTGAGATATTGCAGCACAGAGTCCTGAGAAGGCTTCAGCTTTCTGAATTGATTGAATTCCCGGTAGGAGAAAGGGAAAAGCTCTTTGGTTATCTGGCGGCCGGTGAGCTTGGTGCCGAGTTCCTTGCTCAATAAGGATGCATTGGAGCCGGTGATCACTATACGGTAATTCTCATCCAGTTTTTGCCGCACATAACGTTCCCATCCGTCTACGATCTGTATCTCGTCGAATAATAATATCCGGTTCTTTCCCAATGCGATTACCTTGTCGAGCCTTGTGAAATCCTTCTTTTCAAATTCATACAGTCGGATATCCTCGAAATTGAGATAGAAGGCCTCCGGATATTTCTCTTTCAGCAATTGAAAGAGCAGGGTGCTTTTTCCACATCGACGTATCCCTGATACGATAAGTGCATGCGAGGATAGCTCCGGAAGCTCCCGCAAGGCTTCCCGTTTGAGTCCAATGGCCCTTGCAGCCTGGTTTTCTCGCTGAGACTCAACGGTTTGATGTATAGTCGATTGTAAAACCATAGAGGTTTGTCATTACAAATATACAAACTTGTATATTAGTAATGAAAGCTTTTGTGCATTTACATTGTAGGCAGCCGGACGCCGTCCCAGCGGCAATAGGTCAGGATATCGCTATATCGTCGCCCTCGTCTTCCCTTCGGACGATCCGGGTCTTTATCAGCTGCTGTACTTTTTCCAGCCCATAAGGCAGCGTGGTCCTGTACTCCCGGATAGCATGTTAAGTCCGGGTGGCTTTGCTTACGTCCTGGCATAAACACCGGGATGCGGCGACCACCGCTAAAAGAAGTACAAGGTTTTTTTTGATAAGCGATAGGTCAGTAATCGTACTGTCTTCGGAAGATATTGATCCGCACCCCCGCGCTCAAGAGCGTGGAGCTCGAGCTATGGTAGGTGTGCGTCGGATCGTGAACCATATAATTCCGGTATTGTGCCGAAACTTCGAGAAAGACATTTTCCTTCCATTGCCAGGACGCCAGGCCGGAGACATTGATACAATTGGCCGGGATGCCGGAGCCGATTTGGAAACCATAGTCGCGCGGCCGCGTCGTATAGTTCTCGAAGATATTGCTGCCGAAATTCTCGCCGGCGGAGTCGAGCCCCTGGCGGTAGAAGATGGCCTTGCCTTCGAAATTCCACTTATAGGCCGGCTGGTAACGCAGGATACCGATAAACTCGTAGAAATTGGCGCCCAGCGGATGTGCCAGCGGCTGGTTGTAGTTGCTGAAATTGTCGACGGTATCGTCGTGCTGATAGGTAAATGGCCGGACGATGTTGGTCTCGAGCTGCAGATCGAGGTTCTTTACGTCGAACATATTGATCCATTTAAAGCCCAGCTGCAAACCCTGCTTATTGGCCCAATAACCATTGCCATAATGAATGATCTGATGCAAGATGAACTCGTCGAAGAGCAGCTGACCATAGAACTGGGCGGCATGACCGATATTGATCTTCCAGTCCAGGCCGGCATTCGACTTGTCCGGACTGCCATTCTCCTGTTGGGCGGCAATGAGGAAGATCACCGGGTTGAGATACGAGAAGTCAAAATGATTGGCGCGGCTGAAGGTGACATTCTGGAAAAGACCAAGGGTCAACCATGGGGTAGCGTTGACATTCAGATGATGCATCACCGCGTATTTCTTGGGATATTGATAATCCATACCGGTGGGGTGCTGGCTTACCAGTTCCATATAGATGGTCTGGTAGTTCAGTTTCCAGATGCGGGTATTGAATTTCAGGAAAAGATACGGGGCGCTATAATCGCTTAGAATAAGGCTGCGATAACCGTCGCCGATGAAGTTCTTGTCGTAGCCAAACTGCCAGTCGAAATATTTCCAGGTATTGAAATAGATGGAAGCGCGGTTATCGTAGTAATCGAAACCCGTAGTATGAAAGGACTTGTAATAGCCCGCGCCGGGGACCCCATTGAACCCGCTTGCAGTCACGCGTTGCTGGAACCAGCTGGGGCCTCGTTCCTGATTATCGGTAAGATAGGCGGAGAACCCAAATTTTCCGGCGATCATGCCCCGCAGGGTGATTCCTTTGGAATTGAGGAATACGGATTGCTTGTTCCCCGTTTCATGCCCCTCGACTCCCTGGATCACCGGATCGACGGCCAGGAAGAAGTCTTTGTCCTCTACCTCGTAAAAGTTAGCTTTGGTCTTATAAAAGGTATTGAACCAGGGATGTTTGCTCATAAAGCTGTCCCTGCTGGTGGTCACCCATTCGATGTTGTTCGCCATCAGGGAGGACAGGTTGGCGCGGTCTACCGCCGAGAGATGGTCTATGTCGTCGTAGGGGTACCAATGATAAAGCGAGTCGGAGATATGAGCAACGTGTACCGCCAGCTTGCGGCTGATCGGTTTGCACGTGGTGATGTTCAGGTCTTCGTCCGTTTGTTGCAGGATCTCCAACCTTTCCAGAAAGTGATCGAATTTGGAACCCTGGGGCAGGAAAGTGGATTGGGCAACCGTTCGGCCCGGAAGCAAAAAAGGTATACAGAGGATTATTACAACCGTTTTAATAAATTGCGTCATAAAGCTAGTTAGATACGATGCGTAATTACTTGATAAAGAACATCTCAATAGTCAACGAAGGTAGGATTACTACGGCAGATTTGCTACTTAAAAACGGCCGGATCGAGAAAATGGGGACGGGGCTACACGCGCCCTTCGCTGTCACGGAGATCAACGGCGAAGGGAAACATTTATTGCCCGGCGTTATCGACGAGCAGGTGCATTTCCGGGAACCGGGTCTGACGCACAAGGCTACCATCTATACCGAGGCCAAAGCGGCCGTAGCCGGTGGCGTTACTACGTTCATGGAGATGCCCAACACCTTGCCACCGGCGTTTACCCAGGATCTCCTCGAACAAAAATATGCCATAGGGGCAGCCAGCTCGCTGGCCAACTATTCTTTTTACATGGGCACGTCCAATGACAATGCCGACGAGGCGTTAAGGACAAACGACAAGAAAAAGGATATCTGCGGCATCAAGATCTTTATGGGTTCGTCCACGGGCAACCTGCTGGTAGATAATTATCTTACCCTCGACCGGCTTTTCCGGGAAAGCGAGGTGCTGATCGCCACGCATTGCGAGGACGAGAAGATCATCAGGCAGAACCTGGAGCGGCTGAAACGCGAAGGGCGCGAGCTGGTCGCCGCCGACCATGCCCTGATCCGGGACGACAATGCCTGCTACGAGTCCACGCTGACGGCCATCCAGTTCGCGCAGAAATACAATAGCCGGTTGCATGTCTTTCATCTTTCCACCGAAAAGGAGATGCCGTTATTCGGGAATATGCTTCCACTGGCGGAGAAAAGGATCACGGCGGAGGTCTGCGTTCATCACCTGCATTTTACCAGTGATGACTATGCGACTCTTGCCAACCGGATCAAATGCAATCCTGCCATCAAGGCCCCGCATAACCGCGAGGCGTTGTGGCGCGCTCTGCTGGACGACCGGCTGGATCTCATCGCCACCGATCATGCGCCGCATACACTGGCGGAAAAGGGATTGATGCGTGGTCCCGATGGGAAGATCGTGGCGTTGCCGGCAGATGCCGCGGCCGCGGGTGGGCATGGAGGGGCGAGTGCCTACGAACGGGCGCATGCCGGGTTACCGCTGGTCCAGCATTCGCTTAGATTGATGTTGCATTATGTACGGGAGGGGACGATCAGTCTGGAGAAGGTGGTGGAGAAGATGAGCCATGCCGTAGCCATTTGTTTCAACATTAGCGAACGGGGCTTTATTCGGGAAGGATACTACGCCGACCTGGTGATCGTCGACCTGAACCGGCCTTCCCTGGTATCCGCCGATAACATTCTCTACAAATGCGGCTGGAGCCCGCTGGAAGGTTTTGAATTTCCGGCAACGGTGACCCATACCTTCGTAAATGGGCATCTCGTTTATGGAAATGGGGTCTTTGATGAATCTCAATGGGGTCAACGGTTACGGTTTGACAGATAGTCGACGGCAGACCACGGGTCTGCCGGCCGAAGGCCAATCATAAGCGGGTTTTGCGGCGAAGGCCAAATTTGGTCAACGCCGCAGCCGCAAAACCAGGACATGGAAATAGATAATATAACATATGAAGACCTCTCACTCTTCAACAAAGAGGAAGAGTTCTCCATTTTTCACAAGCTGAATTTCACCCGGACCAGCGGCGGCAGGGATAGATTGCTGGAATTCTTCAACGCGCCGTTCAGCAAGCCGGAGCCGATCCTGGCCACACAGCAGTTGCTGGGGCTGATGCTCGATAAGCTCGACCAATGGCCGGTGTCGATCAGCAATGGGACCATCATGGTCATCGAGAGGTTCTATGAAACGGCCGTCGACGACATACCCCATGGCCAGAACCTGCCTGCAGCGGTAAGCTACAAACTCTTTCATTCGGCCGATTATGCGATCGTCCGGTATTCGGTGGGGCATTTCGCCGATTTCGTTCGCGGCATGAGCGAGCTGGTGACGCTGCTCGACCGGCCGGGTATCCCCCCGTTGCTGGGTGACCTGCTGGAACGTTCCCGGCGGCTGCTGGATCAGGATATCCTGAAAGAGCTGGCCACGGTAAGGTCCGGCGACAAGCTGAATCCCATCAAGGTGATCTATTTCGGTCATTACGTCCGGTATAGCTTCAAGACCGCCGTAAAGTCGCTGATCGAGATACACCACCGGCTGGATGCCTGGTATTCGATGGCGATGGCCATGCGGCGTTTCCAGCTGAGCTTCCCTTCTTTTGTGGAGAAGGAAGACCCCTATCTCGAAGCCACCCATCTTTACCACCTCTTATTGCCCAATCCCGTGGCGTACGATATCCGGCTGGACCAGGAAACCAATTTCGTGTTTCTCACCGGGGCCAATATGGCGGGGAAGAGTACGTTCATCCGAAGTGTGGGGGCCGTCGTTTTTCTGGCGCATCTGGGCATGGGTGTTCCGGCGCAGACGATGCGGCTCACCATTTTCGACGGCATTCTGAGCAATATCAATGTAGAGGACAATATCTCCAAGGGCGAGAGCTTTTTCTTCAACGAGGTACAGCGCATCCGTAACACACTCGAGAAGATCGGTAACCAGAAGAAATGGCTGGTGCTCATCGACGAGCTGTTCAAGGGTACGAATGTCCAGGATGCGATGAAATGCTCCCTCGCCGTCATCAGGGGGCTGATCAAGATCCGGCGTTCGCTTTTTATCCTGTCCACTCATCTTTATGAGATCGGCGAAGACCTCAAGGTCTATCCCAATATTTTATTCAATTATTTCGAGACGGCGGTCAAGGACGACCAGCTCGAGTTCAGCTATCAACTCAAGCCGGGCATCAGCAACGACCGTATCGGCTACCTCATCCTAAAGCGCGAGAAGGTGGTCGATATGCTGGAAAGGTTGTAAGATATGCCGGAGCGGTTGTGAATCTCCGCGGACCCGGTTAGACCGCCCATCCCTCGCGGTCCAGGCTCCTGAATTGTATCGCTTCGGCCAGGTGTTCGGCGCGGATGGCTTCGCTGGCCGAAAGATCGGCAATGGTGCGGCTGATCTTCAGTATATGGTCGTGGGCGCGCGCCGAAAGCTTTAATTTCTCCATCGCCATGCGTAGCAGCTGTTCGCCGGCAGCATCGGTCCGGCAATAGTGGCGTAATAATTTTCCGGTTATCTGGGCGTTGCAATGTGTGGATAAAGAGTTGGCGGACTCATATCGCCGGCGCTGAATCTCCCGCGCCGCCAGCACACGTTGGCGGATCTGTTGAGAGCTCTCTCCGGTCTGGCGGGCCGACAATTGTGTATAGGGCACCGGCACTACTTCCACGTGAAGATCGATCCGGTCCAGCAGCGGGCCGGAAATGCGGTTTAGATATTTCAACACTGCCCCCGGCGGACAGGTGCACTCCTTGCTGGGGTGATTGTAATACCCGCATGGACAGGGATTCATAGAGGCCACGAGAATAAACGAGGAGGGAAACTCTACGGACATCGCAGCCCTGCTGATGGTCACCTTTCGGTCTTCCATCGGCTGGCGCATGACCTCCAGCGTGCTCCGGTTGAACTCCGGCAGCTCATCGAGAAACAACACGCCATTGTGGGCCAGGGAGATCTCGCCCGGCTGGGGAATGCTGCCTCCGCCTACAAGGGCCATGGCCGAGATGGTATGATGCGGGCAGCGAAATGGGCGCTGATAAAGTAGGGTGGTATGAGGGGGCAGTTTGCCCGCAACGCTGTGGATCTTCGTCGTTTCCAGTGCCTCCTGCAGACTCAGCGGGGGAAGGATGGACGGCAGACGCCGCGCCAGCATTGTCTTTCCCGCGCCCGGAGGTCCGATCATGATCACATTGTGACCGCCTGCGGCCGCGATCTCCATCGCCCTTTTGATATTCTCCTGACCCTTGACTTCGTTGAAATCCAATTCGGCGGAAGAGGAAGGTGGCGCGAGTGATTCCCTGTCTGACGCGACAACGGGTTTAACACCGGCATGGTCATTAAAGAAACCGATGACCTCGCGCAGATGGCCAAACGAAAATACGGGAAGCTGTTTGACAATGGCGGCCTCTTCGGCATTCTGGCTGGGAAGGACCAGCCCTTTGAATTTTTCTCTACCGGTTTGTATGGCGATAGGGAGCGCGCCTTTGATGGGATGGATATTGCCATCCAACCCCAGCTCTCCCATGATCACATATTGGCTGAGGAGCGCACTGTCGGGGAGCTGCTCGCTGGCGGCGAGGATACCCAGGGCGATGGGCAGATCGAATGCCGCGCCATATTTACGGATGCCCGCCGGTGCCAGGTTGACGATGATCTTGGTCCGGGGCATGTGGAAGCCATTGCTCTTGATGGCGCTTTCTATGCGTTGGATACTTTCTTTTACCGCGCTATCGGCCAATCCTACAATGAAGGTGTGCAACCCTTCGGTAACGTTCACCTCGACGGTGATGGTGATCGCCTCAACCCCATACACCGCACTGCCAAATGTCTTCACCA
>JAICXX010000316.1 GCA_025934485.1 Chitinophagaceae bacterium
ATGAGTGTATTCACCATTTGGTTGACGGAAAGGACGGCGCGGCGGATGCAGGATCGCATCTATGTGCTGGCTGAAGGGAAGGCGCTGGAGGCGGTGAGTACGGACAGACGGGACAATATGCCGGTGGAGGCCCGGGACCATGTGCGGAGTTTTCATCAGGCCTTCTTTACGTTAGACCCGGATGAAAAGGTCATCACCGCCAATATCACGAAGGCGCTTTATCTCGCGGATGGATCGGCCCGGCGGATGTATGAGAGTCTGCGGGAGAATGGTTACTATACCAACCTGATCACCGGCAATATCAGCCAGGAGATTGCGATCGACAGTGTCGTGCTGAATCTGCAGGCCTATCCCATCTACTTCCGCTGTTATGCCACGGAGAAGATCACGCGGCCAACCAGCGTGGTAACGCGGAACCTGGTTACGGAAGGATGGTTGCGGAACACGAGCAGGAGCGATAACAACCCGCATGGCTTTCTGATCGAGAAATGGACGATCCTGGATAATAGCGATCTGAAAGTGGAGGCCCGGTAATTTATCATTTTTAAACTCATTGATCATGACACTTAACAAAGAAAGAAAAAAATTTTTGCTGGCGCTGCCGGTGATCGCGTGGCCCTTCCTGTGTTTTACTTTTTCGAGGCTGGGCGGCGGTACGGATGGCGGTCATAAAGCTGGGGTTGTGCAGAAGGGGCTTAATCCAGAACTCCCCAGCTTACGACCTGATCCGAAACAGGTGTTTCTTGACAAGTTGAAATTGTATGATAAGGTCGAGCATGATAGTATGCGCAAGGAGCAGTATCAGCGGCAAGACCCTTACCGGCAGGACACGGCGTCGGGCTCGTTGGCCTCCCGGCGGGATAGCTTTCGGTTGCAGCATTCACGGGGTTTAGCGCCCGTGCGGCCTGCGAGTGATCCAAGGGCCGAGCAGCTGTTGGCTCAACTGGAGCGGTTGAAACAAGGGTTGAAGGAGCCGGCTCGGGCGCCGGTGGTGATTGGACCTCTGCCTCGTCGCTTCGAAGGGGGGCCGGAGATCCGTGGCAGGGAGGATACGGCCGGCGATACGCGGATGGGCAAGTTGAATGAGATGCTGGACAAGGTGATCCGTATCCAGCATCCGGAGGAGAGACATGTGGCGATGGAGAGCCGACGGGTGGATGAAATCTTACCGGCCGATCCGGCGGCCAATATGGTTGCGGCGACGATACCCGCGGATCAGACGCTGACGACGGGGACGACGATCTCGCTGCGGATCACGGATTCTATTGTGATCGATGGCCGGCGGCTGGCTGGAGGGCAGCTTGTCTATGGGATCGTGACGATCGCGAACGACCGGATGCTGGTACATGTTACCGGGGTGCGTGAGGGCGACCGGCTGTACCCCGTGGATCTGCAGGTGTATGACCTGGACGGGATCGCGGGGATACATATTCCGGCGGAGCTTAGCAGGGATGTGGCCAAACAGAGTGCCGACCAGGGGGTGAACAGCTTGAATGTGCTGAATGTCGATCCGAGTCTGGGTGCGCAGGCGGCTACGGCCGGGATACAGACGGTGAAGGCTTTTGTGGGGCGGAAGGTCCGGCAGGTGCGGGTGGGAGTGCGGGCGGGATACCAAGTGTTGCTAAAGAATACACAAGAGCATACAGATAGGGTTTTTAGTGATCGCTCCAAGATCGAAATGGAGCTGCGGCCGCCCGGTTTCGTCCCGGATGGCCCTTCTCTTTCGCGTGTTTCGACGGAGGGATTGGAGCTGGTTTTGCGAGGCGTGTGGCTGGATAAGGGGTTGTTATGGTTTGGATTGGAGCTGGCAAACCATGTTGCGATCGGTTATACTCCGGCCTATGTGCGCTGGTATATCCGGGACAGAAAGAAGCTGCGGAGAACGGCGATGCAAGAAGTGCCGCTGGCGCCGGTGTATTCGCCCGGCCTGGTGACGGTGACGGGGGATTCGGTGGTGCATTGCTGGACGGGGTTCCAACCCTTTGCGATCGGGAAAGACAAAGAACTGGTGGTCGAGGTCGGCGAGAAGGGCGGGGGCAGGACGCTTGTGCTGACGATGGATCACCGGATGATCTTACATGCTAAAACGGTGTCACCATGAAAGAAAGGAGAAAGCGGTCGATGGTGAGGCGTTTTACCTGCTCGCGTGAAGAGTATGAAGCCATGCACGCGTTGGCCCGGCAGACGACCTGCCGCAGTTTTAGCGAATATGCCCGGAAGATGCTGATGGGCAGACCGGTGGTGGTCACGGTAAGGAACCGAAGTCTTGACGAGCTGATCGATGTGTTGACCGGGATCTATGCGGATCTTGAAGGGCTTGCCGCCCGGCCGGGTTGGGTGCTTAAAGACCGGGAAGAGATCACCCGGGTGTTGGAAAACATATCATCAACCCTTTTTAAAATCATCGAACAATGCATGCCTATCCAAAATTGACCGGCAGCCTCGGGGAGGTGCTGCGGTACCACGAGCGGAAGGTGCGGAAGGGTCAAGCAGAATGTCTGTATGCAGGCAATATGCTGAAGGAAGCGAAGGCGCTTACGCTGAACGAAAAGCGCTTCTTTATCGAACGTTTAGAATCGCTGAACGACCGGGTTGTCCGGAAGACGTTGCATATTTTTCTGTCGTTCCATAAAGACGATATCCTCGATGACGCGAAGATGCGGATGATCTGCAAGGAATATATGGATCGAATGGGGCTTGGTAAGCATCCGTACCTTGTCTACCGGCATTGGGATGCGGTGCATGCGCATGCGCATATCGTGAGCACGAGCATCCGGAAAGACGGCCGGAGGATGGATCTATGGCAGCAGCAATTTTTTCAAAGTCTGAGTATCTCGCGGGAGCTGGAAAAGAAGTATGGGTTGTACCAGGCCGGAAAACGCGTCCCGAACGAAGAATGGGCCCGGAAGCATCCCGCGCAGAAGATCGTCTATGGAAAGACACCGCTGAGGCCGACCATGAATGCGGTGCTGGAGAGGGTACTGGACAACTATACCTATACCTCGCTGGAGGAGCTCAATGCCTTGCTACGCGGATACAATCTCGTTGCTTCGCGCGGGTCCGAAAATTCGGTGACCCACCGTCGTCACGGCTTGCTTTATTATCCGCTTAAGGCCTCGGGGAAAAAGGAAGACGTCTATATCAAGGCAAGCGCCCTGAGTGGCAAGCCCACGTTGCGGAACCTCGAGCTGCGTTTTGCGCAAAACCTTCGGGTATATGAAGAGAAGCAGCAACGGGTGAAGACGGCGATCGACTGGGTCTTTTATAAGCAACCCGTGGACATGGAAGCGTTCCGGAAGGCGTTGCTCAAGGATAGGATAAGGGTGATCGATGGCGGGGCGTCAGGGGAGGGTGTATTCTACCTGGATGAGGGTTCGAAGGCCATTTATGACGGGCGGACGCTTGGGCCGGCTTATTCTGTCGAAGGCGTGCGGGCGCGGTGCATACCGGAAGAGGAGTACCGCAAGGTGCAGGAGCTGGACCTGAAGCAGGAATTACGGCAGCGGCCGAGGCTGGGGTTGCATTAAGGTTTAAAAATCATTTTTATGTACAATTTGAATCAAATCCGGAATATCGGTATCCTTTGTTTTACGGCTGGGATACTATTGATTGGCCTGCATCTCTATTGGTTTTGTTATCCTTTGTTCTCGCATTGGGGAATGGTATCTAAATGGAGCGATCTGGTGCTGGCGGCGATCGTGCGGTCGGGGTTCCTGGATAGGCCCGGGCTAACGAAGCTATGGGCCTTGCTGGGGGTGACATTCGGTGTCCTGGCGTCGCCATCGCGGCGGGAGCCTACTGTGCGCAAGGGTCTGAGCTGGCTGGGTTTATTGTTTAGTTTGGGTGTCTACGGGTGGGCCGTGGATTACCGGGAGGGTGGGTTATGGTATATCGGTGCCACGCTGGGGGGCATGGTTGGGGTGCTTTATTTTTTGACACAGCTGGTGCGGCATATGCCTTTGCCGTGGTCGCCGAACGATCCTCTCGGTCGTAGACGTAGCGGTTTTCCGCAGGATGGCAAGAAACGGGGAGCGGATGCCGGGTTGAGTCTGCGGGGTAGCTATGTTTTCAAAGGACGGCGGTATGACAGCTGGGTCAACGTGGTGAATCCGCGGCGGGGTATACTTGTCCTGGGAACGCCGGGGGCGGGGAAGACGCGGTATATCATCGAGCCTTTGATCAGGCAGCTTATGGAGCGGGGGACGGCGCTTTTTGTTTTTGATTATAAGTATGACGCGCTTACGCGGTTCGTGCTGGCGCTTTTTCAGGCGAATAAGTGTCGATATCCGAACGGAACGGCTTTCCATTGTATCAATTTCAGTGATCTGAGCACCACGGCGCGGTGTAATGTGCTGACGCCGGCTAGCCTTGAATATGTATCGGATGCGGTGGGGGCGAGCCGGACGGTGTTGCTGAGTCTCAATAAGAGCTGGGTTGAGCGGCAGGGTGATTTCTGGGTGGAGTCGTCGGTGAATTTTGTCGCGGCGCTGATCTGGTCTCTGCGGCGCTATAAGAACGGTCTTTACTGTACGCTGCCACATGTGATCGAGCTGTCGAAACAGCCTTATGAGACGCTTTTTCAGGTGCTGGGAACGGAGCCGGCGGTGGCTGCGCTGATCGATCCCTTTATTGAAGCCTATAACAATAAGAGCAAGGAGATGCTCGACGGCCAGATGGCGAGTGCCAAGATCCCGCTTGCG
>JAICXX010000359.1 GCA_025934485.1 Chitinophagaceae bacterium
CGCCTAATTTGTAATAGCGTTTGGCCGTCGCGATCAGCACTGCGCCCGTGGCGATCAGGGCACCCCCCAGCACAATACCGGACGTGGTATACCAGTCCTTGGTGCGGTCTCCCCGGATACCTCCGTTGACGGCGCCCAAGACGAACACCCCGGTGCCGACGACGATAGCGGCAAGACCGGCGCCCTTACCGGTGACGAGGCTGCTCTTTTCCTTCGAAAGTGCCGCGATCTCTTTATAGCTGAAGGCCTGCCCGTTGACATACACCGTGTCGTGATGCAGGTCATCGATGTTACCGGTGAACCACTGGCCATAGACCGTTTCAAAGGTCATGGGATCACCAACCGTATACGACCGGACGTGCATGTTATTTTTTTCCAATACCAGTACGTCGTGTTGTGCCCGGGATACAAACGGGATCACGCAAAAAAGCAGAATGATAATGCGTTGCATAGTGGGTATTCAAACTTACGACTATCCCGGATATTTGATTGTTAATGGCCGGTATTCGCAAAAAAACTATTTCTTATGGAACACAAGCACATCGAGTGCGAGCACTACTCCAAAAAGGATCAGCAGGCTGCCGGAGATCTTGTTGACGACTCTCAGCGTGTGATAGTTTAGCTTGCTTCTCAGTTTTCCGGCCATCATTACCTTGCCGACGTCTGCGCTCATGTTGATCAGTAAACAGATAGAGAAGATTATAATGCGCTCTTTGATCGTATGTGTGCCTGCAACGAGCGCCGCATTGATCAGCCAGAAAAAAATTACGCTGGGGTTCAGGGTATTGATGGCAAAACCCGAGGCGAAAAGCCGCGCCATATCGCGTTTCCGGAACCGGGCATCCGCCTTATCGGGGTCTTGTAGCTTGACCTTCTTAAAAAAAGCAAAATAGACTCCCAGGCTCAACAGAAAGAGACCGCCAAGACAGCCTACGACCTTCTCGTGTTTGTCCAGCAGGCTCACGGCCGCCGACACCGTATTGCTCAGCACCACCAGGATGATGTCGCTGATCCAAACCCCGGCCACAAAGCTGAATCCCGCCTTGTGTCCGTTATTCAGACTGTGCTTGATGATGATAAAGATAATGGGCCCCACCGATAAAGCAAGGGCAAATCCCAAGGCCACTCCTTTCAATACGGACTCCAGCATACGATGTCAATTACGAATTGAGACTTCCTGTCTCCAGAAATTTTTGCCAGTCAAGCAGCATCTTACCTTTCAGTACCCGTGGAAACTTATGCTGGCCGCCGATCTTTCCCTTTAGCCGCATAAACTCCATGAATTTCTGTTCGGGTAATACTTTTACATAGACATCTTTGAGCGCACTTTCCCGTTCTACCGCGTAGTCATCATTCAGCTCTTTCAGCCGTTGGTCGATCTTCTCTCTCAACAACGCCTCATCGACGGGGTCATTACACGCCAGCCACCATTGATGAGCAAAAAACAAACCATGCGGAACCCCGGCAACCGTAAACTCCGGAATGGAGAGATTCATTTCTTCGGTAGCCAGCTGCACCGCCTTGTTCATATTGTCGACGCTGAGATGCTCTCCCACCAGACTGAGGAAATGCTTGGTCCGGCCGGTGATGATGATCTCACATCGCTCTTTATCCACAAACCGTACCGTATCGCCGATCAAATACCGCCAGGCGCCCGCACTTGTGCTGAGCAGCAACGCATAATCCTTCCCCTCTTCTACCTCGTGGATCATGTATACTTCCGGGTTAGGTATCAGATTCCCGTCTGCGTCGAAATTCTTGTTGTCGAACGGCACGAATTCCAAAAAGATATGCTGATTGGTTACCAACCGCATTCCTTTGGCATTTTGGAGATCCTGGTAGGCGATAAATCCCTCTGAAGCCAGATAGGTCTCGATATAGGTTATCGGCTTGCCAAGCAGTTTTTCGAAACCCTTTCGGTAGGGGTCGAAGGACACGCCCCCATGTACAAAAAATCCCAGGTTGGGCCAGATCTCGTGGATATTGTTGAGGTTGTACCGCTCGATGATCTTCTCCATGCATAGCTGGATCCAGCCGGGCACGCCAACGAGAAAACCGATATCCCATTGCGGCGCCAGCCTCACGACCTCTTCCAGCTTCTTGCTCCAGTCCTGGGTCTTCGCGATCTTTTTCCCGGGTTTATAAAATGGCTGGAACCAAAATGGCACCTTCCTCGCCGTGATGCCGCTAAGATCCCCGGAATAGTAGCCCGCGCCTTTTTGAAGACTCGTGCTGCCGCCGATCATCAGCCATCCCTTGCCAAGACTCTTCACCGGAATATCCTTGTAAGTCCGCAAGGTGAGCAGCTGGCGGACCATCACGATCCGGTTGCCGCGCAGCAGGTCTGTGGTGATGGGAATATATTTGCTGCCCGCTTCCGATGTTCCGGAAGAAAGCGCGTAATATTTGATCTTACCCGGCCAGCAGATATCGGCCTTTCCCTCCAGTGTCTGATGCCACCAGGCCTCGTAGATCTTATTATAATCGGATGTAGGAACAAGCTGTTGGAATTTCTTTCCAGGATGCCGCCGGTCCATCAGGATCTCATCGAACCGGTATTTCTGACCAAACTCCGTAAATCTTGCCTTCTTCAGCAGTTTGCGCAATACCTTGAGCTGCTGCCGCCGGGGGGATTTTTGGGGCAGCCGCAAAGCTTTGGCCAAAGATTTAGGTAATTGAATATCAATCAATGCCATGTAGTGCCTCTGTCAAATTGGGTGTTCCGGCGAAATTAACATTTTATTTCTTGCTGAGACGATCCCGTTTTAAAAAACAAGTGTTTCCCCGTGGTCCTTCCGGCCCGCACTCCCCGCAGCGGACCGGCTTCCCGCGGCATGGATCAAAACGATCCGGTCCGGCTGCTGCTGTGGATTTTGCGAATGCTCCTGTCCGGTCGTGCCTGTTTCCAACGCGCTGATACATTTCCGGAACGAAAAGTCCGGGCCCTCACACAAAAGCACCGCCGAAGCAGTCCCGCGCTCCGAAGTGATCTCCCAACCGCCCGCAGCCGAAAGCAAGCGCCTTACCATGGCGGCTTCCGTCCTATCGCCGGCAATCCAAAGTCTTCGCCTGCGTTCGGGGATAAGCCTGGCACCCGCTTCCGGCCTAAGCCTGGCACCCGCTCCCGGGCCGTCGTCATCAACCGCTCGCGCGCTGCCCCTGACCACGCGGCGAGGCCCCCGGGCGAGGCGACCCAGCGTCCCCAGCCCCGCTCTTATCCAGATAGC
>JAICXX010000117.1 GCA_025934485.1 Chitinophagaceae bacterium
CACCAAATCGTAGAAGATTTGCTCACTGGTCTTGACCCCCTTGCGCGCAAAAACAACAATGTCGTCATCAACGGTATCCCCCGCGGCCTTTACTTCATCGCCGAAGAGAACGTCCTGGCCTACGTGCTCTGGAATCTCCTAAGCACCGTCGTTTCTGAAAAAAGAAATGAATGTGTCCATGTCTATGCCCTCGTCGACGACCAGCGGACCATGATCTGTGTCAACGACGCGGGAACCTACCTCTATCGCTCTCTAGCTCCCGAATACCGGAAGCTCCAGGAAGCCGCAATGCAGGTCGGCGGTTCGATCAATCTCTACAACGACGAAAAACACGGACACAACCTAACCTTTAGCATATCCAACACCCGGATGGCGGTCTAATACCGCTATCCGGCCTTACCCCAGGCGCCCCCAAAGACCTCATCGCGGTAACACCGTTACTATCACCCGTTTATATCGCGTCAATGGCGGCGTCCCCTTATCCGTTACCGCCAGGATAAAATGAATGGTCTGCACACTATCCACCACCGGCGCCGTCACCGGCAGATCGTACAGATTGGAAGCATAAGGCCGGAAACTCACTATCCCTTTATAAGTCCCCGCCTCGGGGTATTGAAACCATAGATAACTCAGCGAATCTCCATCAGGATCGGAACTGCCCGCGGCATTCAAATGAAAAGTCTCGCCGGAATGTACCGTAAGATGATCGGCATGTGCAAGCGCCGGCACGGGCGGATGATTACACGCACCAAAAGACTTCGTCGTCCACGCCATCCTCGCCGCAAAATCATTCTGCACCGCCGTCCGCCACCGCCAGATGGTCAGCTGATTGCCTGTGTAACCCGTCTTATCCGTCGCAACATACACAGAGTCATCCGCATTGGTCCAGATAGCACGTGTTTCCGGCTCATCGGCCGGCCAGTTCTCCCGCTTGAACATCCCCACATTGGAATCCCGAAACCCGGGCAGATAATATTCATACCGCCCACCCCAGCCGCCATAATTGGGATGTTCCGGGTCGTCAAGCCCATTGTCGATCAGTCCCAAAAAGCTAGGGGTGTCACCCTCCATCCCATAAGCCACATCGGGATAGGCCGCACCGAGGGGGCCATGTCCCTGCTGGATATTGCTCGCGAGCCAAGCATTGGAGACTATGTCTTTGTTCGAACCGGGATAAGGGAATGACATGCCAAGCCAGGTAGCATAAGTATAGTTATAGCCAGGACTCACGATGTAGAAGATCGAAGGAAAATTACGCCGGATCCACGGACCGCTATCGTCCTGGTCAGAGATGGTATAAACGCGGAGTTTCTTATACAACCGTTCCGCCTCTGCCGGGCGCTTCGTTTGCCTTATCGTCCACAACGCCTGCGCCAGTGTCGTAGTGCCACCCCATACCGTCACCCATACCGGCCGGTCGTCGGGCGCATCCAATACCTTAACGATCCAGTCCGACCCTTCGGAATGCTTGCCTTCTCCTACGCCCTGCATGCCGTATACCGCCAGTCCATGCTTGACCTTTAGCCGCAACTCATCATAGGTAGGAAATCCCTTCTCGTGCAACAATAAATTAGGCTGAATTTTTTTATACGCGGCCAGCACCTTCAGGATACTCTCCGGCGCTACGCGATGTTGTTGATGGATCGAGGTCGTGGCAATTAATCCTTCTACCCTCCATTGATTGGAATAAAGCAGGAAGCGAATCAGTGATTGCGTATCGTCAGGGTCGGCCTCGATATCCGTCAACACGATCACCCGTAATTTCCCCGTAACCTGCGCGGAACACCGCGAAAAAAGCCCCAGGCTCAAGCCCACGGCCAGCGCGGCCCAGCGCACTCTGACCCGGCTGTTTTTAAAAAGTTTAATTGCCATATGTAAATTTTTGAAAAATAGTTCAAATGGCAAATTTTTTATGTTAACGGGTTAAACCAATTGCGCGCTCGGCAATCTACCGATTCAACAAACAGTTAAAATTTACTAACATGAGATCGAATCTGAAAATCACGCTGGCGTCAACAGTTGTCATCGCCAGCCTGATCGTTGCTTGCAACAAGAGCAATTCAAATGGTGGCAACAATTCCGGTACGAGCACCTCGCCAAACACGAGCACTACGCAAATGCAAACCCAGGCCGACGACGAGGCACAGGTGTCCACGGAATTGAACAATGCCGAAGATGATGTCAACAATTCATTGAATGCCAGCGCAGCTTTTAGCGGCGTCAGCACGACCAGCCAAACCAATGGTGTAGAAACCGCCGGCGGTAGCACCTCGCTGATCCTCGACCTTAGCATCTGTGATGCTACCGTCACCACCGACACCGCTAATGGCCTTCGTCAGCTGGTCATCACTTACAATGGTTTAAATTGCCGGGGCAATCGTATCCGTACCGGTGTCATAACCATCTCGATCCCCGTGGGTACGCGCTGGCGCGATAGCGGCGCCGTCGTGACGGTTAACATCGATAACCTCAAGATCACCCGCGTTCGCGACCACAAGACCATTACCATCAATGGAACCTATACCTTCACCAATGTCAGCGGTGGCCTGCTTCGGGACCTCGCTACCCGCGGCACGATCACGCATACTGTCACGGCCAATGACGTGACCATCCAATTCGCCGACAGCGCCACCCGCACCTGGAGTGTAGCAAAACAACGGCAGTTCACCTACAACGATGGCGTCGTCGAGACCACCACCGGGACCCATTCGGATGGGACGAACAGCGATGTCGCCGTCTGGGGTACGAACCGCTATGGCAATGCGTTCGAGCGGCTCATCGTTCAACCCATGGTCGTCTCTCAGTCCTGTGACTGGCAGCTTACCAGCGGTGAGACCGAAACCATCCGTCCCGCCGTCACCATGACAGTCACCTACGGCCTCGATTCCGATGGCAACCCCACGGGCTGCCCCACTGCCGGTAACTACTACTATTACAAGGCAGTATGGACCATCGGAAACAAGACCTACACGTTTATTGCCCCGTACTAAAGACTAAGCACAAACTTAATTTTAACCCCTTCGTTTTCGTCGCCAGGTCGTTCTCCTTCCGGGAGAGCGACCTTTTTTTTGCCCCCAGCCGCCCTCCTGACATACTGCTGTCACTGCCCCGTCCGACCTTTACATAAACAACAAAGCCATGACAACACAAACAACCACCACCGCCCTCATTCCCATGGAAGCCATCCGCGAACACTGGCAAGGCCACCGCCGGCTCACCCGCCGCGTCATCGAAGCCTTCCCCGAAGAGGCCTTCGAGTCCTATTCAATAGGCGGGATGCGCCCCTTCAGCGAATTGGCATTGGAAATGATCGGTATGGCCGAACCCGGTATCAATGGTATCCTCACGGGTAATTGGGCAAAGTTTGGCGAGCTGGAACATGAGGTCCCTGGCGCAGGGAAACACGACAAGGCCCATATCCTCCGCCGCTGGGACGAAATCACCGAACTCATCGACCGCCTCTGGCCGGAAATTCCCGAAGGCCGCCTGGAACAGGTCGAAACCGCCTTTGGACTCTACAGCCAGCCTATCTATAATACATTGCTATATTTCATCGACAACGAGATCCATCACCGCGGCCAGGGCTATGTCTATCTTCGCTCGCTTGGGATCGAGCCCCCGGCCTTCTGGGACCGCCGCTAACCACCGCAGCCCGGCCCCGCCCAGGCGGCGCCGGGCTAATTCCCATGCCTGTACTCCTTCGGCGACTTCCCCGTCTTCGCCTTGAACACCTTCGTAAAATGCGAGGGGTGCTCAAACCCCAGCTCATAGGCGATCTCGCTGATCGAATTCTCCGTTCCCCATAAAAGATTCTTCGCCTTTTCGACCAGCTCCAGCTGGATATGTTCCACCGTACTCTTCCCAGTGAACCGCTGCAACAAGTCGCTCAGATAAGAAGTCGACAAATGCAGCTGAGAAGCAAAATATCCTACGGAGGGTATGCCGGCCTCGATCAGCGAACCCTGGCTGAAATAATCTTTCAACAGCCCTTCAAATCGTTGCACGACATCGGAATTCACCTTGGCGCGGGTATAGAACTGCCGGTCATAGAACCGGTTGCAATAGTTCAAAAGCAGCTCGACCGTACTCACCAGCACGCTCTGGGTATGCTTGTCGATCGGCAGCGAGATCTCCCTCTCGATCTTATCGACACAGTCTTTGAGCACGGCCGCCTCTTCATCGGAAACATGCAACGCCTCATTGACCTCATAGTGAAAAAAGGTATAGGAAGACATCCGCGCACCCAGACTCGTGCCATGAAGCAGGTCCGGATGAATGAACAAGCCCCAGCCTTCATCGATCTTGACATTAGGCCCCGGACCGATCACCTGGCCCGGGGCGGTAAACAATAGCGAACCCTGGTTGAAATCATAGTGCCCTTTGCCATAATAGAGCAGCCCCTCAAACCGCTTGCACGAGATCGTATAGAACCCAAACCGGTACAATGCCTCGGTCTTAGGCCGCCCGGCATAAAAATCACTATGGTTGATCACGCTGATCAGCGGATGCCGTGGCGGCGTATACTGCACCAGCGCATGAAGATCGGTAATGGATTCAATATCGATATAGTCCCTCATATTCCCATTTGAGCGGTAATCGTTTTTTTAAATGCAACATCATCGAGCTGACGCCGGGTCTCCATCAACGCACCGGTTTCATGCCCCGAAAGATAACGCAATCTCTCACTCCCGTCCGTCGCCGCCTCAAAGATAACATCCGCTACCTCGCCAATGTTCTCGGACATAGGCCAATGCTCCACCGCCGCTAAAAGTTTCTCAAAAGGCGCCTTATATTCGGCGACCTCCCCCACTCCATAAAAACCCATCGAACGCCCGGCGAAATTGGTCTTGTAACCACCCGGCTCGACGATCTTTAACCGGATACCGAATGGATTAAGTTCATATTGAAGCGACTCGGTGAGCCCTTCTACAGCAAACTTGGTGGCATGATACAAAGTACAATAGGGGAATGTGACGCGCCCACCGATGGAAGACACATTGACGATCACCCCGGACCGGCGCGCTCGCATACCCGGCAATACCGCGCGAGTCACTTCGATCAATCCAAAGACATTGACCTCAAATTGGTCCCGGATCACCGTATCGGAGGCAGCTTCGAGTGCGCCCAGCGTGCCATAACCGGCGTTGTTGACCAGCACATCGATCCCCCCGAACCGCTGAACCGCAGCGGCTACAGCCGAAGCAATACTGGCCTTATCGGTCACATCCAGCCGCGCTACCAGCACGTTATCCAGATCCGCAAATGAACCATCAGGCGTCCGCATCGTAGCGACCACATTCCAGCCTTTCTGATGAAATAATTTTACCGTTTCCTTTCCAAAACCGGACGAAGCGCCGGTGATTAATATTGTCTGTTTCATGGACACAAAGCTCCGCCGAAGCCGCCCGCCCCAGTTATACCTTTCTCGCGAAGATTTATACATTTCCCGGAAAACCGATACAGTAAAACCACCTACTTTTGCAGCATGAACTACAGATTACTCGGCCGCAGCGGGCTAAAAGTGTCCGAATTATGTCTTGGAACCATGGGTTTTGGCACGGAAGCGGGTTGGGGAGCAGATAAAGCAACCAGTTTCGCGATCATGGAAACCTTCGCCAAAGCCGGCGGCAACTTCCTCGATACCGCCAATATCTATAAATTAGGAACGAGCGAAAAGATCATCGGTGAGTTCATCCAGCCACGAGACCGCGACTTCTTCGTCATCGCAACAAAGTATTCGCTCAAGGACAATACTACCAATCCCAACGCCAGCGGCAACAACCGCAAGAACATGATGCGCAGCGTCGAGGACAGCCTTAAACGCCTCCAAACGGATTTTATCGACGTCCTCTATCTCCATATTTGGGACGACCTCACGCCGATCGACGAGATCCTCCGCGGCCTCGACGATCTTATCCGCCAGGGCAAGGTCAACTATGCCGCCATCAGCGACACGCCCGCCTGGATCGTCAGCAAAGGCAATACGATGGCCGAACTCATGGGCTGGAGCCAATTCATCGCCCTCCAGATCGAATACAGCTTACTACAACGTACACCCGAACGCGACCTCATCCCCATGGCCAGACACTACAATATGACCGTTACACCCTGGGCTCCTCTGGCCGGCGGCGCCCTCACGGGCAAGTACCTCAAAGGCGGCCAGGGCCGCGTCAAACCGGAAAGCAACCGCCGCGACGATAACAGCACCCGCATCACCCGCAAGGTCATGGCCATCGCCGAAAAGCTCAACGTCGAACCTAGCCACGTCGCCCTCCAATGGACCCGCCAGCAAAACTTCGAATGCATCCCCATCGTCGGCGCCACAAAACTCGAACAGCTTGAAGAAAATATAAACTCGATCAACCTGATCATCCCCGAAGAAGACCTCAAAGCACTCGACGCCGCCAGCGCCATCGACCTCGGCTTCCCCGGCAAATTCTTCCGCGAAGAAGGCGTCCGCCAAAACAACTTCGGCGGCTTCTTCAACCGCATCGTCAAGCGGTGATCCGGGCTACAGCCCCAGATACTGCTCCGCCGCATCCAGCACAAGGTCGTGCCCATTTAGATAGGCCTGCGTCGTCTCACGCGCATAGATATCCGGCGGCACACCCACCCCTTCATAGATGTCCCCATTGAGAGATTTGAACATCGAAGAGCTCGTATAGACAAACATATAGCCGCTGGAGCCCCAGGCCGAACCACCAATGGTGAACTGACCACCATCAAAATATACGGACGACGTCAGCGGACCGTTAGCACCCCAGGTCCTTGTGCCGATGAACTTCCCATTTGTCAATGTCTTGACCGCCATGATCGTGATCTCGGACATGCTCACACTGAGATGATCACCTAATACCACGATGGGCGCAGTCACATTCACCGAACCGCCCACCCATGGCTTGACCACCGCCGGCGCCCAGGGCGAATAATCCAGCCGGTTCACCCCATTCTTGTACCGCGTATACCCAAAAGTATACTGGCTCGTTACCATCTGACCCACGAGATAATCCAGGTCTTCGATCTCCCCACCGCCATTGCCCCGCAAGTCGATCACGATCCCTTTGAGACTACTGTTAAACCGATGCAACAACGTGAAGAATTGGTTGAACACCGGAGCCGTATTGGCCCCAGCCTGCGAAAGCGTAAAATTACTGAAATACAAGTAGAGCACCGACCCGCCGAGCGTACCGGTGATCGCGGTAAATGGCGTAGCCGTACCTTCCAATGACACGGTGTCCGTCCCCTTGACCACCGACCCCTGGTCGAGATATTTCGTCGGGATCAGCGAATCGATCACCGCGGTGGGAAACGTGCTGTCTGTAAAATAATTGGGGTCCGTCCGAAGCCTACGATATTCCGCAGGACTAAAGCTGTTGCCCGTTGCCATGAATTGCAGCGTATAATGCGAGTCGATCAACCCCTGGGTCATCTGCGAAAAATACTGCTCGGCCTTCGCCTCATGGGCGCTGTCGAAGACCGTCAGCTGATCGAAAAGCGGCTTGTATACCTTATACATGTTGTCCCAGTTAGTGGTGTCGACCCCCCAAAAGACATAGTTGGTATTCATCCCATTCCAAAAACTCTGAAAGACGTCCGGATAGTTATCCCCGGGATAGCTGGTGGCTTGGGGCGAAGAGGCGATGGTTTTCCTGCAGCCGGCAAGCGCCAGAAAGCTGCACAGAACTCCCAGCAGGGCTACACGAGCGCTAAGCGTACGAAGAGATAGTTTCATGTCCGGCTATTTTTTAAAAAGCGAAACGATTTTTTTAACTTGAACAGTGCATCCCAGCGCCAAACCGAAATTGTCATTGTACCGCGGCGCCTGGTTCATTTGATAGTTCTTCTGCTGGTCGGTCATCGCACGATAATACCGCCCCTCCAGATAAAAGGTATAGGTCTGGAAAAGCTCGTAACTAACCCCGAGCCCGGCGGCTACTCCAAATTCCAGCCGATTGTCCTTACTGCTGTTGAAGGTATACTTCTGATCATAGCTATAGGGGTTATTCTCACCCAGGACGCTCGTGGGATTCACCGTTGCATAGGCGGTATCATTCTCATTCAGGATATTCGCCTCGACCCCCTTCTGCCGGCCACTCGCCCAATACGCCGCATAGCCCCCGACGTCCACAAAACCACGCAACGCCGTGCCCCCGAAAGAGAATCGGAGATTTAGCGGTAATTGCCAATAGGTATTATAATTCTTCTGATAAACGCCGGTAAAAAAACCCGTGCGCACAATGTCATAGTTCTTTGTGATATAGGTAGGAGTGGCCATCACGGAAAGCCAGTCAAAGAACCGATATCCCACCGGGATACCGATGTTCCACCCTTTCATGCCCTGATAAGTGGTAAATGGTTCACTGGCGTTGCCGGTCGTGAGATAATTCATGTTCGGCCCTCCTTCGACGCCCACAAAGAGCTGACCGTTGCTTTTCAAACTGCTCATAAGCAATAATAAAGTTGCCGTGCAGCATAGTGTCACTATTCGCATAATGCAATGATTTGTCTTTTTTGAATACGATAGGGCGAGGAATACGGTTGCCCCTGACTGAAGCAAATATTGGACCCGAAAATCAAACTCCATTCAAAAACTCATTCAATCCCTGCTCTTGCGGCAAACCTAGCTTCTTCCGTACCCGATACCGGCTCATCTCCACCCCCCGCACCGATATATTCATCAGCTGGGCGATCTCCTTGGAACTAAGATTAAGCTGCAGATAAGCACAAACCTTCAGATCGGAATTCGTCAACACCGGGTACCGCGCCTTCAATTTCTTCAAAAAGTCATTGCTGATCTCATTAAAATGCGACGCAAATTGCTCCCAGTTAGCACTATTCTTCCCGACACCATTCAGCAGATGTAAAGCCGTCTTCACATCATGGTTATTCCCCGTCGTCCTGTAAAGCTTCTGCAACTCGTCCTTCACCCGGCTCAACGCATCCTCCCGCTCGACCAAATGCATGCTGGCATCGGCCAGCTCCCGCTTCTTCAATAGTACCTCCTGCGCCAGCTTTTCATTTTGCAATTTGATGATCCTCGCCTCATAGATCTGCCGCTGTCGCCGAAGCTTGGCCTGCTGCGCCCGCCGGATCACATTGACCAATAAGACCAGCAATAAAATATACCCCCCATACGCCCATACGCTCTTATAAAATGGCGGATTGATAATAAAAGCATACCCCACCGCAGCCGATTCATTCCCCAGGTTATCCCGCGCCTTGACCTTAAAGGTATAAGGTCCATCCGGCAGATTGGTATAATCCTTCTCCGTCCGCCGCGACCACCCACTCCAATCCTCATCATAACCATCCAGCTTATACGCGAATTCGATATTCTTATGCAAGGCATAGTTCGGGGTGCTGAATTCAAAATGATACGCATTGAACCGGGCCGGCAACCGCGGCGCCGATGCCTGATAATAGCCGCCGGAGAGCATACTGTCGGGGTTCCCCGGGATTCGCACCGTACTTAGCAACACCCGCATGTCCGACGTGGAATGGAGATACTTCTCATAGTTGAGATGAATAATGCCTTTCTCCGAACTTATAAATACATTTTCCTTGTTATAAGTGTAGACATTTTCAAAACCACTCAAAACCTCCCCCGTCACCTCCGGGAACCACGTGATCCGGTGCGGGCCCTCGCCTGCATGCCGGACTACCCCCAACCGCTTGCCGCTCACAAACCAAATATTTCCATCCCCATCCTCATGCAAATACCGCAGCTCCATTTGCCCAAAGATCGGCGTCAAAAAACCGGAAGGGACAAACCGCTGCGCAACCGCATCGAATTCATAAGCCCCGCGCAAAGTGGCAAACACGATCCGGTTGTCGATCGAAAAAACAAAATTGTTGAGATCGGATGGCAACCCGTCCTTGCTGGTAAAAAGCCGGGTGTCAAAACCCCGAAGCCCCGCCTGGAGTTGCAACCGGTAAACACCCCGGTAAGGATGCGAAGCCCAGATGACATTATTGTTGTCCAACGCGAGATAGCGGTACGACTCATAATTACCCTTCGGATCACCCCCATCACTAAAACGTCCCGAAGAGAAATCGAGCACCTTCAACCCCGTATACGTCCCCGCCACCACATATCGGCTTGGCACCACCGGCGATAAAGGCACGAAGATCCAACTCGCCTCCGGACTCACCTCCTCCGCCACGCCATTCCGCAATACAAAGGTCCCCCGGTTATGCCCCATCACGATCTGCTGATTGACCTCATCCAACCGCCAAACCTGCCCGTCGCTGTTCGGTATCAATCGCAGATCCCCCTTCGAAAAACTCAGATCGCCATCCGCCGATCCTAAAGGAGCCATATAAGCGCCATCCGAAGATCCTATATATAGATTATTATGAAAGATGCGCGTCGAAAACCCCGCCAGCTCATTCCCCTTGCTCGGCCGGATATACTTGATCGCCGAGTTATAAGCGATCATACTGATGCCATCATTCAACCCTGTCCAAAGATTCCCCTCCCGGTCGACAAAACTGCACAACACCATATTGTTCTGCAACCCCTCCTGCCGCGACACTACCTGGACAAGCCCCCCCGCATTATTCATGATCAAACACCCATCCGACGTCGTCGCCGCCACAAATTCGCTGGAATTCAGCCGCGTCGTCTTAAAGATCGTGCTATGGAAGGGCAACCCCGCATAGATCGGCACCGCACAAAGCGAATCTCCGCACAACACAAAAGCGGCGCGAGAAATCGTCGAGACCAGCAGGCTGTCACCATGCAGGGGGAGAATGCCGGATACGATTTGACCCCGCAACAGCAAATTATTGATCAGTGGCACCCACTGCCCATTCTGATAACAAAACAGCCCATTCTGCCGGTCCTGCGCAAAAAGCTTCTTACCGGCGACCGCCATAAACTGCCATTGACTTTGAGGGGAATACACCCGGATAGCCTTGTTGCGCAGCTCGAAGATGCGATCCGTCGTCCGGAAGAATACCGCCCCATCCAGCCGCTGGATATCCCATACATCGGCAAAGGTCCTGTCCCCAGCGGGCAACAGATCGACCAGCGAAGTATACCGGAGAAAACCGGAAAGATCAGGTTCAAAAAAGCCTATTTCTCCCTGCCCACCCGCATAGATCCGTTCCCCATCGATAGCCAGCGACCGCATAATGGTCCGGTTGGGTAGCGGATACGCCTTCCAATAGGTTCCATCGAACGAAAGAAGCCCTTCATTATTAGCGAAATAGAGATAACCATTCCGGTCTTCGCCGATATCCCAGGTCTGAGACCCGCCATGAAAATCGGCCTTGGTATAATTGACGATGAGCGGCAGGCCGATGGTGTTCTGCGCGCAAATCCAGCGAGCCCAAAACAGCAGTAGTAGTAGCATAGCAAGCCGCACTCCTTTCATCGCTTAAAAATAGGCATTGTAGGGGTTCAACCCTCAACCAAAACGATCGAAAACAGCGCTGTCGTAGTATTGTCGTAGTCATTTTTCCGCTCAAGAGGGGCATTTGCGCCACCTTGTTGTACTGAAGCTGAAGCCCATTCCTCGTTTTCCATCTCATAGGCATCTAGTTTTACCCCATCAAAACACGAAAACTTGCATTATGAAAAAGCTGACGCTGTTTCGAAGAATTTCATTTCTATTTTGGCTGGCCGTGTTCAGCACGGCCGTAAAAGCCCAATCGACGCACATTACGGGCACCGTCGCCGACGAACATGGCGCCCCCATCTCCCAGGCATCCATCATCGCCAAAGGGACTAAAACAGGCACTATCACCGACGAAAAAGGGAATTTCGAGCTCAACGTCCCCGCACACATCCACACGCTCGTCATCTCCTCCTTAAACTACGCAGAAAAAGAAGTAGCCATCACGGGTGGCCGGCTGTTTGTCAGCCTCAAAAGCACCACCGCCGGACTGGAAGACGTAGTGGTCGTAGGTTATGGGACCCAGAAAAAAAGCAATGTCACCGGCGCCATTGCCAGTGTGAAATCCAAAGACCTCGAGGACATGCCCGCCCTACGCGTAGATGACGCCCTCAAAGGTCGCACGGCCGGCGTTACCGTCGTATCCGCCTCGGGCCAGCCAGGCTCCGCCGACCCCACGGTCCTCGTTCGCGGCATCACCAGCATCAATGGTAACACCCCCTTGTATGTGGTGGATGGAATGCAGGTTGCCGGCGGCATCGACTACCTCAATTCCTCGGATATCGAATCCATCGAAGTCCTCAAAGATGCCGCCTCTGCCGCCATCTACGGCACCAAAGCCGCCGCCGGCGTCATCCTGATCACCACTAAGGCGGGCAAAGCGGGCACCATGAAGGTCAACTACACTGGTTATTATGGCAGCCAACGGCCGGAGCGTGAGCTGAGCCTCACCAACGCCCGACAATACGCCACCCTCCGCAACGAATCCTCCCTCGCCGCCGGCAACGGAATGGCCTTCGCCAATACCGACGCGCTTGGCAAAGGGACGAACTGGCAGGACGCCATCTTTAATAAACACGCGAAGATCGAGAACCATGAGCTCAGCTTCGGCGGCGGTAACGAAAAAGGCACCTTCAATGCCAGCTTCGGCCTCTACCAGCAGGATGGCATCGTCGCCACCGACGTCTCTAAATACAAACGGTTTACCGCTCGCTTCAACGGCACCTATAAGCTAAAACCCTGGCTCACCTTTGGCGAAAATGTAGGGTACGCTTACATCCGTAGCCAGGGCCCCTTCTCCGAGAACGGCTATTTCGGCGGCCCGCTCGCGTCAGCCATCAATCTCGACCCCATCACACCCGTTGTAGAAACGGATGCCAACGTGATTGCCAACACTCCGGACTATGCCAACAATGCCTCCCTCCTCATCCGCAACGCCGCCGGTCAACCCTATGGCATCTCACAGTATGTGGGCCAGGAGATGTCCAACCCCGTCGCCTATGTCCAGACACAACTCGGCAACTACGGCTGGAGCGACAAGATCATCGGCAACGCCTTTGTAGAAGCAGAGCCCATCAAAGGCCTCAGGATCAAAACGAACATCGGTACCGATCTGGCCATCTGGGGTAGCAATTCCTTTACCCCCCTCTATTTCCTGAGCCCTACGGTGAACAACACGACCACCAATAATTATACCCGCCAATACAACCGCGCCAATAACTGGATCTGGACGAACACCGCGACCTGGTCGCATAAGATCGGTCTGCATGACTTCTCCGTCATGGTCGGTCAGGAAGCACAAAACATGTCCAACCAAAACGGCAGCAGCCTCACCTATCTCGGCATCCCGGCGACATCCTTCGCAGACGCTTCGATGAACTACACCGTTGCGACCGCCAATACGAACGGGTATGGCTACGAGAACCAACCCTACACCCTGGCATCGCTCTTCAGCCGCGTCACCTACGATTACGACGGCCGCTACCTTTTCACCGGCATCTTCCGCCGCGACGGTTCCTCCAAATTCGGCAGCAATAACGTCTATGCCACCTTTCCTTCCGCATCTGTGGGCTGGAACCCCACGCGCGAACGCTTCTGGACCGCCAACAACGTCGTGACCAATCTCAAGATCAGGGCCGGCTATGGCGTAAACGGCAACGATGGGAATATGAGTCCCTTCCAATTCGAACCCGTGGTCGCAGGCGCCGGCAGCTACGTCTTCAACAACAATGCGAACAGCACCATGGTCCAGGGTTACGGTCCGCAAACCGTTGCCAACCCCAACCTTAAATGGGAAAAGACCACCCAGGCCGATATCGGGTTCGACGCGACCCTCTTCACCGACTTCACCCTGACATTCGACTGGTTCAAGAAAACCACCAACGGCATGCTCATGCAGGTAGCCATCCCCGGTTATGTCGGCGCCACCAGCCTGCCCTGGGGTAACGTCGCCTCGATGTATAACAAAGGCGAAGAACTCACCATCGGTTATCACAAACGCATCGGGGCCTTCAATGTCGACTGGACAGCCAACGCGGCACACATCCAGAACGATGTCACGAACATAGGCACACAGGCCTTTATAACCGGCCAGAGCTTCCAGGCCAGCGCATATGAGATCAGCCGCACCATGGTCGGCCACCCCTTTGCTTCCTTCTACGGCTTTAGAGAACTCGGCGTCTTCCAGAACCAGGCCGAGATCAACAGCTATACGGACAACAAAGGCAATCTGCTCCAGCCCAACGCAGCACCCGGCGATTTCAAATTCGCCAAACTCTCCTCCACCGCAGGTGCCATCGGTACAAACGACCGCACGTTTATCGGCAATCCCCTGCCTACCTGGACCTTCGGAACCACGCTCGACGTAAGCTACAAAGGTTTCGACCTGAAGGCCTTCGCCCAGGGCGCCGCCGGCAACAAGATCTTCTCCGAGCTGCGCCGCCTGGACATCCCCACGGCCAACTACAGCACCCGCTACCTCAAACGCTGGACGGGCCCCGGATCGACCAACGATTTTCCGCGCCTCGTGGACGGCGACCCCAACGGCAACTTCACCAACCCCAGCAACTTTTATCTGCAGGACGGAGCCTACTTAAAGCTCAAAACACTGCAGCTGGGCTATACACTCACCGGCAAATTGCTGCACACCGCCGCCTTCGACCGCGTTCGCATCTACGTCTCAGGCAACAACCTCCTCACCCTCACCAAATACGACGGTTTCGATCCGGAACTTAGCGGCACCGTTAGCGGCAGCAACGTTCCCCTGCTCAGTATCGACCGCGGAGTCTATCCGCAAGCCCGTTCCTATTTGGTGGGAGCAAACATCACTTTCTAACTCAAACACATTCATGATATGAAAACCTTTCTCCCATTCCTCATCATCGCAGTGGCGATCCTGGGCTCCGGTTGCAAAAAGAGCTTTCTCCAGGACAAGCCCATCGGCGAAGAGCTACAGTCGAATTATTACACTACCCCCTCCGAGGTCTATTCCGGACTCGTTGCCGTCTACCACGATCTAAGCATCGAGACCGCCAGCAACGGGGACGGCAGCTACTCGAACAAATTAGGCCCTCTCAATTCGGCCGGCGATGAATGTTACGCAGGCGGCGGCAGTTCCACCGACATGAACCCCTGGCAGGCCTGGAATACGAATACGATGACCGCCGCGGTAGACCCCGGCTGGGACTTCTGGGACATCGACTACCAGGGCATCTATCGCGCCAACCTGCTATTACAGACCTTAAACGGCAAGAATACCATAACAGGACTCACCACCGCCCTGCAATCCCGCTATATTGCCGAATGTCAGTTCCTCCGCGCCTATTACTATTTCGAGCTCGTGCGCCTCTTCAAGAATATCCCGCTGATCCTCCAACCCCTCGACCCTTCGAACATGTACAGCCAGGTACAGGTCGCGGACACGGCCGTCTATGCGCAAATCGAGAAGGACCTTAACGCCGCCATCCCTGCCCTGCCGCCGGTGGTCGTCCAGGCCGAACTCGGTCGTGTCACCCAAGGCGCCGCCGAAGCATTGCTCGGTAAGGTCATCCTCTATGAGAACAACAACAGCCGCATGCAGGAAGCCGCAGGCTGGTTCGAGAAGGTCAATAGCTCCGGTCTGTACAGCCTCATGCCCAACTATGCCGATCTCTTCAGCCCGGCTAACAAGTTCAACTCCGAATCCATTTGGGAGATCGAACACACCTCGACCCAAAACGCCGGCTACGGCAACTGGGGCAATAACCAGGGTAATGTCTATGTCGCGATGACCGGCCCCCGCAGCTACAACGGACCGACCTATTGGGGCCAGGGCTGGAGCTTTAATCCCATCATCCCCGCGTTCGTCAACTTCATCAAGACCGACCCCCGTTATGCCGCAACCGTCGCTAACATCGACTCTATCGTTGCAGCCAGCGGCGGCACCGTAAGCTATACCGCCGGCTATGCCAACACGGGCTTCTTCATCCAGAAATATGCTCCGTTGAACGCGTGGGTCAACAACACCGGCGGCGACCCTCATCTCAACTTCCCCAACGACTACATCGAGATCCGCCTCGCCGACACTTACCTCATGGAAGCCGAAGCCCTCGTTCGCAGCGGCGGCGACCAGGCCACGGCCCAATCCTATCTCGATAAAGTCCGCGCCCGCGTAGGCCTCGCCTCCATCCCCGCCACGCTCGACAACATTTACAACGAACGCCGCCTCGAACTCGCAACCGAAGGCCATCGCTGGTACGACCTGATCCGTACAGGACAGGCCGCCACCGTACTCGCCTTCAAAGGCTTTAAAAGCGGCGTGAACGACAAGCTTCCGATCCCGCTGGCGGAATTGAATAATACTAAACTGGTTCAGAACCCCGGTTACTAAAAAATCAAAAACATGCAACGCACAAAAAACATATTCTTGCCTGGCTCGCTATTCATGATATGCGCGGCGGCGGCCCTCATCTATGGTTGTACAAAAGACGACAAGGCTTCCCTTGGCTCCAAGCCCGCCGCCGGCTTCACCATCCTCGGCGGCGGCGACTCGAACAGCGTCGTCCTCGTCAACAGCACACCCGGACCCAATATCCCTTACTGGGTCATCCCCTCCACCGGCCAGACACTCAAAGGCGATTCCGCCAAACTCCGGTTTACCTTTGCCGGCACCTATCCCGTACAGTTGGTGGCGGACGGCGCCGGTGGCGTCGACTCCGTGACCAGGCAAGTGACGATCAACCAAAACGATCCCTCGGCCTGCGACGGCACCGTCATCGGATTCCTCACGGGTTGCGGCTCGAAGGTCTGGATGCTGGCGCCCATCGCCGGAGCAGAAGGCGTTGGCCCGAACATGGGCGATGTGTCCTGGTGGGGCAATGGCGCGAGCGAACCTACGGGCGACCGCGTCTGCGATTGGGACGACACCTGGACCTTTGACTTCAACGCAAAGCAAACCCTGGAGTATGACAACAAAGGCACCTTCTATTCGAATGGCGCCGAAGGCAATACCGGTCTCTCGGGTAACTACGTCTGTGATGTGAACTCGGACCTTCCCGCTAACCAGGCCGCCTGGGCCTCCGGGAAATTCTCCTACCAGATCGTGCCGGGCGCCGGCGTTAATAAGCTCGGACAGATCACCCTCGTAGGCACCGGCGCACACATCGGCCTGCCGGAAGAGGCTAACAACAAAGTCCTTTCATCAGCCTCGGTCTCTTCGGTTACTTACGATATCGTCTCGATGACCCCCAATGGCGGCGGCACCGGCCACGACCAGCTGGTACTCGCCCTCGATGCCGGCGGTGGTGTCTATTGGACATGGACCCTATGGAGTTACTAAACTAGTGTAAATGAAAAATCTCATCGCGATAGCAGGAGCGCTCCTTGCGCTCTCCTGCTCCAAATCATCATCAAACGGCGGGGGCCAACCCAAAACCCCCGCCGTCGTTCCGGCAATCAGCATCAACAACGTCACACAAGTGCGTGACACGGCCGTTGCCAGTACCTATACTTTTGCCGTCTCCCTGAGCCAGCAAACCACGGACACCGTCACGGTAAGCTATGCGACCGCGGATAGCAGCGCCTTCGCCAACACCGACTACACGCCTTCCTCCGGCACCCTGACCTTCCTGCCCGGCAATTCGGTGGGAGTCGTCAAGGTGACGGTGAAACCCAGCAACCTGCGGGCCGCGAATTCGATCTTCCTCATCAAGCTCACCAACCCGGTCAACAGTACCCTGTCCACCCCCGAAGGCAACGGCATCATCGAGAACCAGGGCAACAACCTCGGCTCCGATACCACAGGCTATCAAACGCCCTCGAGCTATGTCGGCTATAAGCCGCTCTGGAGCGATGAGTTCAACGAATCGACGGTCAACACCAATTATTGGCAGTACGATCTCGGCAATGGCGGCTGGGGTAACCAGGAGCTGGAATGTTATACGGATTCCAATGCGACCATCGCGGGTGGCTATCTCCAGATCCAGGCGAAACAACAAAACGTAGTATACAACGGTGTAAACAGCAGCTACACGTCCACCCGGATGAACACCGCGGGAAAATTTTCCTTTGAATATGGCCGCATCGATATCCGGGCAAAGCTGCCCGTAGCGCCGGGGATGTGGCCCGCCTTGTGGTTCCTGGGCAACGACTTCGGTACTGCCGGCTGGCCCGGATGTGGCGAAACGGATCTCATGGAGTTGGTGGGCAGCAACCCGCATCTCGTCACAGGTTCGATCCACTGGCTGGAAGGCAACGGCCAGGAAGGCACGCTCAACAATACCTATACCCTGCCCGGCGGCGCCGACTATTCTCAGAAATTCCATGTCTTCAGCCTTGTTTGGACAAAGACGCAGATCACCATGTATGTGGACGATATCCCATACATGAGTCAATCTAGTACCAGTATTTCCAGCGGGACCTGGCCCTTCAATCAACCGCAATTCCTAATCATGAATGTCGCGGTCGGTGGCAACTGGCCCGGTTCGCCCACAGCCCAAACAGTATTCCCCCAAAGCATGTATGTCGACTATGTGCGGGTTTTCCAGTAACTTGAAAAGAATAATCATGAAAAAACTACTCCTGATAGTAGCCGTCGCCTTTAGCTTCGCGCCCCCGCCAACTTCAAAAGTCATCTTTTTCGACGACTTCAACACCGGACATCTCGACCGCTCGAAATGGAACGTCGAGACCACAGGCGCTCACTACAATGCCGAACTCCAGGCCTACGTCGACTCCGCGAAGACCCTGTATGAAGAGAACGGGGCACTGGTGATCCAGCCCTGCTATACACCGGGCTTCGTGACAAAGGATGGGCAAAAATTCGATTTTATTTCCGCGCGTATCAATACCAGGGACAAATTCGATTTCCAGTATGGCAGAGCCGAAGCACGCATCCGGCTCGATACCG
>JAICXX010000333.1 GCA_025934485.1 Chitinophagaceae bacterium
GGAGGAACTGGCTACGCGCCGGGCCATCCTCGAACTGCTGAAGGAATCCGATGCCGTTATCCTTGACGGTTCAACAGCTTTCGAAGAGAAGATGACGCAGGTGTACACGCAAAGCTTTATCCTTTTCGCGCATGATACCCGCAAAAATGCGGCCTATGAAGCTGATGCCCGCAAATTCATGGACGTCTGGAACCGGCGCCGCGCCACCGATCTTGCCACTGTATTATACCTGAGCAACCCGGATCACACGTGGGCCACACCGGTGCGCAGTGCGGAAGACTCCAGCCGTGCCGCGAATGCGGACCGGTTCATCAACGAGCTGCTGGCCCTCAAGCTTGTCGCCAATCCGCGGGTACGGACGCTTTTCCGGAATATCGCGGCGAGCCTCTTTTTTGTGTTGTTGCTGTTGTTCCTTTTTAAGGATAGCATCCAGCCCACGGGGCTCAATGCGGCGCTGGCGCTGGTCACTCGAGATTACCCGTCGGATGGCGTTGTTACCGTGAAGGTGCCGGTGACGGATTGTCTTCGGAAGATGGTTCGCGGGGATCAACTGCTGGTGACGTTGAACAATTATGACAATAATCAGTATTCGGCGCTGGTCGATCTGAATGGCCGGGATACGGTGAGCGCGACCTTTACCGGTATTACGATGGCGGGGAAGGATAGCAGTCAAGCGGCGTTTCAACTGATCTTGAATAAGACGTTGACGGTGGACGCGGCTTCGAAGGAATATTATAGTGGGTATGTGCTGGTGGTGCGGGGGGTGGATTGCGAGATGAGGCTGCCGGTCGAGAAGCCGGCAGCCCAATGAAAAGAAATTTATTGACCCGAGATCTTAGCCGTCAAGGCATCGTAAGTCGCGCGATAAGTATCGTTCGAAGGATTTTTATCCGAAGCATATTTCGCCCAGGATTGCGCTGCTTTCCATTCCGCGGGGTTGGCGCTATGGTCGAGGACCATCTTAGCATTCATGTTCATCAGGGAAAGGCTATCCCGCCATTCGTACTGCTGGGTGTAATTGACGAGGGCGGTGGAGAACTGCGCCCAGTCGTGTCCATAAAAATAGAAGATCCTGGCCTTGGTGATATTCCGGTCCGCATAGCTGGCATCGAAGCGCGTGGTGATCGTGGTGCGTAGAACCTTCCAATCCGGCTCCTGATTTTGCTCGCGGGCGGTGTTGAGGGCGGGGCTCAGGATCTCCTGCATGATTACTTCGTCGTTGGCAACGGTTTGCGAATCGAGTTTGTGATCGGCCTGTGCGAAGGCGACTGTAACGGACAGAATGCATCCCAGAAAGACAAAAGCGATTTTTTTCATGATTTGATTGATTGTGTGAAACCTTTTACGGCTAAGTAGTTACGTAGCCATCCAGTATTCCTTTCTAATCATCCATTCATATTTTTTCTACAAGTGAGTGGTTAAATTGACATAATTATCGTCGTGGCGAGTATTGATGATAAGTTAGTTTCCTGCGACCATTAACCTAAAACGAACCTTGCCATGAAAGAACTGTTTGAGCCGGCCGAGCCGTGGGAATCCTTTAAACAAGGGCGGTCGGTGGCCTTCCTGCACTATTTTAATCTGCATAATTCCGGCATCTACTATTATTTGCTGCGGCTCCTTCGGGACCAAAGACAGGCCCGAGAAGCGACCAGGCACGCCTTTATCGTGATTTTCCGGCATAAAGACCAAATAGAGGATGAAGATCACTTGCTCCGGCGTTTATATTTAAATGCCAAGGTGGCATACCTTCTACGGTTAAAGGGCAAGCGGTCCATCCCGGACCTCGAAAAAGAAGTAGAAAACTATTTAGAAAAGGAGGCGAGTATAATGGACGATCCCGAGGTAGCCAAAAATGAGACACTGCTAGCCCTCGAGCACATTGTGCAGAAGCTACCGCCGATGAAGCGGGAAGTTGCCGAGCTGTTTTTTTTTCAGGAACTCCCGATAGGCGCCATCGGCAAACTCCTGGGACTGGAGGTGGGAAATGTAAAAGGTATCATCTCCGAAATCCTGCAACGCGTGGGGGAGGACTTAGGGGGTAACGATCACTTTTTTGCCCTCCAGAATGAAATGGACGTGTTCGCCCTCCATGCCTCTTAATATATTCGAAAGGGGCATGCTGCGTTGGATCTTACCCATGAATTCCTGCGGCTGGATGGTCCCCTGATATTCTACCGTGACATCGTACCAACGGGCGATCTGGCGCATCGCGTTTTCCAGGCTCGAGTGATCGAAGTGAAAATACCCGTCCTTCCAGGCGGTGATCTCGTCGACATTCACTTGATCCACCGTTTTGAGATCACCCTTAGCATCGAGGACGGATTGCTCGGCGGGTTTGAGCAGGGCGCTATTGCCGCCGTATGAATAACGAATACTGCCGTCGACGAGGGTTGCGCGTTCGGCGTCCTCGTCGGAATAAGCCATGATATTAAACGAGGTGCCGAGGACATCGACGGTGCCACCGTTGGCGCCGGCGGGGCTGTTGATGATGTGCACGCGGAAGGGATGTGCGGCGTCTTTGGTTACTTCGAAATAGGCTTCGCCGGTGAGCTCTACTTCACGGGTCGCACCGGTGAACCAAACGGGGTAGCGCAACGAGGACGCGTTGTTGAGCCAGACGCGGGTGCCGTCGGGGAGGATCAGGGTGAACTGACCGGCGCGGGGCGTGGTCAGTAGGTTGTAGGTGGGGGTTGCAGGTGCTTCGGAGGCAGCCTTGTTGTAGGCCAGCAGGCCATCTTGTTTTGCGACGAAGGTATTGCCCTGGCTGGCGAGGATGCCATTAGCGCTGGAATCCAAGTTGATGGTATGGCCGTCGGCGAGGGTGAGGGTGGCTTTGTTGCCGCCGGGCGGGACGTCATTGGTGACGGGCGCTACGGCGACAGGGCTGGCGGGCCGAGATGGATGCCGGTGTAGGGCCCAGAGGGTGACGCCGACTGTGACAGCAACAATGGATGCAGCGGCGAGATAGCGTCCTATATGTTTAGCAGTGGATTTGGCAACGGGGATGACAGGGACGGCCGCGGTGGTTTCGGATCTATCCAGCCAGAAACCTTCCGCCTGCAGACGGGATTCGAGCTGGGCCCAGATGCGATGATCCGGGAGGTTTTGAATGCGAATGAGGTTTTCCTTAGTCCAGGCAGGATCGTCGCGCAGTCTGTCGAGCATCTCCCGGCGGCCTTGCCCGTTGGCAAGCCAATTGCTTAGAACGGCGCGTTCCTCGGATGTAAGGTATTCATCCCGGACGTATTTGGTTACAATAGGATCGATTTCAAGTGGTTGGTCCATAAGATTCAAAAGTTAGTATTGCCTTGGCATAAGAACTTACACGCGATGGTTGGACTTTTAACCAATCCGTGTTCATTAAGGTTTCATTTTATTCTTATTTCAATAGGTAGAAGGCGGCCGCCATGACGAAGCTGGGAACTCCATCGAGCAGCCATTTAAGGCCCAGGCCGCTTTTCCGCAGGGCGTCGAGGGCCTTGGTTTTATGGTTAAGGACGGTTTGAGGGCTTAATTTCATGATCGCCGCGATCTCCGAGGTGTTTTTTTGTTCGAAGAAATAGAGACGGAGGATGGTTTTGCGTTGTTTTGGCAGGCATTCGATCTCTTTGTGGATGTCCTGGAGGAGGAGGGTGCGAACCCTTTCCGTCTCAGCACGTTCTTCGATGCCGGTTTCCAGGTAGGCGAGATCGTGCCGGCTTTCTTTCTGGCGGGTTTTTGCCCGGAGATAGTCGATGGACTCGTTGCGGACTGTGACATAGAGCCAGCGTTTGACGTGTTCGAAGGAACGCATCTTGCCGCGGGCGTGGAAAAGTTTATAGAAGGCATTGGCGACAATATCTTCCGCATCGACCTGGGAGTGGATGATATTTTCCACGAAATAGGTGAGGGGCCGGACCATCCGGTCGTACACCCACCTGAACACCTCTTTGTTGCCTTCCCGGAAGGAAAGCATAATGGCCTGGTCATTGCCCCGGAGGCGCTGTTGTTCTGGTAAATTAGCCTGCATGGCTTGGTTACTACCGATTTTTGAATCCTGGTTATAAAACTAATTATTTACCCGGATATTTACCAGGAGTGTGGTAAAATAATAGGGGAATACCGCAGCTCCGGGTCGCCCGGTTTTAGGTATTTTGTCCGTCGGAGTAGGTGTTTTGTTGATCCCATCGTAGGACTGCTGCGGGGACGCGGGAATCC
>JAICXX010000254.1 GCA_025934485.1 Chitinophagaceae bacterium
TGGGCAATACCGCGCCCTTTTTGATGACGACGACACCCTCTTTGACCGTATACAGGGCATGATCGGCATTCTCGAGATGGTGACCGCCGTTGATGCGGACATCATCCCCGATCCGGCAATTCTTGTCGACGATGGCATTGCGGATATAGCAGCGATGCCCGATGCCCACGGTGGGCAAGCCATGCTGCCGCGCCAGCTCGATCTCTTCGATGGTCTCGTAATAGTCTACACCCATGAGATAGCTGCTGACGATGGTCGTCCCGGTACCGATGCGGGTGCGGATGCCGATAATGCTGTTCTCGATACGCGAGGCATTGATGATACAACCTTCGGCGATGATAGTCTTTTCTAATGTCGTACCGCTGATCTTGGCCGGCGGCAGCATACGCGCACGCGTATAGATCGCTTTTTCGTTGTCGAAGAGATTGAAATCGGGGATGTCTTTCGTGAGGCCCAGGTTAGCTTCGAAGAAGGAGGGGATATTTCCGATATCGGTCCAATAACCTTCATACTGGTAGCTCACCACCTTGTATTTCTCGAGACTCTGGGGAATGATCTCCTTACCGAAATCGGTGGATTCCGCAAATTCGTTCTGTAAGAGATCGCTCAGCAGCTGCCGGTTGAAGATATAGATACCCATCGAGGCCAGGTAGTTGCGGCCCAGTGCCTGCATGGCATGTCCGGTATCGCTGACCCACGGCGGCAGCATATCGAATTTCGGCTTTTCGGTGAACGAGGTGATATAGCCGGCCTCGTCTTTTTTCATGATCCCGAAATCGGAGGCCTCCTTGGCATTCACCGGGATCGTGGCGATGGTGATATCCGCACCCATCTTTTTGTGATTCTCCAACATTTCCATAAAATCCATCTGATAGAGCTGGTCGCCGGAGAGGATCAGCACATAGTCGCTGTCGAAAGGTCCGAGGTGGCGCAGACACTGCCGTACCGCATCCGCCGTGCCCTGGTACCAGGTGGGATTGTCGGGGGTCTGCTCTGCTGCCAGAATGTCCACAAAGGCCGAGCTGAAGGCGCTGAAATGATAGGTGTTTTTAATATGGCGGTTCAGCGATGCCGAATTGAACTGCGTCAGGACGAACATCCGGCTGATGCCCGAGTTCAGACAGTTGGAGATCGGAATGTCTACGAGACGATATTTCCCCGCGATAGGCACGGCTGGCTTCGAACGACTGGCTGTCAGGGGATATAAGCGGGTTCCGGCACCCCCTCCCAATATCACGGACAAAATTTCCTTTGACATATACAAGCGTTTAATTGAATGACTAATCTATGAATATATAACCTTTCTAAAAGTATGCCCCTGACTATTCCCCTCTTTTTGCGCGTTCATACAAATCCACATAGGCCCGGACGCTGGCCTCCCAGCTAAAATCCAGCTGCATCATCCGCTGACGGATCTCTCCCATCATTTCCTGCTGGTTGAAGAGCTCCACCGAACGCCAGACGCCATGGGTCATGTCCTGTACAGATGCATGCAGGAACCGGATGCCATAACCGCCCGGATCGCCATAATCGATCACCGTATCATGCAGTCCCCCCGTGTTCCGGACCACCGGCACCGTGCCATAACGCAGGGCGTATAGCTGATTCAGACCGCAAGGCTCGACCCGCGAAGGCATGAGGATAAAATCCGCGCCCGCGTAGATCAGATGGCTCAGCGCTTCATCATAACCGATATACGTATTGTAGTCCCCCCGGGACAGATGCCGGATCCCCTGCAGCCGCCCCTCGATCTCCGGCAGGCCGCTTCCCAGGATCATGAAATTCATTTTCCTCCCGATATAATAAAAGGAATCTTCGATCACCTGGGGCAACAGATCGGCTCCTTTGTCGCCCACCAATCGGCCAATAAAGGTAATCAGCGGCTTTCGTATGTCGAGATTGTATCTTTCACAGAGTTTGGCCTTGTTCCGCTGTTTGCCTTCGGCAAAAGACGTAATATCATAATGATCTTCTATATACCGGTCGGTGGCCGGGTCCCACACCACCGTATCGATGCCGTTCAGGATGCCGCTGGTCTTGCCTTTTTCGTATTCGAAAAGCGGCTCGAGCCCCATCGAAGAATGCCGCATCTCCTCCATATAGGTAGGACTCACCGTGGTCACCTTCCAGGCCGAGCGAATGCCGCAGGCCAGGGGGTTCAGCGCCCCACCCCATTCCAGCAGCCCGCGTTTGTACAGATCATAGTCGGGGATATATACCGTCTTGTCCATCCCCGTTTGTCCCTGGTATTGTCCATTATGGATCGTCAGGACCGTAGCGATATTCTGCAGCTGCCGGTACGCATAACAATACTTCACCATAAAGGGGATCAACGCACAATGGTGATCATGGACATGGATCACATCCGGGTGGTGTTTCCAGGCCGCCAGCCAGTCGACCACCGCGATCTGAAAGGCAAAGAACCGTTCCGTATCGTCCCCATAGCCATAGATCTTTTCCCGGTCGAGCAATCCGTAGATATCCACGAGATATAAATCGAAGCCTAGCTTATTCGTCGTTTCCTTGATTACCGTATAGTTAAACCAATAATCATTCAGATGTGTATAACCTTTGTGGACAACCTCGAATTGATTATCCCGGAGGAACTTCGTCCGGTACATCGGCATGACCACTTTAGCAACATGCCCCAGATCTTTTTGGTACTTCGGCAGCGCCCCCACGACGTCTCCCAATCCGCCGGCCTTGGCTACAGGATAACACTCAGCTGAAACGTGGATAATTTCCATTGTCATTCAATTTAGCAAGGTTTTCAATGCAAAGGCGTGCCGAAGATGAAAAAATTTTTCGCTTCATAAAAACTTGGTATTTTGGACCTTTATTCTAATTAAAGGCACACTAACACTCACTTTGTCTGCTTATGCAACAAAAAACCAAATGGTCACAGTTCGGAACACTTGTCACCGTCTTCTTCTTCTGGGGATTCGTAGCCGCGAGTAATGATATTCTGATCCCCGTTTTCAAAGATAAATTGAACATAAGCCAGGGCCAGGCGCAGATGATCTCGCTGGCCTTTTATGTTGCCTATACAGTAGGTGCTATTATATATTACCTTATCTCCAAGGCCAGCGGCGGCGATATCCTGAACCGTTTGGGCTATAAGAACGGCATCTCGGTGGGTTTGATCATCTCGGCGTTGGGCGCCCTGCTTTTCTATCCGGCTGCCATGTCCGCTTCCTTTCCCCTTTTGATCTCCGGTTTGTTCATCATCGGGCTGGGTTACTCCCTGCAACAGACCGCAGCCAACCCGCTCGCCATTATCATGGGCGATCCAGCCAGCGGCGCGCAGCGTCTGAGTATGGCCGGCGGGGTCAATAACTTCGGCACCACCATCGGCCCCCTTCTGGTTAGCTTTGCCATTTTCGGGTCCGCCTCCGCTTCCGGCGCCCATGTGGCCAGCATCAGCAGCGTGAAAGCGCCCTATCTCATCCTGGGCGCCGCCTTCCTGGTGATCGCCGCGATCTTCAAATTCTCCAAGCTGCCCAATAAGATCGATCTGGACCAGACGAGCGCCGAAGACGCGTCGGACTCGTCCAAATTGCTGCACCGCAGCAGCCCGCTCAAATATCCCCAATTGGCACTGGGGATGTTGGGTATTTTCATCTATGTAGGGGTGGAGGTCTCGACCGCCAGCAACCTGCCGCTCTTCATGAAACTCAAGCTGCATACGCCCACCGACCAGGTAGCCCCCTTTGTTTCCCTGTACTGGGCGAGCCTGATGATCGGCCGGTGGACGGCCTCGGTAGGTGCTTTCGGCGTAAGCAATCAAGCTAAAAAGATCCTCAGCTTCGTCATGCCCTATGTGGCCTTCTGCGTTTTCCTCCTGGTCAACTTCATCAACGGAACCGATCTCAAGCCCTTCTTTATCTATCCCCTGATCATCGTCGCCATGATCATCGGTGATATCCTCAGTAAAGGCAACCCTGCCCGTCAGCTGCTGATCTTCGCCAGCATGGGCATCACCGCCCTGCTCATCGGCATCTTTGCCGACGGCATGATCAGCGTTTATGCCTTTACCAGCGTAGGGCTGTTCTGCTCCACCCTGTGGCCCTGTATCTTCACCCTGGCCGTCGCCGGTTTGGGCAAACATACCAACGAAGGCTCCAATTTCCTGATCATGATGATCATGGGCGGCGGCATCATCAGTTGGTTCCAGGGCTACCTGTCGGAATCTATCGGCATCCAGTACTCCTATTTCGTAGGGGTGGCCTGCTTCCTGTACCTCGCCTACTATGCCATCCGTGCAAAAAAGGAGCTAAAGGCACAGGGGATCGATTTCGACGCCCTGCGGGCTGCGGGTGGGCATTAAAAGTCCGCGGGCAAACAGTCTAATGTCTCCCGGCAAACCCTATCTTTGCAACCCCAAGGCCGCCTCCGGCGGCCGGTCATTAACGTACCATAACATTATTTCATGGCAAAAGCCGCGTCTTCGTCCTCGTCCTCTCTTTCTTTCGAGCCCCTGGCCATCGGTATCGACATCGGCGGGACGGGTACCAAGTTCGGTATCGTCGACCGTAACGGGAATGTCCTTTTCTCCAGCGAGATCTCTACCCGGGGACATAGCCAGGTAGAAGGCTTTATCGACGAATTGTACAACCACCTGCACACGCTTATCGAAAAAGCTGGCGGCACAGGAAGGATGCGCGGGATCGGTGTCGGCGCCCCCAACGGCAACTATTACAGCGGTACGGTGGAGTACGCGCCGAACCTGCCCTGGCGCGGTATCATCCCCCTGGCCAAGCTCATCCAGAATAAATTCCAGCTCCCCACCATCCTCACTAACGACGCCAATGCCGCAGCTATCGGTGAAATGATGTACGGCGCCGCGAAAGGCATGAAGGATTTTATCATGATCACTCTCGGCACCGGCGTCGGCAGCGGCATCGTCGCCAATGGCAAACTGATCTATGGCCATGACGGCTTTGCGGGAGAATTGGGCCATACCATCATCATCCCCAAAGGCCGCTACCACGAAGGCACGGGTAAATATGGCTCGCTCGAAAGCTATGCCTCCGCCACCGGCGTAAAGCTCACCGCCATCGAAATGCTCGAAAAGAGTGAAGAAGCGTCCATGCTCCGCGACACGCCCAAGGAACGGCTCGATTCCCGCCGCGTATACGAGGCCGCCATCGCCGGCGACAAGCTCGCAAAGGAGATCTTCGACTTCACCGGTGAGATCCTCGGTCTGGCTCTGGCCAATTTCGTGATGTTCTCCAGCCCCGAGGCCGTGATCCTCTTCGGCGGACTCACCAAGGCCGGCGATCTCATCCTGAAACCCACCCGCGAGTCTATGGAGAACAACCTCATCCAGGTGTTCCAGAACAAGGTCAAGATCCTGGTGAGCCATCTCAAGGAGTCCGATGCGGCCATCCTCGGCGCCAGCGCCCTGGTATGGGATATGAAGGCTTAAGACCGCGATCCCCGCGAAACGGGGTCATTCCCGGCTGTTCAGCGAAGCTGGATCATTATCTCGTCTTGATCAGGAAAACCGCCGGTACCGGACGTTGCCCCGCGGCATCGGAAGGCGTGATGGTTTCTTTACCGTTGACGAGCATACAGCTACTGCCCCCGCCATCCAGATTCAGCGCCTCATAACAGCCCAATTCCAGCAAGGCTTGCGCCTCTTCCTGTAAACTGGCTCCTGCTGCGACTCCCGGCGTACGGCCCTGGATGACCAGGATGATCAGCCGGCCGTCCCGCGTATAACCCATGGCCGTGCGCGGCAGATGCTCGCCCGCATGTGTTGCATTTGGGAAAAGCTGTTCTTCGCGATCGGTGATGCGTATCCTGCCGTCGTGGATCAGCACGGGACCACCGCCAACCGCGGTACGCATCTTCCACCACTTCCACTCGATATCATTGAAATTATAGATCGAAGGGACCGTATCGGTGCCTTTGGCGATCACCGGCATGTCCTCCCAGGCATAGGGCCAGCTCCGCGAGCTGTCCGTGAACGTCCAGGCCACATCCGCGCGTCGCTGCCGGTCGATCCCGATCGCACCCCGGGTGGGATAATAATAAAGCGCCGAGTCCGCACCCGAACCCCGCAGCGCGCCGACATTGTACGCCAACATATGCCCATCTTTGACGACCAGCGAGAAGAGTTCTCCCGTGCGCATCGAAAAGAATCCGCCGTTCACCACCACCAGTGGGAAGAGCTCCAGCTGATAATATTGTGCAGGCGTAAAGCGCTTACCCTGCCCGGTGGAGGCCGTGAATTGCAGGTGTTTGTCCTTGAGCCGCGCCGAGACATAATACGCCAGGAAAGGAAGCTCGTGCAGGGTGTCGGTGCACCGGTAGACATGCGCTCCGGGGGGAAGTGGGCGATAGGCCGAATCGACCCGTTGCCAGTGTAACTGCGCCCGGCAGATGCCGGCCGGCAGGAACAAAAGCAAAAAGCCATAAGCAAGAGCCCTGGACATGCGATGCGGATTTAAGCAGTAGCTTCTTTGGACCGGAGCCATTCCGCGCGGCCGTAACCCGGGATCACGTGCCGTTCCGAGTGATAAGAACTCCGGACCAATGGCCCGCTTTCGACATAGTCGAACCCCAAACCGTAACCGATCTCACGCAGTTCGGCGAATTCGTCGGGATGGACAAACCGTTGTACCGGTAAATGTTTTTTGGTGGGTTGCAGGTATTGCCCGAGCGTGATCACATCGACACCGCTGTTGCGCAGATCGGTCATCGTCTGCACGACCTCGTCCTTTTGTTCACCCAGCCCCAGCATGATCCCGCTCTTGGTGCGCATCTTGCCTTCTTTAAGGACCTTCAGCGTCTCCATGCTCCGCCAGTACTTGGCCTGAATGCGGACCTGCCTGGTGAGCCGTTCCACCGTTTCGATGTTATGGGAAACGACTTCCGGCGCCGCTTCTATCACCCGCGCGATATTGCCGGCCTCCGCCTTGAAATCGGGGATCAGCGTCTCCAGTGTCGTATCGGGATTGAGGGCCTTCACCGCCCGGATGGTATTCTGCCAGATGATGCTCCCGCCGTCCCTGAGCTCATCGCGGTCCACCGAAGTGATCACCGCATGCTTCACCTTCATCAGATAGATGGCCTCGGCCACACGCTGCGGCTCATCCCAATCCACGGGTTCGGGACGCCCCGTGGCCACGGCGCAAAAACCGCAGCTGCGGGTACAGATATTCCCCAGGATCATAAAGGTGGCCGTACCTTCCCCCCAGCATTCCCCCATATTGGGGCAATTGCCGCTTTCACAGATCGTATGCAGCTTGTGGGTATCTACCAGCCCGCGGACATGCTTATAGTTCTCTCCAATGGGTAGTTTTACACGTAACCAATTGGGCTTCTTTATGTTACTTTCGGCTGCCGGGAGACAGGCCGAGCCATTCGTGGTTGATTCCATCCGACAAATATACGCCACAAATTATTTGCGGCTGCCGAACATGATCTGCACATAAGCATTGAAGAAGAAATTGTGCTCCTTGACCATATAGACCAGCGGGACCTTGCTGAAA
>JAICXX010000056.1 GCA_025934485.1 Chitinophagaceae bacterium
GGGTCCATCGAACCGTTCTCAAAAAAGACCTGCACATGATCTTCCTGCGCCCGAACCAGCCCTACTCCCGGCAGACCCGTTAACAGCTGTTGCAGGGCCGCACCATTTTCGCTCCCGGCGCCGACCTCGATAAAATCCTCGTTCGTCAGCACGACATTCACATCTCCGGCCATCAGCAATTCTCCCCGCCGCAGGATGGCCACGTGGGTACAAACCTTTTCGACCTCATCCAGCAGGTGGCTGGCCAGGATGATCGTCTTGCCACCACGGGCCAGTTCCCTGATCAACTCGCGCGTTTCGGCAATACCCACCGGGTCGAGCCCGTTCGTGGGTTCGTCTAAGACGAGTACGCTGGGATCGCCAAGCAGGCAGGAGGCGATTGCCAACCGCTGTTTCATCCCCAAAGAATAAGTGCTGAATTTGGAGTCCTTTCTTTCGCTGAGCTTCACCATCTCCAGCACTTTTGGGATATCGCCGGCGCCCCTGCCCTTAATAGCAGCGGCAATGCGCAGGTTCTTCTCCCCGGAGAGATAGTGATAGAAATTAGGTGTCTCGAGTAAGGTCCCGATCCGCTGCCGTTGTTTTTCGGATGCCGGCTCGCCAAACCAGGAATAGCTGCCCCCGCTGGCCTTGAGCACATCCATAACGATGCCCAGCATAGTGGTCTTGCCGCTGCCATTGGGGCCGAGTACGCCGAATACCGACCCTGGTGGCACATCGAATGACACGTTGTTCAAGGCCCGGATGCGGCCGTAGAATTTAGTGATAGAGGTTATAGATAAGATGTTCATAGCATAGCCACATGCCTCTCATGAAAGAACGATGAAAACTCACCCAGCACGGCAGTATATTGCCCGTTGAACGCCAGCCGTGCCAGCCGCAGTCCCGCAATATCACTGTCCAACACCTTTCGTTTGAAAGGATTCAACGTCCCTCCCGGTCCCCCGGCCGCCGCCGCGGGGTCGTACTGATATTCCGCGTCACACAAGGTCCCGCGCGGATACATGATGCCGGGCTGGCCCTTACCCCGGATATCCAGATCTTTTGGATGATCCAGCCCCAGCGTATGCCCATATTCATGCGCGGCCGTGGTCGAGTGGTCCAGCACGTTGCCCAGTTTAAAATAACCCGTGTTGCACCCCAGCCCATCGACCGAAGAGATATCGTGCTGCGAATATTCTTCGATGCGGAAAAAATTCAGCCGGGGATTCGTATTGTGCCACACGGCGGCAGGCTGCAAGTCGGGTTTATAATGTCCTTCGATGTCGAACCGCACCTGGTACCATTCCCCCCTGATCTTGACACGGCCTGCCGGAGCATTCCATGCGAGGCTGATATCGTCCGCGATCTGCGGGGCCAGGCCGGCACTGGCCGCGCCTCCATAGAAATACAAGACACTCCGAATGACCAATTCGTTTGCAGAGGTATTTAGTTCGGCTTCACCCATGGCGGAAGTTTAGCAATCCACCAAGTTACAAATTCTTAGTTGCCCGGCGATCAATTCCGTACCGGCTTTCCACCCTTCAACACGCTTTGCAACCTTTCCAGCGTTTTCTTTTCACCACAAAGGCTCAGAAAAGCCTCCCGCTCCAGGTCGAGGATATACTGCTCGCTCACCAGCGATGGCTCGCTCAGATCGCCACCGCACATGACGAATGCCAGTTTTTTGGCGACGACCACGTCGTGATCGGTGGCATAATTGCCGCGCCACATTTGATGGATACCGGAATAGAGCATACCCAGCGCGCTGCGGCCAAGCACTTTGATATCGGTGCGGGGTACCGGCATCGTATAGCCGTCGTCATACAGCTCGATCACCGCACTCTTGGCCTCCGAGATCCGCCGGCCCTGGTTGATGCTGACGATATCCCGGTCCTTTTTGAGTATCCCCAGCCCAAACGCTTCGTATGCGGAAGTGGCCACCTTGGCCGTTGCGATGGTAAAGAAACGGTCCTTCAGCGGGATGGTATCCGGCTCGCCTTCGTGCACCTCATCCGCAGCCCGCAGCGTGAACTCTTTGGTGCCACCGCCGCCAGGGATCAGTCCTACCCCCAGTTCTACCAGGCCGATATAGGTCTCAGCGGCGGGCACCACCCGGTCCGCATGCAGACTAAGCTCACAAGCGCCACCCAGGGTAAGCCCATGCGGAGCGACGACCACGGGGACCGCCGAATAGCGAGCCCGCATCATCGTCTGCTGAAATTGCCGTACCGCCATATCCAGCTCGTCATAATCCTGCTCCACCGCCAGCATAAAGATCAGACCCACATTCGCTCCCGCGGAGAAGTTTGTCCCCTCTCCCGCGATCACCACCCCCTTGAACTTTTCTTCGGCCAACGCGATCGACTTTTGGATGCCTTCCAGCACCTCGCCACCGATGGTTCCCATCTTGGTGCTCCATTCCAGACCCAACACCTCATCACCCAAATGGTAACACCTGCAGGCACTGTTCTTCCAGACAGTTTGCTCTTCAAAGTTCTTCATTACCAGGAAGGCACTGCCGCCAGGCATCGGCACGTACTTCCGGCCGGCGATATCATAGTACCAGCGCTTACCTCCTTCCGTTTTATAAAAGCTCTTGATGCCGGCATTCAACATCTCGTCGACCCAGGGTGCTACGGTATAGCCGGCCTCCTTGATCTTATCGATCGTGCGCCCGACTCCCAAAACATCCCAGCTTTCAAAGGGCCCGATCTCCCAGCCGAAACCGGCCATCATGGCGTCGTCTACCCGGTAAAGCTCATCGGAGATCTCGGGAATGCGATGCGAGATATAGGCGAAGAGCATATAGTTGAGCTTCCGCAGGAATTCGGCGCCTTTGTCGGTCCCCTGGGCCAGCATCTTCAGGCGCGTGCGAAGATCATCCACCGCCTTAGCCGCCTCCACCGAGGCGAATTTGGGTTTCTGTCTCGGGCCATATTCCATGGACTTTAGATTCAGGGTCAGGATCTCTTTTTCCCCGCCCGCACCCTTGGTCTTCTTAAAGAAACCTTGTCCCGTTTTATCTCCCAGCCAGTTGTTCGCAACGATCTTATCCAACCATCCGGGGATTTGAAATACATCGCGCTGCTCGTCATTCGGACAGTTCTGTTCGACGCCCTTCGCTACCTTGACCAGCGTGTCGATACCTACGACATCCGCCGTTCGGAAGGTCGCCGATTTCGGCCGGCCGATCAATGGGCCCGTCAATGTATCGACGTCGTCTATAGTTAACCCCAGCTCATCGACCAGCTTGAAGATCGCCATGATGCCATAGACGCCGATGCGGTTCGCTATGAATGCCGGGGTATCCTTACACAGCACCGTCGTCTTGCCCAGATGAAGATCCCCGTATTGCATCAGAAAGTCCACGACATCCCCGGACGTATCCGGCGTAGGAATGATCTCGAGCAAACGCAGATAACGCGGCGGGTTGAAAAAATGGGTACCGCAGAAATGTTTTTTGAAATCCTCACTCCGGCCCCCCGTCATCAAATGGATCGGTATACCGCTGGTATTCGACGTGATCAGCGTCCCCGGCTTCCGGTACTTCTCCACTTCGGAAAGGATTTGCTGTTTGATATCCAGGCGCTCGACAACCACTTCGATGATCCAGTCCACCCCTGCGATGTCTTTCATGTTATCGATAAAATTTCCGGTCTTGATCCGCTCCGCCACTTCTTTGGTATACACCGGGGAGGGGTTGGATTTGAGGGCCGCGGCCAGCGCTTCGTTGACGATCCTGTTGCGCACAGCCGGATGCTCGAGCGTGAGCTTCCTGGCTTTTTCGGCTTCGTTGAGCGCCGTCGGCGCGATATCGAGCAACAACGTTTGCACTCCTACCCCCGCAAAATGACAAGCAATCCTGGAACCCATTACACCACTACCCAAAACGGCTACTTTCTTGATGATACGGTTCATATGATAAATTAGTTAGTTAAACAACTATTTGTACCGAAGATAATGAAAAAATCGGTGGTCCACAAAAATGTGCCGGAAATGCGCCCCCGGAAAAATAGCGCATTTCCGGCAAAGCGCTAATGTCTGTAGAACTTCGGCCCGCTCCACTGGAGCGGCCCTCGTTCGCGGGCTTGCGCCCGTGGACGAAAACGCTACCGCGTTTTCAAAACAAAGGCCGGGGAGACCCGGCCTTAAAACATAATATAAGAAAGCATTTAGAGTATCTTGCTCAGCTTGTCGATCTCGTAGTTGTCGGCTTTGCTCAAAAGGTCGTATTGTCTGCTGAGCTGTGCACGCATCAGCTCGCGGGGATGGCTGTCGCCGGTGAGATAGCTTACGGTGAGATATACACCTTTTTCGATGATCAGCTTGTTGTTGCAGATGTCCATCATGACCAGCTTATCCTGCTGCTCGACATTGGTCGGACATTGGTATTTACTGCGGATGGAATCGAAGAGGATATTATTGGTGCTTTCCGTAAAGGTCAGAAAGCTCAGCTGCGAGTAGTAGAAAAAGCCCTCGATAAAATGGAACTGGATCAGCACCTTTTGTTTGAGGAGCTTGGTGCGATAGAAAAGGATCTTATGGTCCTTGAAATCGTTGATGTCTTTAACCTGGAACGAAGGCATCCCTATTTTCCAAACCACACGGCGGGGCGAGGAGCCGAACTGGATATCCTGCGGTGCGATCAGCGATTTTGTCAAAGTGGGCTCATAATGCTCTTGCGACAGCATCTGATGCGCGAAATCCAGGTAATATTGATTGATGAAAGACCTGTAGAAACTTTCTCTCTCCTGATAGAATGAACTATAGCGGTTATATGGGAGGACTCGGTATTGAAGGGTCTGTTTCATAGCACAAGTAGTTACTTTAAGGTATTTACACTAGGACCGGACTATAACGTCATAGTGTGTTGATAAGTATATGTTTACCAAAAAATAAGTGTTAGCACCTATAAAACGGTCGTAAATCATACGACATAGATTATTTTTCTATAATACATTGGACCAAGATCACGTTTAAAGACCTGCCGGCGCATCTCCCGCGGATAGTCAGGGTGTCTCCCCGCCTGAGCTCCGGGGGTGCCGGTGAATACAGGCTGTCCAGGATGCAGTCGACGGCTGTTCGTCCCGGATAACGTCCGTCCAGGGTGGCAACGTACCTGCCGGACTCATTTTTGTGTAACCGGTTGAGGACTCCCCTGAGCGAAAGCTTTTTATAGAGATAAAGACTATCGGCATGCCCCTCGTTGTTGTCGTAGGCATCCGTGAGCGCAGAGGCGGAAAGGACCATATCGGGGGCGCTCATTGGCTGCCGGACAAGCATATGATAAAAAAGACCGCAGAGCGATATACCCGTAACTATTCCAAGAAGCAGAAAAAGCGTATGTTTTGTACGACGGTTCATGAGGGACAAAACCGTACATACGAAAAAAACGCTCTAAGAGATTCCTCTTAGAGCGTTCATCCCGCGGCACCGGATCCGGCTTAGCTTACCCCCGATCCGGGCGCGATCTTATCTTCGGGATTGACGAAATGCAATTTACCGCTACCGTCTTCCGCCATGAGTATCATGCCATTACTTTCGATCCCACGCATCTTTCTCGGGGCCAGATTGGCGACGACGACCACCTGCCGGCCTACGATGCCCGCAGGCTCGAAATGCTGGGCGATGCCGGAAACGATGGTGCGTTGTTCGGTGCCGAGGTCGACCAGCAGTTTCAGCAGCTTATCCGCCTTTTCGACCTTTTCGGCATTTATTATGGTGCCGACCCGCAGGTCCAGTTTGGCAAAATCGTCATAGACGATGGTGGACTTGGCCGGCGCTGCCTCCCCGGCGGTCGTACCGGCCGGTTTCGCCGATGCCTTTCCGGACCCGGTGTTGCCGGTCTGTGCCTCCCCGGAAGACGGGGTAGCCGTAGCCGCCTGATCTGCCGCGAGTTTTGCCGCGGCCTTCGCCTGCAGCCTTTCGATCTGCTTCTTGACCTCTTCGTCCTCGATCTTCCGGAACAGCAGCTCCGGAGCCCGGAGACTATAGCCCACGCTAAGCAGGTTCGGCTTGCCGGCATTCTCCCAGTCGAGCATTTTTTCCACCACCTTCATCATATGCATCATCTTCCTTGCAGTAAAAGGCAGGAAGGGATTGATCAGGATCGCCAGATTGGCCGTCACCTGCAAACAGATATGCAGCGAATTGTCGATCAGCTGCTGATTCTCCGGGTGCTCCGCGAGCGTCCGCGCCACGATCCAGGGCTCTTTTTTCTGCATGTACTTGTTGGCCAGATCGGAAAGCATCATCGCCTCGAACTGGGCATCCCGGAACCGATAGGCCTCCAGCAGTTCCTCCACCTTCTTTTTGGTCGCACCAACGGCCGCTATCATCTCACGGTCCGTGTCATCGAGCTTCGAGGCATGCAGCGGGGGGACCTTCCCGTTACAAAGCTTATGCATCAGGACAAAAGTGCGGTTGACAAAATTGCCCAGCTTGGCCACCAGCTCGCTGTTGTTGGCGTCCTGGAAACCTTTCCAGGTAAAATCGGCGTCCTTGGTCTCCGGCGCAATGGTCGTGAGATAATACCGCAGGCTATCCGCCAGCTGCGATCCGCCGTTGTCCTTCCTGATGAAATCATCGATATATTCTTCCATCTCGATGCTCCAGCCCCGGGAGGTGCTCATCTTATCTCCTTCCAGGTTCAGGAATTCGTTGGCCGGAACGTTATCGGGAAGGATATTCCCATGCAATTTGAGCATCACGGGGAAGATCAGACAATGGAATACGATGTTGTCCTTTCCGATGAAATGCACCAGCTTGGTGTCTTTGTCGTACCAATAGGGCTTCCAGTCCTTCCCCGTGTCGAGACCCCATTGCCGCGTCGCGCTGACATAGCCTATGGGCGCATCGAACCACACATACAAAACCTTTCCTTCCGCATCCGCCAGCGGAACTTTTACCCCCCAGTCCAGATCCCGTGTCACGGCCCGGGGCTGCAACCCGCCGTCGATCCAGCTTTTGCACTGTCCCACGACGCTGGCGCGCCAGTCGTTCTTGTGTTCACCCAGTATCCATTCCCGCAAAAAGGCCTCGTGACGGTCCAGTGGCAGATACCAGTGTTTGGTAGCTCGCTTCACCGGCGACGCACCGCTCAACGTACTATGCGGGTCGATCAATATTTCCGGGCTCAGCGAGGAGCCGCAGTTCTCGCACTGATCACCATATGCGCGGGGATTTCCGCACACAGGACACGTACCTACGATGAACCGGTCCGCCAGAAAAGTTTTCGCCTCCTCGTCATAATATTGTTCGCTTTCCTTAACAATAAGCTCCCCGCGATCATTCAAATAGGTGAACCATTCCCGCGAGGTCTCGTGATGGATCGGCTCGCTGGTCCGGTGATAGATATCGAAGGAGATGCCGAGGTCGGCGAAGTTCTGCCTGATCAGCTCATGGTATTTGTCGATGATCGCCCTCGGCGTCGTGCCTTCCTTCATGGCCTGGATGGGAATGGCCGTGCCATGTTCGTCGCTGCCACAAATAAAGGCCACATCTCTTTTCTGCGCCCGCAGGTATCTGACATAAATATCGGCGGGTAGATAGGCCCCTGCCAAATGACCGATGTGTTTCAGGCCATTGGCGTACGGCAATGCCGCCGTGATCAGGTATCTTTTCGGTTGATTCGTCATAATATGAACGGGAAATGTGCTGTTAAAAAATTAGCGCATTTCCCGCATATGCGCTAATGTCTGGCCTTCGGCCGACGGACCGCTGGTCCGTTTGTGGCTGCAAATTTACGATCTTTCAGCCACTCGAACGACGCCGGAGGCTTACTCCTGTAAGTTGAATTCGATGGAGGCGTTTTTCTTATAGTCGGTAGACAGAAAAAGATTATACGTCTTGCCATGCACGGTGACGACCATCAGGGCCGTATTCGGCGGCAGCCGGCCCAGGTTCTCGGCGACCAGGAGCAGGGTATTCACGGGCCGGCTTTTGTCGATGGGTACTGATAGGACCTTTGGCTGCGCAGCCAGCAGCACATGCTGCACCAACAACGCATTATTGACAAAAAGACTCACGGAGTCCCCGTCGATCTCGCCATTGTCGTAAAGCTCGATGCGCGCGGTGTCGGTACCGGTCACGGGAATACGCGCCACCACGGGTGATTCGCGCCCCTGAAGGATGGGATATCGTTTGACGTCGAGCGTGTCGCTTTTATGCACCGGCTTGATCACCGGCAGCGGGATGAATGGCGGCGCTTTTTTCTCCAGCCGGATCGTGAGATCGAAACGTCCCGTAAACTCATCACCTATATGCCACTCGCCCTCCAACCGGTCGCGGCGTCCCGGCGTACGGTGATAGGTTAGGGAATAGAACCCACCCGGCGGCCCCTGCACGGAAGCGCCATCGGCCGCAACGCTACGAGACGCAACACCACCGGACACGGCACCATCAGGCGCAGCACCACGGGATGCGACGCCCTCGGTCGCGGTGCCATTCGATGCAACGGTGCTGTCCCAACGGATGGTCAGCGTAGAATCATGGCCATAGAACCGTCCGCGGACAATAATATGCCGGATCGTTCGCGTCGCAGGGGTATACCAGTGCAGCACGCCCGCAAAAGAAGAATCTGTTTCGGAGATCGACAGGACCAGCTTGTGATTTTGCCCTTCCGCCATGGCGGAACCCGTCCATTGGCCGGTAAGATCCTGTCCCTTCACTTCACCTCCTAGCCCCAGTACCACACACAGGATTACCAATACAACACGCATAGTATTAAAGTAGTAATTTTAAGCCGGAACAATATTAAGTCAATTGTTAAGATGAACCGAAAAAACTTTCTATCGTCCCTGCTGACCATCGGCGTCGCAGGACCCGTACTCGCAACGCCCGACCCCACCAGGACCCATGTGACCACACCGACCCCTGCCACGGACACGCTCCCCTTACTTGTTCCGCCTTTTCTTCGATACGGCGACATCATCGGCATCACGTGTCCCGCAGGCGACATCACCGCCAAGGAGATTCAGCCTGCGGTAGACCTCATCGAAAGCTGGGGCTTTCGCGTCAAGATCGGCGACACCGTAGGTAAAAAAGATTTTATCTTCGGCGGCACCGACGAGGAACGCGCGGCAGACTTCCAACAGATGCTTCGTGATCCCGAACTCTCCGCCATCCTCTGCGCCCGCGGCGGCTATGGTGCCGTACACATCGTCGACTCGCTGGATTTCTCGCCGTTGAAGGCAAAGCCCAAATGGATCATCGGCTTTAGCGATATCACCGTCTTTTTGTGTCATCTGCATACCAATCTCAACCTTGCCTCCATTCATTCCAAGATGTGCAACAGCTTTCCCGACGACTGGTCGAAAGCGGAACCGGTGCAGGCAGATAGCATCCTCTCCATCCGCCAGGCGCTCACGGGCGGCAAAATGGAATACACGGTACCGCTACATCCGCAAAATCGTGCCGGATATGCCCAGGGCCCGCTTGTGGGCGGCAATCTCAAAACCATCGAAAGCCTTGCCGGTACACGTTCCGACATCGATACCGCGGGCAAGATCCTGTTCGTGGAAGACACCGGCGAATATCTCTACAGCATCGACCGGATGTTCTGGCACCTGCAGCGCACGGGAAAACTCGACCGGCTCGCGGGTCTCGTCGTCGGCGGTTTCAAAGTCAAACCGGATGACCCCGGCGAAGAATACGGCCACTCCGTTTACGACATCGTCGCCGAACGGGTGAAGCCTTACTCATTCCCCGTATGCTTCGACTTTCCCGTAGGCCACCAGAGAAATAATTTCGCGCTTCGCGTGGGTATGACCCACACACTCGAAGTAAAACCCGATTCCGTTCAATTCTTTAGCGTATGATCGTTCCTCCATTTCTGCAACCCGGCGATACCATCGCCATCGTCTGTCCCTCGGGGTTCATGGCCCGCGAAAAGGCACAGACCTGTATCGATACCCTGCAACAGTGGGGCTATAGGGTCCGCACCGGTGCCACCCTCGACAGCCAATCTGAAAATTATTTCTCCGGCAGCGATGAGGAGCGGCTCGCCGATCTCCAACAAGCTCTCGACGACCCCGCAGTAAGCGCAGTCCTCTGCGGCCGCGGCGGCTATGGCCTCAGCCGCATCATCGACTCGGTCGATTTTACGGCTTTCCGCAAGACACCCAAATGGCTCATCGGCTATAGCGATGTCACCGTATTACACGCGCATGTCTTCACCCGATATGCTACCGCCAGTGTGCATTCGCCCATGGCCGGCGCTTTCAACGACGGCGGCGCAGTAACCGAAGGCGTCCTCTCGCTCCGCCGCGCACTTGCCGGCGAACCAGCCGCGTATACTTGCGGCATCCATCAAATGAACCGCCGCGGCAAGGCTACGGCGCCCCTGGTGGGGGGCAACCTGAGTATCCTGGCGCATCTCGTGGGCACTCCATCCGACATCGACACGCACGGTAAGCTGCTCTTTCTCGAGGACGTGGGCGAATATCTCTACAACCTGGATCGCATGCTGCGGCAACTGAAGCGCAGCGGGAAATTAGCACATCTCGCCGGCCTCATCATCGGCGGTTTCACCGACCTCAAAGATACCACAAGACCCTTTGGCGCTACGGCCGAAGCCATCGTGAGCGATGTCGTGAGCGAATACGACTATCCCGTGTGTTTCGGCTTCCCCGTGAGCCATGGCCCAGACAACGTAGCGCTGAAAATGGGCGTGACCCACACGCTCATCGTGAGCGATGAGCCGACACTGCTCGTGGAGTAGGCGACTAAGGCGTCACTACCTCGTAGGCATCCTGCCCATCTTCCGAGATCGGCGCATAATACACATTGTTATAGACCAGGAGGTCCTGCCCATTGATCTCCTGCTGAACCGCCCCTACGGGCAGCTGGGTGATCACAGCTCCGGCAGGAGCCTGGACGACCTCGTAACCCTGATCGGTAGCGACATAGAAAGCACCGCCGAAATAATAGAATGTGTCATTGCCCACCATCGTGGTCTCGTAACCATCCGGCAAGGCGCCAACGATCGCCCCTATAGGTGCAGGAACGACGCTATAACCGTTATCGGTGGGCAAATAATAACAGCCGTCGTCATACCAATACCGCTGATTGTTGAAGTTGAACCAGATGGCGTCTGAAGCCAGGGCACCGATGAAGAACCCTACCGGGTGCCAGTGCGGACCCCAATAATAAGGCCGGTACGGGTGATAGTAATAAGGGTGAACACCGCGATACCCGCCCGTATGATAGACATTCGTTGCTCCGCGATAGCCGATATTCGCATGCACATTCACGTTTACATTTTCATGCACATTCTCGCGTACATTCTCACGTACCGCGGGCGCAGGCCGGCTATAGTCGTGGTTGCCGAAATTACGCGCTCCGCCATTGATGGTGGCATGCTCTACCTCGGGCCGGGGTGCCTCGGGACGGGTTACTTCCTGTCTTGGGGCAGGAGCGGCCATCCGCGGCGCCGGCGCAGCAGGGCGAGGTGCAGGTGCTGCAGGGCGAGGTGCGGGTGCTGCGGGACGAAATGCAGGGGCCGGGGCGGGATGAAAGCCGCCACCGCCGCCACCGCCGTGACCGAAACGTTGCGCCATACTCACGCCGGGGCTGGCGGCAAGGGCCAGGCCGATCACGGCGGAGAAAATTAAACTTTTATAGTTGATGTACTTGTTCATAAATCAAGAATTAGGATAAACAATTATTTTTTATGTGTCATCGCCAGCGGCATCAGCTTTACCCGCTGCGCCTTGTGCGGGATCGTAAACGTGAACAGTGCATCCGGCAAACTGGGGTTTACCTGCCAGTCCGATAGAACGGCCTCATACTGGGGATTCATCTCCTGACTGGTATAGACGATGACCATTTTCAACGGTAGGGAATAGGCATCATCGGAGATCCAGAACTGAAAGGTTTTATCCGCCGCCCTCCCGGCAATATGATAACATTCCTTGCCATCGACCTTGGTGAGCCCGAGATAGACCAGCTCCCGCGAGTCCGCCAGGATATCGTCTACAAACGAAGGATAGAGGAAATCGGCGGCGGGAAACTCGATGCCATATAGCTTGCTTACGGTATCGATCATTTCCACCAGCGACATGGGCGCTTCGATCTGCCCATATTGATTCTGGTCAAGGGAATAATAGCTTAACTTGTTACCATCGAAATAATAATCCCGGCTTCCGCGGTCGCCATCGGATTTGACCAGCAGCTTGTCCGGCCCATGGAGGAACAATTGCTGCTCATCGGAGTGCTTGATCAAGCCTAAATGCTTGCTCGTAACGTCATAATTGCTCCTGATCGTCACGCTGCAGGAGTTGAGCTCGCCGATCACTGCGCTCATCTTGTCCAGGATGGCCACGGCTACGGTGTCGATCCGGCGGATCTCGGGCCGGGTCTTCGTCTGGGCGGATGTCCCGCCGGCAAAGAGCAGCGCTAAAACAAAGAAAGAAAGCGTTTTAGACATAATTCATCATTTTTGGATTTTCCAATGCAAGATTTATAAAAACAGACCGATCTCACATATTAAAGTTAGTTATCGCAACGTTAAAGAATGCGCGGAAATTCGCTACGGGCGACTTCTGAGCATGAAATACATCATTTTATGAAAAAAATTACGCCCTTTTTCCTGATCCTATGTGTCATAGCCGTTTGGTCCTGTCATAAAACCAATTCATCCAAAAATCCTTCGGATACAGGCTATTACCTTTCTTCCGCGACCTCCGTCACCGCAGGCAGCCGGATCGTGGATTCCTTCGACTACGATAGCGCTCATCGTATTACCCAATTCATTCAAACCAAATATGATACCAGCACCGGCACGGCCATTACAACGGTCGCCGCGACCCAATTTGCCCTGCCCGCCGGCACTGCCCCGCCCACGGGTTACACGTATTCGATCGGCGGAAACGCGGTGATCCATACCCTGACCTACGATAGCCAAGGCCGGATCCTCGAAGATACCTGCCCCGCCACGGGCTATGTAGCATATTTTTCCTATCCCAGCGGGAATATCGCTGCGACGATACTCTTCACCGGCGTGGCGAACGAGGCGAGCAACAACGAGATCGACACCCTCTTTATGAGCAATGGGAATGCCGCCACCATCAACACCTGGATGCCCAACAACGCAGCGACGGCCGATTCGCTCCAGGGGTCGCTGAAATTCAGCTATAGCGGCACCGCCAACCCGATGTACCACTCCGCCATTACAAGTAGCATCGGCCCTTTGCTTTATTCCCTTACCGTAGATGGCCTGGGCGGCGGCATGGACCCGGTATCGCAGAAAGCTCCGAGCTCGTTTTCGGGCACTATCGACGGACTTCCTGCCGGCCTAACGATCGGCTTTAGCCAGACCACGGACAGCAAAGGCCGGTTATCGACACTCTCGGCCAGCGTCTTCGGTTTCGGCGGCGAAACCATCTATTTCAACTATTATTGACCTGCCCGGACCGGCGCGCAACGGATAATTGCCGAATTGATTAATTTCGTCGTCTCATAGAATAAATCTATAGGATGACTTTTGTTCAACTGGAATATATCGTGGCCGTCGACACCTACCGGCATTTCGCCATGGCCGCCGGCCGTTGCTTCGTTACGCAACCGACGCTAAGCATGCAGGTACAAAAGCTGGAAGAGGAACTGGGTTTGAAGATCTTCGACCGGAGCAAACAACCCGTGATTCCCACCGAGGCTGGACGCGAGGTCATCGAGCAGGCGCGTAAGATCCTCTCGGAAAAGCAGGTCATCGGCGAGATCGTGCAGGAAAAAAAAGGCGTTCTCACCGGCGAGCTGCGCATCGGCATCATCCCGACACTCGCGCCTTATCTCTTGCCTCTTTTCGTCCAGGACTTTTCAGCGAAATATCCTCAGATCAAGCTTGTGGTGAATGAGCTTACTACGGAGTTGCTGGTGGGCCGGCTTCGCGAGGGCCGGATCGACGTCGGCATCCTCGTAACCCCACTCCAGGAGAACGGCATCCGGGAACAGGTGCTTTTCTATGAAGAGCTGCTGGTCTACGTCTCACGGAAGAACGCCGCCTGGAAAAAGACCTATATGCTGACCCAGGACATCGATCCAAACAAACTTTGGCTGTTGGAAGAGGGACATTGCTTCCGCTCACAGATCGTCAGGCTGTGCGAGCTCCGGAAAGCCAGCAAGGAAGGCAGCCATTTCGATTACGAAGCCGGCAGCCTCGAAACCCTCCGCCGTATGGTGGAGCTCAACGACGGCATTACGATCCTGCCCGAACTGGCCGCCCGGGACCTTACCGCCAAACAACGGCAGCTGATCCGCCACTTCAAACGTCCCGCCCCGATGCGCGAGGTCAGCCTTGTCACCCATCGCGATTTCGTAAAACAACGGCTGGTCCAGGCTCTCCACAAAGAGATCCTCCTCTCGGTTCCCGAGAAGATCCGGCAGAATAAAAACCATAATGTGGTACCGATATAGGCCGTAAATTGCAGCCGATATGGCGATCAAAAAGATATTACTCAAGGTCTTAGGAGAGAAGGGTTACCTGAGATTCATGTCCTCCACCTATCAGCGGCTCTTTCGCGCCGGCCTGCTGGGAAAGGAATCGCAGGACGTCTATTTCCTCAAAAAGCTTATCCGCCCCGGCGACTATTGTGCGGATATCGGCGCCCACCTGGGCTATTTTACCTTGAATCTCAGCAAGCTGGTTGGCCCCACCGGCAAAGTGATCGCCATCGAACCCATGCCTCCCTTTCATGCGACCCTGCAACAGCAACTCGAGCGCCGCCGTACCGCCAACGTCACGCTCTATCAAGTCGCCCTGGGCGGCGACGGGGATTATGTCGAGATGGGCATCCCCGATACTTCCGGTTCCAAACACTTTGCGATGGCCCGGGTGATCGACGCCAATCCTCATCTCCATTTCAGCGGATCGCAGAAGATAAAGAATGAAAAGGGCGACCGCCTCTTTGCCGATCTGCCGCGGCTCGATTATGTCAAATGCGATGTCGAAGGGTTGGAGTACCAGGTCTTTGCCTCGATGACCGCCACCCTGCAAAAACATCATCCGATCCTGCTTTGCGAGTTCTTCGACCGCGAGATGCGTATCCGCTTTTATGAGCTCGTCAAACCCTTTGGTTATCTGCCGTTTGGGCTGGAGAACGGGAAGCTGGCGCCTATCGATGTCTATGCCGGGGGACAGATCATCGCCCAGAACGACTATTTCGTTCCGCGGGAACACCTGGACCGGCTTAAACCGTTGATCAAAGCCTGATCACCGGGTCCCCCTGGATAACAGTCACGGGCGCTGTTACTTTTTCAAGATAGTCATGCAGCGGCAGATGATAATGTAAAAACTTCCCCCCCACCGGGTACAGGAACAGATACCGCCGGAATACCGAAGTCATGCTGTAATAAGGCCGTTCGAGGATCAGCCGCCGGCAGTCCCGGATAGCTGCGAGTTGCCCCGCAATGCCGGTTCCAAACCCCTGCCCATAGAGCACGATCTGCAGCGGCTTCCACCGGCTGCGGGCCAATTTATAGAATACCAGCGCGAGATCATAAAGCCGCTGTTCATCCATGGGGCCCGTGCTCTTTCCGAAACCGGGATAGTCCATCATCCAAAGCTCGTAGCCCTGATCCGTGATGGACTTGCTCATCGCGGCATAGTCGCCGATATTTCCATGTCCGTCATGAAAAAAAAGCACCACGCCTTTAGCAACACTGTCGGTCGCTTTGAATTCGACGATGTTGAGATTGGTCTGGGGGTCGTAATCGAGGTTGAGCTCGGTAAACGGCTGGGTGAACGAATAGCCCTGGCGCGTCCCTAGCTTTACCGGATGGAGGATAAACCGGTCCTGCAGATAATACACGGCAATGCCGATGCTGCAATAGACCAGGATCACCAATTTGGTCCACCGAAAGATTATTTTCTTCATTCGACTTCGATGCGTTGTAGATTGAAGTTAGGCACAGGCGAGATGATCAGCGGGAATTTCTCGATGGTCACATTGGAGGGATCGAGACCGAAACCCCGTTCTTCGCTGAGACTGAGTTCTTTCAGGTAGAAATACATTTTCATGACCATCCGTTCGATGAACGGCAGATCGTTGTCCTGGCTCAGGTATTTCTCCATCACGATAAACTGGAAGTCGCCTACCACATTGTTGCGTTCCAGCGATTCATACCGGCTGGTGATATTCACTTCGCGGTTGTTCACGAGGTCTTCGACGACCTTTCGGAACATCAGGTTGATTTTGGGCTCGATGCGAAAGCCCAACCGGAATTCCACCCGGATGATATCGTTGGGAATGATGTGTTCCACGGAATACTCGGCAGTGTACGGATCATCCAGGGTGTCTACATGTACGAACCAGTAGATATCCGCCCTTTTCGGCTTTTTGTTGAGGATCGAATAGATGATCTTGTGTTCGATCTCTTTCGGGTTGTTGGCGCTGGTCATATAAACCAGATGCGTAGCCGATTTTGGCACTGTCCGATCGTTGCTCAGCTCCTGGATCTGCGGGATATAATGTTCCATCCGCACGAACTCCACATACCTGTTCTTGATCTTGCGGGCGCGGAACCAAACGTACATCACGGCAAACAGCCCTCCACCCATGATAAGCGTCACAAACCCCCCATGGTGGAATTTTTGCAGGTTGGCGAACAGAAAGCTTAGCTCGATAGTCAGATAAACGATGAGGTACAGATAGATAAAAAACGAATTTGTCCGCCGGGAGATCATGTAGTTGGCAAAAAGGATCGAGGTGGCCAGCATACAGAGGGTAATGGCGAGACCATAGGCCGCCCCCATATGCTCTGAATCGCGGAAATACAGTGTGACGCCGGTACAGCCGATAAAAAGCAGGAGATTGATAGCCGGGATATACGACTGCCCCCGTTCTTCCGTGGGATAGTTGATCCGCAGCTTGGGCCAGAGATTGAGCCGCATGCTCTCGCTGATCAGGGTATACGACCCCGAGATCAGGGCCTGGCTGGCGATGATGGCCGCTGCCGTGGCGATGATGATGCCCGGTATCAGGAACCACGAAGGCATGATATTATAAAAGGGATTGCCGACTGTCGTATCGAAAACCCTGTCCTTGTACTGGTGCAAAAGGAAGGCGCCCTGGCCGAGATAGTTCAGGATCAGACAGACCTTGACATAGATCCAGGAAAAACGGATATTGTTCCGGCCGCAATGCCCGAGATCGCTGTATAAGGCTTCCGCCCCCGTTGTACAAAGGAACACCGCACCCAGGATCCAGAATCCTTTGGGGTAGGTGGTCAACAGCTCGATGGCGTAATGCGGGCTGAGCGCCTTGAAGATGCCCCAATCCTCGATCAGGTGGCTGGAGCCAAGAACGGCCAACATGGAAAACCATATGAACATGATCGGCCCGAAGAGCTTGCCGATCGATTCGGTGCCGAATTGCTGCAGAAAGAAAAGGATCACCAGGATGCCGATCACCAGGTACACGATCGTGCTCTGGTCCATAAAGTGAAACGCCGGCATCTGCCGCAACCCTTCGAGGGCGGAGGTCACGGAGATGGGCGGGGTGATCATTCCATCTGCCAGGAGTGCCGCTCCCCCGATCATGGCCGGAATGACCAGCCAGCGCCGTTGGCGCCGGACCAGCGCATACAGGGAAAAGATGCCCCCTTCTCCTTTATTGTCAGCCTTTAAGGTCAGCCAAACATATTTTACAGTGGTCTGTAAGGTCAGGGTCCAGATAATACAGGACAATGACCCGAGGATCAATTCCTCTTTGATCACTCTTCCCTGGATGATGGCATTCAGAACGTAAAGAGGGGAGGTTCCGATGTCGCCGTAGATGATGCCTAAAGCTATGACTAACGTAGCAAAGCTTACTCTGTTGATCTGTTTACTCACGATGACGGCAAATTTACAGGTTTTCGGCAACCCGGTTGTTAAAAAGACCGTAGGAAGGATCAACGGCTATAGCCGCCCAGAAACTTTTACCTATCTTAGATCACACATTATCTTATCAAACGCAGTGAATACGATGCATCGAATCCTGACCTGCTTGCTACTATCGTTGACCCTGGCGGTCCCCGCCCTGAAAGCCCAGGTCCAATTCATCTCTTATACCGAGCCGGAACGGGAAGACGGCCGCCGGACCAATTTCGAGATCATTGGAAAGATTAACGGTAACTATTTGATTTTCAAGAACAACAACTCGAGCAGCGCCATCAGCATCTACGATAGCGCCATGCATCTGCAACAGCGCGTACCGCTGACCTTCATGCCCGAGCGCTATATCAACGTCGACTTCGTAGCCTATTCCGATCATTGCTATCTTATCTATGAATATCAGCATAAGAATATCGTCCACTGCACGGCCGTAAAGTTGAATGGCCAGGCCCAAAAGGTCGGCGAACCTATCGAGCTCGACACCACCCAGGTCGGTTTCGCCTCCAACAATAAGATCTATACCACCGTGGTCAGCGAGGACAAACAACGGATCATGATCTTCAAGATCAACAGCAAAGATCCCCGCCATTTCCTCTTTACCACCTTTTTATATGATGAGAATCTCCAGCAGATCGACCGGCATCGCATCTTTCTCCCCATGGAAGAGCGCAACGACCTGTTCACGGATTTTCAGCTCGACAACGAGGGGCAGCTCGTATTCGGGCGTTATCTACGCAGCGGCAGCAACGATTATATCACCCGCGTGGCCCTCGTGACCAAGGCTGCCAAAGCGGATAGCTTTTCGGTGAGTGATATCGGCTCCAACGACCGCATTCTCGACGAGATCAAGATCAAGGTCGACAACTCCAATAAACGGTATATCCTGGCCGGCTTCTATTATAAGCAGCGCCGCGGTAATATCGAAGGCCTCTACTCGGTGATCTGGGATAAGAACACCAATAGCCGGGTCAGCGAGCAAATGACGGTCTTCACCGATGAGCTGCGTTCGCAGGCGAAAAGCTCCGACGCCACGCTAAAAACCGCCTTCAACGACTTTTTTATCAAGCATGTGATCATTAAGCGGGATGGCGGATTCCTGCTGGTCACCGAATCCCTTTATACCACCTCCCGCGGCAATATGTTCAACCGCTGGGATTATATGTACAACCCCGCCTATGGTCCCGGCGGGTTCTATTCGCCTTATTATTACAGTCCCTACTATAATCCCTGGGCCAGGAATTATGGCAACTATGCCACCCGTTATCACGCCGAGAACATCATGGTCCTCTCTTTCGACGGCAACAACCAGCTCCAATGGAGCAGCGTGATCCCCAAAAGCCAGTTCGACGAGGAATCGGAGAATACCATCTCCCATGAGCTCGTAAATACAGGTGGCGAATTGCATTTTCTTTTCAATCTGTACGAACGGCGGAATATGCTGCTCAACGACCAGAGCATCTCCCCGGAAGGCCGGGTCACCCGGTATCCTACGCTTCGCAACCTGGACCATGGGTACGATTTCATGCCCCGCTATGGAAAACAGGTGAGCAGCTGGGAAGCAATAATTCCATGTCTTTACAGGAATTATCTTTGCTTTGCAAAAGTTGATTTCTAAAGATCAGATCCATCATGGTCGGAATATTCAGACAGAAAACCCCTGCAAACGCCCTCATATTATTATTCTATGCCCTGGTGCTGAAGTTCCCCCTGTTCCTGCATCCGGTGACCCCGGCGTTGCATCCCGAGGACAACTACCTGTACCGGGTGATCCTGGAGGGACTGGACCACGCCTTTCATAATATCCCCGTCTTCTATTCCCTTTTGAGTTTTCTGCTGCTTTATAGCCAGGCGATCCTTTTCAACCGCATCTTCAATCACTATAAGGTATTGCCTAAGACCAATTTCCTGCCGGGCATGTCCTATATCCTGATCACCTCGCTTTTGCCCGACTGGGGGCATTTCTCCGCCCCCCTGCTGATCAACACCATCCTGATTTGGGTTTGGTACCGGATGATGGAGCTATATAACAGTCATCGCCCGGGAACCACGATCTTCAACATCGGCATCTGGACGGGCATCATCTCCCTGCTCTATATTCCGGCTATCGCCTTTTTGCTGCTGGGCCTGTTTGGCCTCCTCGCCATGCGCCCCTTCAGGGTTCGCGAATGGTTCGTGGGTCTCCTGGGATTCACCTTCCCCTATTATTTTCTGTTTCTGATCCTTTATCTAACCGGACAGTGGAAATGGGCGGATATCGTCCCCAGGATCGTGTTCACCGTACCCGCGCTGCCTTCTTCTATCTGGATCGCCATGGGTATGGCGTGGTTGCTCATTCCGTTCATCATCGGCGGCTATTATATCCAGAAGAATCAGAGCAAATACCTCATTCAGATCCGGAAAAGCTGGAGCCTCCTGCTGATCTTTCTCATGGTCTCCATCCTGGTGATCCTGATCAATCGCGTGAACTCTTATGAGAACTGGGTCATCATGGCTGTGCCTTTTGCCGCCTTTCATGCCGCAGCCTATTATTACCCTACGAAGACCTGGGCCCCCAATGTCCTGCACTGGCTGATTGTTGCGTATATTCTGGCTATGAACTATTTCATATGAACCCGAACATGCTGTCTGTGCGGACCGCGCCGCCGGCTGCCCGGCTTCCGACATCCCCTCGAAAAAAAATCGTACCTTTGGGGACCTAAAAAATGTCGTCTATGAAGTTTGGAGTCGTTGTTTTCCCCGGTTCGAATTGTGATCGCGATATGCAGGGTGCCCTGGGGCAAGACCTTGGACAAGAGGTAGTTATGTTGTGGCACAAAGATACCCGGCTGGCGGGCTTTGGACCCGACGACTGCGTGGTGTTGCCAGGCGGCTTCTCGTACGGCGATTACTTGCGTTGCGGTGCTATCGCCCGCTTTAGCCCGATCATGCAGGCCATCACCCGGTTCGCATCTGATGGTGGTAAGGTCCTGGGGGTCTGCAATGGATTCCAGATCCTGTGCGAATCGCACCTGCTGCCCGGAGCCCTGCTGCGGAATGCCAACCAGCAATTCATCTCGAAAAATATCTATCTCAGGGGAGAAGGCGACCAGGGAAATGCCCTCAAGATCCCCATTGCGCATGGCGAAGGCCGTTATTATGCCGATGAGAAGACCCTCGATGAGCTGGAAAAGGGTGGCCAGGTGATCTACCGCTATAGCGATCAGCAAGGACTGATCACTCCCGACGCTAACCCCAACGGCTCGCTCCGCAATATTGCCGGCATCTGTAACAAGACGCGAAATGTATTCGGCATGATGCCGCATCCTGAACGCGCCTGCTCGCGGGAACTGGGCAATATCGATGGTGAGACGATCCTCCGCACGCTGTTCATGGATTCTCAAACACCGATCGTACAGCGTAAGGCCGCATCTGTAAACATTTAAGGTTTCCCTAACAACACAACACCTGAACTTTAGCGCTCATTATGAAAAAAATCCTTCTATTCAGCCTGGCCGTGATCACCGGCACCCTGGCCATGGCGCAGTCGAGCAAACAGGTCAGCTGGATCTATTCCGCTAAGAAGATTGCCGATAAGACCTACGAGATCCATATGACGGCTACTATCAACGGCGACTACCACCTCTATGCCCAGGACGCCGGCGGCGATGGTCCTATCCCTACCGCCTTTACCTTCACCAAGAGTCCGCTGTTCGCGCTTGACGGCGCCGTAAGGGAAAAAGGACAGCTCGTCAAAAAGTTCGAGACCGCCTGGAACCACGACGTTCGATATTATGAGAAGACCGTGGATTTCGTACAGGTCGTAAAATTGAAAAGCAAAGTCAAGACGGCCCTGGCCGGTAAAGTAGAGTTCATGGTCTGTAATGATCACGAGTGTCTTCCGCCTGCAGACGTAGATATCAAGGTTAATATCGGCGGGTAAGCTATGGACAAATTATTCCGTTTTTTCAGCCCCCCTTCGGTGTTGCTTGCCGCTGTTCTCCTGCTCACGCTCGGGCAACGCACCCTGGCCCAAACCGATACCACACAAAAGGTCGTCAACTGGGAGTTCGGCAGCCGGCCTGGCACAGACGGTAAACCCGCTCTCGTTCTTCATGCACATATCCTCGATGGCTGGAAACTCTATTCGACCACGATGCCGGATAGCCTGCCCAATTCCAGGGTGGGGCTGGACTCGTCCGCAAAAGCTTCTATCACCGGCATCGAAGAGCAAGGGAAATTGCAAAGCGCCAAAGATTCTTTGTTCAGCAATGCGCTGACCCGTTTCTTTACCGGCGATGCGCAGTGGATCGTCAACCTTCAGCCCCGAAGTCGGACGGCGCCCAAGACAGCGGGGCGCGAGCGGTCCGACGGGTGGACGCCCGGAAGCGATCTCAAGGGCACGGTAACCTATATGGCTATCAAAAAGGATTCGGTGGTCGGTCCCCTCGAAGTCGCCTTTCGGTATGCCGTCGGCGCCGATGGCAGCCTGGTGGCCAAATCCACCGATCTGAAGGAAACGACCGCGGCTGCGGGAAGCCTGAAGTTGAGCACGATCGATCTGGCGCATCCCGTCAACGACTGCGGTGGTACCGGCGCGGAGGATACCCGGTCCAAAGGCCTTTTGGGCATCTTTATCCTGGGTTTCCTCGGCGGTCTCGTGGGTTTGATCATGCCCTGTACCTTCCCAATGATCCCGCTCACGGTCTCGTTCTTTACCAAACGCGCCGCGACCCGTTCCAAAGGGATCGTCAATGCCTTTCTTTATGGCTTCTTTATCTTTCTGATCTATGTGCTGATCAGCGTGCCGTTTTATTTCCTGAAAGCGAATAACGCAAATATCCTCAATACCATTTCTACGAACGTCTGGCTCAACGTAGGGTTCGCGACAGTGTTCCTTGTCTTCGCCCTTTCATTTTTCGGGTTGTTCGAGATCACACTGCCAAGCAGCATCTCCAATTCCGTGGATGCGAAATCGGGTATCGGATCGATCGGCGGGATCTTTTTTATGGCGCTTACCCTCGCGACCGTTTCGTTCTCGTGTACGGGTCCCATCCTCGGTACCCTGCTGGTAGGAGCGTTGAATCAGAATGGCGGCGCGGTGCAGCTCACCGTAGCCATGGCGGGTTTCGGCGTGGCGCTGGGACTGCCCTTTGCGCTCTTTGCGTTGTTTCCTAATTGGCTTAGATCACTTCCCCGCTCCGGCAGCTGGATGAACACCGTAAAGGTCGTCTTCGGTTTCGTAGAGTTGGCGCTGGCGCTGAAATACCTCTCCAATGCCGACCTGGTGAGCCACTGGGGCCTGCTGAAACGCGAAACCTTTTTCGGACTTTGGATCCTGATCAGTATCGGTGCGGCACTTTACCTCTTTGGCATCATCAAATTCCATCACGATCCGCCGCCCGCTAAACTTAGTCTGGGCCGGAAGATCATCGCCGTGCTATTCCTGGCCTTCGGCCTTTACCTTATCCCCGGTCTTACGAACACCCGTTACGCCAATATCTCGCTGGTAAGCGGTTTCCCGCCACCCCTGTCCTATAGTCTCTACGGCGGCGCGGCTTCCGGAAAAGGCGTAGAAGCCAATGTGATCAACGATTTCGACAAGGCCCTGCAGCTGGCAAAAGCGCAACACAAACCGATTCTAGTGGATTTCACCGGTTGGGCCTGCGTCAACTGCCGGAAAATGGAGGAGAACGTGTGGCCAAAACCCGGCGTGGAGACGCTGATCAACAACGATTATGTCCTCGTTTCGCTTTATGTGGACGATCGCAAATTGCTTCCCGATGACCAGCAATTCATCTTCACTACCGGCGATGGCAGCAAAAAGGCTATCCGCACGATAGGGGACAAGTTCGCAACGCTGCAATCGGAGAATTTCAGCAACGCTTCCCAACCGTTCTATGTACTCATCAGCCCGGATCAGAAGCTGCTGACACGCCCCGTGGGTTATACCCCCGATCCCCAGACTTACGCCCAGTGGCTGCGCTGTGGATTGGAGGCTTTCAAGACAGAAGCCGCCAAAACGGCCGGCCGGTAAAATCCCTTGTTAAAAAAAATTTAGGTGCAACGCCCGGACGGAAGTCCTTGTCAAGCGTCATAGATCCGCACCATAGATAATAAGAAAAGCCCATCTTTTTTGCGAGATGGGCTTTTGTTGTGAGAAAGCTTAATTAGGCGTCATTCCGGCCCGGCCTTCCGGCAAGACTAAGGGCAAGTGCTTAAACACCAGATGGGGGGCCAGAATGACAAGACAGTTATCCTGATCGACAAGATCTTTATGAAGTTAAAAAGGTTGTTACCCTTTCGAGTAACAACCCTTTGAATAATTTTTTTTAATCGATCTTTTCACACAATGAAGTTAGCGGTTCTATCCGTTCCCCGTACCTAAAGGTAGTTAAAGATTGTTAAAAAAACTCGTCCATCGTATTTTTCGTACCTGCGAATGGACTACCATCTTCTAATCCTTTTTACAAAGTAAAATTCTTTACAAGGCAATCTTTTTTTCGGTCATCATTTTGCGCAGATTGATCAAACCATAACGCATACGGCCAAGGGCAGTGTTGATGCTGCAATTCGTCAAAGCGGCGATCTCCTTGAAGGAAAGATCGGCATAGTGACGAAGAATGATCACTTCACGCTGATCCTCGGGCAACAGATCCAGCATCTGCCGAACCCTGTCGTGACTCTGACGTTTCATCATCTTGGTGTCCGCTCCTTCTTCCGTGAAGTGGATCACTTCGAAAATGTCCCGGTCATCACTGGTCTTGATGGCAGGAGTCCTTTTTACCTTCCGGAAATGGTCTACACAGAGGTTGTGCGCAATACGCATCGCCCAGGGAAGGAATTTACCTTCTTCCGTGTAACGGCCGCCGCGGATGGTGTCGATGATCTTAATTAAAACGTCCTGGAAAATGTCCTCGGCAAGATATTTGTCCTTAACGAGGAAAAGGATGGAGGTGTACAGCTTATCCTTGTGACGGACAATCAACGCCTCGAGGGCATACAAGTCTCCGTCTCTGAATTGGTGAATAAGCTCGTGGTCAGTTTTTTTGCGTAGCAATGTCATAAACTTCTACGGGTTTTAAAGGTGATAGGATATATTTTGGATTTTAAAGATGGTTCGGTTTTTCTGTGTAGAAGTGCTCAGTCGATAGGCAATGCTTTGTTTAACTTGAAAATTTTAAATTCCCTCACACAATATATATTCACACTCACTGACCAATTGTGTACAAATAAAATGTACTAATAGGGTTTAAAGATATACATTTTTTGGAATAATCTACATTTTGGGAAATTTTTTGTTTTTTAATTCTCCTTCACCCTAAATGATCGATAAGGGTACCACCTAATTTGTCCTATCTCGGCCACCATTTTTGGAAAACAGCTACATAGCTGCGGCTCCTAATTTTTTTGGCAAAATTGATCTATTTTGAAGTAAGTTTGTATATATAAGGACGCCACGGGCGACCTGGCCGAAGGCCCATCATTAGCGGTTAATGCGCCGCGGGGTATTTTGGCCTGAATCCTGCGGCGCATTAATAATGTATGGCTACATCCACGGGTAAGACGAAAGCAAAAAAAGAATCCCTCACTCCTTCAGGCTCCGTTTCAGCAAGCGCCCCGGCCGGCAAAGCCAAAGCGCCCACCACCAAGGCGGATGCTATCTTTATTAAAGGAGCAAGGGTCCACAACCTAAAAAATATCGACGTGTCCATCCCCCGGAATAAGCTGGTGGTGGTCACCGGCGTTTCCGGCTCGGGGAAATCTTCCCTGACGATCGACACCCTTTTTGCCGAAGGACAACGTCGCTATGCAGAAAGTCTTAGCGCCTACGCGCGCCAGTTCATGGCCCGGATGGATAAACCGGATGTAGACTATATTAAAGGTCTCTGCCCCGCCATCGCCATCGAACAGAAGGTCATTACCCGCACGCCACGTTCCACGGTGGGCAGCATGACGGAGATCTACGATTATCTCCGCCTCCTTTTTGCCCGCGTCGGCAAGACCTATTCGCCTGTCTCCGGCCGCATCGTCAAGAAAGACGACGTGACCGATGTCGTCAACGCCATCAACGCCCTTACACCGGGAGATAAGGTCCTGCTGCTCACACCCTTTAAACAACACCGGAACCGCGATACCAGGGAGGAGCTCAATATATTATTGCAAAAAGGTTTTTCCCGCCTTTACGTCCCCGCCGGCACGAAGACGGCCGGCGAAACGCTGCGGATCGAAGATCTTCTCGAGATGGATGAAAAGACGTTGAAAACCAAATTACCGGAGAAAGCCAGCGTCAGCATCCTCGTGGACCGCCTCGTGGCAAAGACCTTTGACGAAGACGACCTCCACCGCATCGCCGACTCCGTCGGCACGGCCTTTTACGAAGGCGAAGGCGAAATGCAGCTCGAAATCAACGGCGGAAAAAAGCTCAATTTCTCGAACCGTTTCGAACTGGATGGTATCACCTTCGAAGAACCGGTTCCCAATCTGTTCTCTTTCAACAACCCCTTTGGCGCATGTCCTACCTGCGAGGGCTTTAGCCAGGTCCTGGGCATCGACGCCGATCTGGTGATCCCCGACAAACGCCTCAGCGTCTATGAAGGCGCCGTAGCGCCCTGGAAAGGGGAGAAGCTGGTGTCTTGGAAGGATCAGTTCATCAAAGCCGCCAAGAAATTCGATTTCCCGATCCATAAACCGGTGATCGATCTCACCAAACAACAATATAAAACGCTTTGGGAAGGGAACGAACATGCCCATGGCATCAACGATTTCTTTGCCGAAGTAGAACGCAATCTCTACAAGGTACAATACCGCGTGCTGCTGTCCCGTTACCGCGGCCGCACCGCCTGTCCCGATTGTCAGGGTTACCGGCTGCGGAAAGAAGCGCTCTATGTGAAGATCGGCGGCGGCCCAGGATCGGCCGGAGGCGAGGCCGACGGTCGCAAACATATCGGCGAACTTTGCGAGATGCCGGTAAAATATCTCGTGCAATGGTTCGACGCCCTCGAGCTCGAAAACCACGAGCGAACCATCGCCAAACGCATACTCATCGAGATCCGCCACCGGCTGGGCACCCTGATGGACGTGGGCCTGGGCTATCTCACGCTGGCCCGCCTGGCCAACAGCCTCAGCGGTGGCGAAAGCCAGCGCATCCAGCTCACCCGCTCGCTGGGTAGCAACCTTACCAACTCGCTGTATATCCTCGACGAGCCGTCCATCGGCTTGCATTCCCGGGATACCGAAAAGCTCATCCGGGTCCTCAAGGAATTACGCGATCTGGGCAATACCGTCGTCGTGGTCGAACACGACGAGATGATGATGCGGGAAGCAGATTATATCATCGACATGGGCCCTCTCGCTTCCCATCTGGGCGGTGAAGTGGTCGCGGCCGGAGATTACAAAACGCTCATCGCCGATGAAGACAGCCTCACCGGCAAGTACCTCAAAGGCGAGCTGACGATCACGCCGCCGGCCACCACAAGGAAATGGAGCAGCTCGCTGATCCTCGAAGGGGCGCGGCAAAACAACCTCCAGGACCTCACGGTGGAATTCCCCCTCGGCGTCCTGTGCGTCGTGAGCGGCGTTAGCGGCAGTGGCAAGACCACCCTTGTGAAACAGATCCTTTATCCGGCGTTGCAAAAGCTAAAGGGCGAGCCGGGCGACAAGGTGGGGTTACACAAAGCGCTCAGGGGTGATCTCGACAGCATCTCGCAGGTGGAGATGGTCGATCAGAACCCCATCGGAAAATCCTCCCGTAGTAATCCTGTCACCTATATCAAGGCCTGGGATGAGATCCGCGATCTCTATGCCCGCCAGCCGCTGAGCAAGATGCGCGGCTTCCAGCCCAAACATTTTTCCTTCAACGTCGATGGCGGCCGCTGCGACACCTGTAAAGGTGAAGGTGAACAGGTCGTCGAGATGCAGTTCCTCGCCGATGTCCACCTCACCTGCGAGGTCTGTCATGGGAAAAGATTTAAAGAGGAGGTGCTCGAAGTGACGTACAGGGAGAAGAATGTATACGAAATATTGGAGATGAGCGTCGACGAGGCCCTGGAATTCTTTAAGGACGAAAAGGATATTCTCCAGAAAATAAAACCGCTTAGCGACGTCGGTCTCGGTTATGTAAAATTGGGCCAGTCCTCCGACACCCTTTCGGGCGGGGAAGCACAGCGGGTAAAGCTGGCCTCCTTTCTCGGCAAAGGCCGGGCGCAGGGACATATCCTCTTTATCTTCGACGAACCCACAACCGGTCTTCACTTCCATGATATCAGCAAGCTGCTGGCTTCGTTCAATGCATTGATCGAACAGGGACATTCCATCCTAGTCATCGAGCACAATACCGATGTCATTCGCAGTGCGGACTGGGTCATCGACCTGGGCCCCGAAGCCGGTGACGGTGGCGGCAACCTCGTCTATGCTGGCGTACCCGCGGGATTGAAAAAAATAAAAGATAGCTTTACGGGTAAATACCTTGCTTGAACCGCGCCCAAGAGCGCTTCCCCACGGGGCCGCATTGGAATGACCAATGGCGCACTGAGCAACTCTTTTGGCTCACGCATGCCCTTATTGGAATGTGATCGTCGCCCTCTTCGCCCTGACGGCCCTGCTTACAAAAAGCGAAAGAGCCGGGTTGAAGCCCGGCTCTCTCAAAAAATAACTCCTGTCTTAAACAACTGCCTATCTGGTATATCTTTTAATTCCATCCTCCACCGAGGCTACGATACAATTCCACTTCTGCGCTTAATTGTCCTTTCTTTATAGAGGCTAGATCCAGTTGGCTTTGTAATACATTGCCCTGCGCCGTGATGACCTCCAGATAGGTGGCCAGACCGTTGGCGAAAAGACTGTTGGCATTGACGATGGCGTGCTGCAGGGTATCTACCCGGCTGGCGACCACCACCCGCTGTTCCTTCAGCTTCGAGATCTTGCCCAATGCGTCCGATACTTCGCCGACGGCGGTGAGCACAGATTGCTTGAACTCGATCACCGTCTTCTCCCGGTCGACTTCGGAGATCTTATACTGGGTCCTCAGCTTGTTCCGTTGGAACACTGGCTGCGTGAGCCCGCCGAGGACGGAGCCAAATACCGATCCCGGAATATTGAACCAATTCCTGATGAGATAATTGTCCCAACCACCTTCCGGCGAGATCACGATGGAAGGATACAAAGCGGCCTTGTTGATGCCCACATTGGCATTGGCGATGGTAAGCGCCAGCTCGGAGCTGCGTACATCGGGACGACGGCTGATCAGCTGCGCGGGCACCCCGGCGGACAGGGTATCGCGTACCGGAAAGTCATCCAGGGTCCGTCCCCGGTCGATGCTGCCCGGAAGACTACCCGTGAGAATGCTCAGCGCATCTTCCTGTAAGATGATATCCTGCTGGATCTGCGGCACCAGCTCCGCGGCCGTGAGCTCCTGCGCTTCGGCCTGCTGGACACCCAGCGCCGTGACATCCCCGGCATTGAATTGCAGCCGAATGATCCGCAACGTGCTGTCGTTGAGCGCCAGATTAGCCTTGGCGATGCCCAGCTGTGCATCGAGCATCAGCAGGTTGTAATAGCCTTCGGCGACGCCCGCGACGATATTCGTCTGAAGGGCCTTCTTGGCCTCGGCCGTTTGGAGATACGACGCCAACGCCTTGGATTTTTGGTTCCGGATCTTACCCCAGATATCGGCCTCCCAGGACAACCCGAGATTGGCGTTGTAGTCGTTCAGGTATTTCGAATGAATAAAATCGTTGGCGGTGATTCCGTTTAGGCTCTCGCTGCCGGGGCGGGTAAGATTTACCGCGACATTAAGCGTGATATCCGGCCAGTAGCCAAGCTTGGCCTGACCGAGGGTCAGCTGTGCGGATTTGATATTCTGATAGGCAATCTGCATATCATAGTTATGCGCAATGGCGCTATCGATGAGCTTTTGCAGCTCCGGGTCCGTGAAAAAGCTCTTCCACGGCAGACTGGCGATGCTGGTCGTGTCGCCGTCCGCAGCGCTCCGGAATTCGGTGGGCAGCTGCGCCGCCGGCGTAGCTACGTCCTTCGAAACCTTACAAGCGCCTACCCCGAGCAAGAGGACAAAAGCGGCTGTTTTTATTGATAAAAGTCTCATAATGATGTTATGTTGTATTAATTCCTGTCTATGCTTGATCTATAGTTGCGTCAAAGGCGGGTTGAGGACCGGCTAAAGGACCACCGCCGCCATGGGCAGCTTCCACCTTGGGTCTGCCGATCCATTTCTCCTGCAGATACTGAAAGATGATGAACAACACCGGCACGATAAAGACACCGAGGATCACCCCCGTGAGCATCCCGCCGACGGCCCCGGTACCAATGCTCCGGTTCCCAAGGGCAGCAGCGCCTTTCGCCCGCATCAGCGGCGTAAGGCCTACGATAAAGGCAAACGAGGTCATTAAGATAGGACGTAGCCGGAGCCGGGCCGCTTCCATCGCCGATTCCCATAATCCCATCCCGGCATGCCGTCTTTGTACCGCATATTCCGTGATCAAGATCGCATTCTTGGCCAGCAAACCTACCAGCATGATCAGGCTCACCTGTACATAGATATTGTTGTCGATGCCAAAGATCTGCAGGAAGAGGAATACCCCGAATACACCTGCCGGTATGGAGAGTACGATCGCAAACGGCAGAATATAGCTTTCATACTGCGCAGCCAGCAGGAAGTATATAAATACGAGGCTCAGGATAAAGATGAAGATGATCTGCGAACCCGCTGCCTTTTCCTCCCGGGTAATACCCGTGTATTCATAACCCCAGCCGTGCGGCAGTATCTTGGCCGCCGTTTCGTCGATGGCCCTGATCGCATCACCGGTGCTATAGCCAGGTTTCGGAACCCCGTTAATCGTTGCCGAGTTATAGAGGTTGTTGTGGCTCACTGTCTCCGGTCCATATACTTTTCGGAGCGTGATCAGCTGGTTTACCGGTATCATCTGACCCTGGTCGTTCTTGACATAGATGCCCGTAAGCGACTGTTCGTTGTTACGATAAGGGACATCGGCCTGCGCCATCACCCGGTAGTATTTGCCAAACCGGTTGAAGTCATCGACGAAGCTGCTACCATAATAGATCTGCATCGTCTGCATCAGATCCGAGATGGATACACCCATTTGTTTGGCCTTGTCGTCGTTCACGTCCATCATGTATTGCGGGTTGCCGGAGGCAAACGTGGTGAAGGCATACGCGATCTCCGGCCGTTGCATCAGCGCGCCGATGAACTGATTGGACATAGCGCTCAGCCGGTCCATCGATCCATTGGTCTGATCCTGCAGCGCGAACTCGAAGCCGGCCACGTTACCAAAGCCCTGGATGGTCGGGAAAGTGAAGAAGAACGCGTGGGCATCCTTGACCTTCTGGGCGACTTCCATGGTCAGCAGGCCGCTGATCGCATTGATGTCTTTTACCGGTCCGCGTTCATCTACCGGTTTCATCCGGACGAAGCCCGCGCCATAAGGAGAGGCATTGGCATTTGTAATGAAGTTCAGCCCTTCCACATTATATCTGCGGTCTGTAACCGGAGAAGCCTTGATGATGCTGTCGATCTCGGCAACGGCTTTGTGCGTCTTGTCCAGACTGCTGCCGGGAGGCGTGTTCACGGCATACAGGATAAAGCCCTGGTCTTCCGTGGGAATAAAGCCGCTGGGCGTCCGTTGCATGATCATATAGGCACTGCCGGCAAGTACTACAAGCGCGGCGATGGTGATCCATTTGTGACGGAAAAGGAACCGCAGGCTGCCGACATATCTATCCGTCATGGTCTTGAACCCTGCGTTGAAGGCAGCATAGAACCGGGCGAGGAATCCTTTCCTTTTTCCGTGTTCGTCTGTTGCGTGGATATCCTTCAGGAAGATCGCACAAAGCGCGGGGCTGAGCGTCAGCGCATTCACGGCCGAGATAAAGATGGCGATAGCCAGCGTATACCCGAATTGCCGGTAGAATACACCCGTGGGGCCTTTCATAAAGCCCAC
>JAICXX010000210.1 GCA_025934485.1 Chitinophagaceae bacterium
ACCTTGGCGGTGACCACGGCGTCGCGGGTAAATAACTGGCGGACCTTATTTCTCGCCTGCTCGTTCTCGGAGACCCATTCGGCGATGATATCCCTCGCCCCCTGCAACGCCTCTTTGGTGTCTTTCACCTGTTCATTAATATATGCCTCTGCTGCCTCGACCGGCTCGCCCTGTCCTTGCTCGAACAACAGCTTTGCCAACGGCTCCAGTCCTTTTTCGATGGCCGTCGTCGCCCTGGTCTTACGCTTGGGTTTGTAAGGGAGATAAATGTCTTCGAGCTCGGTGGCGTCATAACAGTTGTCGATCCGTCCCTTGAGCTCCGGCGTCAGCTTGCCCAATCCCTCGATGGTCTTCAAGACCGTTTCTTTTCGTTTGTCGAGCTCAGTGAAATATTTGATCTGCTCCACCACATCGTTGATCTGCACTTCATCCATATTGCCGGTTGCCTCTTTCCGGTATCGGGCCATGAATGGTATCGTGGCCCCTTCCGCCTGCAGGTCAAAAATGTTATTAACTTGTTTCAGGCTAAAACTTAGTTTCTCGGCGATCTTTCGTATATAAATCGGTTCCATAGTGTGTCTACTTTAACGGGCCGGAGGGCCGCCACGAATCGGGCGGCAAATGTAAGGTAAAATCCTACCTTTAGGATATGGATGTGAAAAACAATATTCTCGAAACCATCGGTCATACGCCCCTTATAAGATTCAACAAATTGACCAGGGATTTTCCCTGCCCGGTGCTGGCAAAAGTGGAATATTTCAACCCCGGTAATTCGGCAAAAGATCGTATGGCATTGAAAATGGTCGAAGTAGCTGAAAGAGACGGACGCCTGCAGCCCGGCGGCACCATCATCGAGTGCACCAGCGGCAATACCGGCCTGGGGCTGGCACTCGCCGCGGTGGTGAAAGGCTATAAATGCATCTTCACGACTACCGACAAACAATCCAAAGAAAAGCTCGATATCCTCAAGGCTCTCGGCGCGGAAGTGATCGTCTGTCCCACCAACGTAGAACCGGACGATCCGCGATCCTATTACTCCATCGCCCGCCGGCTGGCAAAAGAAATCCCTAATTCTTTCCACGCCAATCAATACGATAACCTCGCCAATCGCCTGGCACACTACGAGACCACCGGCCCTGAAATTTGGGACCAAACGGACGGTAAGATTACTCACCTTGTAGTCGCCACCGGCACCGGCGGCACGGTCACAGGTACGGCGATGTATCTCAAGGAAAAGAATCCCAGGATACAGGTTTGGGCCATGGACCCCTATGGCTCGCTGCTCACAAAATATTTTCGGACAGGTGAGCTCGACATGAACCAGGTGCATCCCTACATCACGGAAGGGATCGGCGAAGACTTCATCCCGCAGAACTACGACATGAAGGTCATCGATCAGTTCGAGCAGGTAACGGACAAGGACGCCGCGATCATGGCCCGCCGCATCGCCCGCGAAGAAGGCCTCTTTTGTGGCTACAGCGCGGGTACCGCCGTTCAGGGACTCGTTCAGCTCAGGGACCAGCTCAAAAAAGACGACCTCGTCGTCGTGATCCTGCACGACCACGGCAGCCGCTATGTCGGTAAGATCTACAACGATCAATGGATGATAGAACGCGGCTTCCTCGACGTCAAAACATTTAAGGATATCGTAGCGGGCCGCGGTACCAGGAAATTGATCTCCGCCAACCCCGAAAACACGGTGGCCGAAGCCTTCGAAATCATGCAGAAATACCACATCGAGAACCTGCCCGTACTCAGGGACGGAGAACCCATAGGCGCCATCAGCGAAAGTGGACTCTTTAGCCGGCTGATGACCAACGGCGTCGACATCAAAGGCCGGCGGATCGGCGACCTGATCGAAAAACCCTATCCGGTAGTTTCCTTCGATACCCCACTAGAAAGACTCAGCTCCCTGATTACCAGGGAGAATGGAGCCGTGCTTGGAAAGGACGACAGCGGTAATTACCAGATCGTCACCAAATACGATATCATTCATGCCCTGGGCGCCTGATCGCGACCCAAAATCGTAGGTTTACGACCTGGCTTGGTAATTCCTGCACCGCATAAATAAAGCATTTTCTCTCTTGCCCGGGTGCCCCGCACCCACTAACTTTGGATTACAAGATTTCCAATATTTTAACCGAGAAGCCCTAATCCATATTCCTGGTATCGCACTTTAACGTTTGATTAGCCCCTAAAAGACTAAACGCATTACAAGATCCAACGTCCGAAAAACCACAAAAAAGCAGCCCCCGTGCATCATGTTGCTTACCTCCGGCCCCTCCTGCTAAACGTAATCTAAAAGGATTCGCGCTGGCCGGCATCTTAGCAGGAGGGCATCGTTTTCGTACCTTAGGGCCTTAAACACCTGGCATGCCCGTTTTTTCCGACCAACTTGGACGCTCCGTCGCCCTTTCTCACTTTCCCAAAAGGATCATCTCGCTTGTACCCTCTCAAACAGAGCTGCTCTACAGTCTTGGACTGGAGGAGTCCGTCGTCGGCATCACCCGCTTCTGTACCCGTCCTCAAACCTGGTTTCGCGAAAAATCCCGCATCGGCGGCACAAAAGCCATCGACCCCGTCCGCGTCGACGCGCTCCAACCCGATCTGATCATCGCAAACAAGGAAGAGAATGAACGGCCCCAGGTCGAAGCCCTCGCCGAACGTTATCCCGTTTGGGTCAGCGACGTAAAGACACTGGCGGACGCCCTGGCCATGATCCGCTCCGTCGGCGAGATCACCGGCACCGCGGACACGGCTAATCCCCTCGCAGCGGACATCGCCCGCCGCTTCGCCACACTCGACGCCGCCGTCACGTCCCCGGCGTCTCAGACCTCCCGCGTGATCGCCGCCTGCCCCCGCGTGGCCTACCTCATCTGGCGCAACCCGTGGATGGCCGCCGGAGGCGACACCTTTATCCACCAAATGCTTGCCCACGCCGGCTTCACCAATGTCTTCGAGGCATACAACCGGTATCCGGAGATCGATCTCTCCGACCTCGCCGGCTCGGACATCACCATCCTCCTGTCGAGCGAACCCTACCCCTTTCGCGAGCGGCATATCCGCGAGGTCAAAGAAAGTCTCCAGCAGGCCAGGGTCGAGCTCGTCGACGGCGAAATGTTCAGCTGGTACGGCAGCCGCCTGCTCCTTGCCCCCGCTTACTTCCAGCAGTTAAGAGAAACAATACAGGAGCCGCCGGAGGCGGATCGTCCGAAGGACAAACATTAGCCATCTCTTCAAGCTCGCGATTTAAACCATAAAGCGTCTTACCTTAGCGGGCGCATGGATTTCACTGAACGCTCGATATCGGACGCCTCGAACAAACCCTCTCGGAAAAAACCCATTTTTCCAGTTACCGAAGGGCTGCGCGGATACCTGCAACACCACGGCCGCGAGGTTCGCCTGCCTGTCTCGTACCGCGACCTGCTGAATCATATCACCTATTCCGTCCCGCTCCGCGACAAGAACCAGCAGGACACCCTGTGGGAAACGGCCTTGTACGATATGCGGCACTGGGACTTTATCCGCGACGGACTCGTACAGATGTATGCGATCCTGAAAACCGAAGGGGATCTCTCTTATATCAAACACCTCGACGTCGCCCGCATCGATTTCTGCGCCTTCGCCAACTCCAACCCCTTTCGCATCCGGATCGTCAATAAGTTCAACGACAATTACGACCACTATTACATCAAGCAGGCCGACGCCTCCCGCATCTATGGCCTCGAGCTCGAACACCTGCTCTCGCCCAACCGCATCACCTTCTTCACCCATCATAACACCCTCGTGGAAGAACATATTCCCGGCATCCCCGGCGACTTGTTTATAAAGAACTTCCTCGACGACCCGCAGACCAATAAGATCCGCTTCTCGAAAGAGTTCGTAAAGTTCAATGAACGTTGCTTCGTCCGGCTCCTGGGCGATATGCGCTCCTATAACTTCGTCGTCGATATCACCCCCGATATCGAAGACTACCAATACCGCATAAGAGCAATAGACTTTGATCAGCAATCCTACGAGGGCCGGAAGAATCTCTATATCCCGCAATTCTTCAAGGAGAACAAACCCTTTGTCGATCTCGCCATCAAACACCTCAACAAAGAGTCCATCGAGCAATACCAAACCGAAGAACGCACCATGATGGCCTTCCGTGTCGCCTCTTCCCGCTTCCGGCTCATGGAGCTGCTGAACATCATGGCCCGCGACAAACCGCTCTCCAGCCCCGAAAAGCTGGCCCAGCTCAAACAGGAACTGGCGGAGTACTTCGGCAACCCCGCCTTCCTGAAATGCCGCTCCATCGGCCAGGTCGTCAAGCGGCAGCTAAAGCAAACTCTTCAAAAAAACCTCGCATTGCTTCAAAAAAATCTAAGCAAATTCGAAGATTAGCCACACTTGGCGTATATTCGCGGCGCATTGTTAATTTTTATCAAGTATGAGCAAATACAAAGCCGGCGTCCTTTTTGGTGAAGAACTCGAAGCCCTGTACAAAGACGCCAAAGCAAACGAATTCGCGTTACCCGCTGTAAACACCATCGGTACCAACACCATCAACGCAACCCTCGAAACGGCTGCGAAGATGAATTCCCCGGTAATCATTCAGTTTTCCAATGGCGGCGCACAGTTCATCGCCGGCAAGGGAATGCCCAACGATAAATTACAAGGCAATATCTCCGGTGGTATCTCCGGCGCCCTTCATATCCACAACGTAGCCAAATACTACGGTGTACCCGTCGTCCTTCATACCGACCACGCCGCCAAGAAATGGCTCCCCTGGATCAGCGGACTCATCGATGCCGGCGAACAGTTCTTCAAAGAAAAGAAACAACCCCTCTTCAGCTCGCATATGCTGGACCTCTCCGAAGAACCCATCGAAGAAAATATTCATACCTCAGTCGAGTTCTTCAAACGCATGGCGCCCCTCGGCATGGCCATCGAGATCGAGCTCGGCGTAACCGGCGGTGAGGAAGACGGCGTGGACAACAGCGGCGTAGAGAACGAAAAGCTTTATACCCAGCCCCAACACGTCGCCTATGCCTATACCGAACTCAGCAAAGTCGGCCGGATGTTCAGCGTAGCCGCCGCTTTTGGTAACGTACATGGCGTATACAGCCCCGGCAATGTGGAGTTGCGCCCCGTGATCCTCAAAAACAGCCAGGACTATATCCAGAAAGAACTAAAAACCGGCCCCAAGCCCGTTTACTTCGTATTCCATGGCGGCAGCGGCAGCCCGCAGCACCAGATACGTGAAGCCATCAGCTACGGCGCGATCAAAATGAACATCGACACCGATCTGCAATGGGCATTTTGGGAAGGTATTCAACAATACTACAAAAAGAACGAAGGCTATCTCCAGGGCCAGCTCGGTAACCCCGAAGGTGCGGACAAGCCAAACAAAAAATACTATGATCCGCGCGTGTGGTTGCGCAAGGGTGAAGAAAGCTTCATCAAACGCCTCGAGATCGCCTTCCAGGATCTCAACTGCGTGAACCGGAACGCGTAAACCAGCATATTTTTTGTTTTGAACGGGGAGGATTAAATTGCAGCTATAAATGATAATTTATGGCTTCCAAGAAAATCCTCGACATTCTCGGCGACAAAGCATCTTATTTGCTGGATCACAAACCCGTTCTCGATAAGTCCGTGCTCAGCGCCTTCCCCTCACCTAACCATGTAGAGGAGATCTGGACCAACTCCGACCGCAACAACCAGGTATTAAGGAATTTTCAAACATTATTGAGCCATGGCCGGCTGGGCAACACCGGCTATCTTTCTATCTTCCCCGTAGACCAGGGCGTTGAGCATAGCGGCGGCGCTTCCTTTGCCGCCAACCCCCTATATTTCGATCCCGAGAACATCATCAGGCTGGCCATCGAAGCCGGCTGCAGCTCCGTAGCTTCCACCTTTGGCGTACTCAGCATCATGAGCCGCAAATATGCCCACAGGATCCCCTTCCTCGTAAAGATCAACCATAATGAATTCCTAAGCCTGCCTAATCGCTATGACCAAACTATGTTCGGCACGGTAAAGACTGCCTGGAATATGGGCGCCGTGGCCGTAGGTGCTACCGTCTACTGGGGCAGCGAGGAAAGCGACCGTCAGCTCAAAGAAGTGTCCGAAGCCTTCGAATTAGCCCACGAGCTCGGCATGGTCACCGTTCTATGGTGTTATACCCGTAACCCCGGCTTCAAAGTCGATGGCGTCGACTATCACACTTCCGCGGACTTTACCGGCCAGGCCAACCACCTCGGCGTCACCCTCCGCGCCGATATCATCAAACAAAAGGCGCCTACCAACAACGGCGGCTATCTGGCGACCAAACACGGCAAGACCTCTCCACTCGTCTATTCCAAGCTCACCCATCCCGACAATCACCCCATCGACATGACCCGGTACCAGGTGCTCAACTGCTACAGCGGTCGCGTCGGCATGATCAACAGCGGCGGCGAAAGCAAAGGAGCTTCCGACGAATTCGATGCCGTATATACCGCTGTGTCCAACAAACGCGCCGGCGGCATGGGCATGATCATGGGCCGCAAAGCCTTCCAACGCCCCTTCAAAGAAGGCGTAGCCCTGATCCACACCGTCCAGGACGTCTATCTCGACAAAGACATCACCATCGCATAAGAAACTTCAAAGACCCTTCTCCGGAAGGGCCTCTTTTTTGAGTCGGACCTCGCAGACGCCCGCTGCGCGCTATTAGAGCTCCCGTATCCGCATATTCTTGAACGCAACCGCCTTGAACCAATCCTGCAGCGCGATATGCCCGCTTACATGTTTCCCGAACTCGGGAAACGTCGCAAAATGCGTTTTCGCAACCGAGTCGGCCCAGGCTTGCGATTTAAAGTCCTGGTCCGTCGTCAGCACACCATTGAGATAGAAGCGAACATGTCCATCCTTCTGCACGATCTCCGATTCGTTCCATTCCCCCGCTTTCGTGGGCCGGCCCGGATTGAGCTGCCGGGTCAAATTAAAGATGCAGCCCGTTTTCTTCAGCGGATTGCTATTGTCGACATGCGTCTCCTCGAGTAGCTGATACTCCGGCCCCGAAGCATAGGTAGCCGGGATGTCAGGCCGTTCCTGCACATCGATGAATACCCCGCTATTCCCTTCTTTATTGATCTTCCAATCGAACCGCAGATCGTAATTGGTATATTCCTTATCCGTTACCAGATCGATATGCTCCAGTCTTTTGTCCGGCCCGCAGACCAGCTCGCCATTCTGCACACTCCAGGTCAATTTGCGTGTGTCCTTATTATACGGATGCCATCCGTTCAACGTGCTGCCATCGAAAAGCAGCACGAATCCATCCTTCTGTTCTTCGTCCGTAAGTTGATTATCGTGGTTCCCGCCCGTGCAGGAGACGATCACAGAGCTGATAATAAAAAGGCCGGCAATCGTTTTATTCATAACCGAATATAATTAAAACGCCTCACCCAAACTAAAATAGATCGCCCAATGCCCCTTGGATGCCGCCACATCCATCCCCACATTCGTACCCGAATGTTTATTGAACTTCACCCGCAATCCAGCGCCAGCGGCTGCATGCAGATATGCAAAATTACTCGTTCGGGGCTCCGTTACCGTGTTCACGCTTCCAAAGACGACAAAACCCAGCAACCCATCGTTCGTGATCGCCCGCCGGTACTCCGTCTCGAAATCCCAAAGCGTCCTGCCGGTATACCTGCTGGGATAAAAGCCCCGGCCCGACCGCTGATTCGCATCCCAGGTGATCGCCGGCAGATCCAGGTACGGAGCGTTCGAACCCAAAGTCGTCCACAGATAAGACCAAAAAGCGAGAACATTCATCAATCTCCTGTCAAAGCTGATATACTTCCGCGCATCGAAATACAACGAATACCAGTTGTCTTCGCTGCCGAGGAATTTAGGATTCACGCGGAGAACGATATTGTAGAACCAGCCCGGCAACGGATTGATCTCATTGGTACGGCTGTCATAAAGCAGATTAAACGTAAGTCCGCTCGAAAAGGAATTCACGAACTGACCGGTTCCGTATTTATAGCCCGTAAACTTCGCGAGCGTCAGACTATCACTGGTGGTGTGGATATTGATATGATAGTCCAGGTTGTACCCGATCCCCGCAAACAGGTACGGCTTATTCGAGATGCGTCTGAGCGCATTTTGATAGAAACGCAGATAGGTATACCGTACCAGGATCTTGTTGCTTGGCGCGGTATTGCCGCCTAACCCCCAGGTATATTGCGGGTAGAACGTAACCCTGTAGTCCCCTTCAAAATTCCATTTGTTCCCCGGCGACCAGATATTGCTCCGGAAGGGAAGATTCCATTCCCCGTGCAAATTCGTGCTGGGCGAAAAAGTGACGTTGGAAAGAAAGGTCTTGGCATCATCTCCCAGATCAAAAGCCGCGTTGGTCGCCGTCACGAGCGCCTCCCCACCTGCCGGCACCGGCGCACCCAGGGGGATAAAGGAGTAGTAAACCCGCTTCCCCTGCACTTTAGGCGTCTTCCGGATGTTGATATGCAGCAGCTTCGTCCCCACGCCGATGATATCCCGCTTTCCCGACGTGTCTTTCACCAGCTTATCCGGCGGGACCAGTGTTCCCGTCGGGTTTTGGGCCAGCAAACATAAAGACCAGCATGAGCAGAATAGGGCCAGGAGAAATCTAGGCATAGCTACAGGGATACCAATATTGTGCTATTTTTCAGGTATGAATAACTCCCCCCGTTTCCGCCAGCGTCTGCTGACCATGTGTTGCTTTTTCGCTACACTTTCCCAATTGACCACAGCCCAGCAGCCGGCCCCCCACATCGAGCTCCTCGCCACGGGCCCTCGCGTCTCTCTCCGCGGCCTCAGCGTCGTCGACGACAAGGTCATCTGGGTCAGCGGAAGCGGCGGCACCGTTGGCCGTTCTATCGACGGGGGCGCCACCTGGACCTGGACAACGGTCCCGGATTATGAGAAACGCGATTTCCGCGATATCGAAGCTTTCGACGAAAACACGGCGATCATCATGGCCATCGCCGAACCCGCCCAGCTTCTCAAGACCAACGACGGAGGCCGCACCTGGCGCATGGTCTTTCAGAACGACTACCCCGGCATGTTCCTCGATGCGATGGATTTCGCAGGCGCGAATGCAGGCATCGTGGTGGGCGACCCCATCCACGGGCATTTTTTTGAGGCCGAGACCTTCGACGGAGGCAGCACCTGGCACGATATCCCCCTCAGACAGTTACCGGAAGCCGATTCCGGCGAAGGCTGTTTCGCCAGCAGCGGCACCAACATCCGCTTCATCAGCCGCAATTCAGCCTGCTTTGTAAGCGGCGGCCCACGGTCGCGTCTTTTTATCGGCGACAAGGCCATCGACCTGCCGGTCCTCCAGGGTACCACCAGCACCGGCGCCAATTCCGTCGCCGTGAAAGACCCGGGCAAACCGCTTGACAAACTGCGCCTCATCGTCGTCGGCGGCGACTTCGCCAAAGACACCGTGACGGAAAAGAATTGCTTCCTTAGCAACAATGGCGGCGAAACCTGGATCAGACCTGCGACACCCCCGCATGGCTACCGAAGCTGCGTGGAATACATCGGCCCCCACGCCGTCCTCGCCTGCGGTACATCCGGCGTAGATGTCTCCACCGACGAGGGGATGAACTGGCAGCTCCTATCCCCCGAAGGCTTCCACGTCTGCCGCAAAGCCAAAAAAGGCCACGCGGTGTTTCTCGCCGGTTCAGGCGGCCGCGTAGCCCGTTTAATATTTTGATGGAAACCTAATTCAACCCCCTGAAATCCACCGGCACCAGCTTGCTCACCCCCGGCTCCTGCATGGTGACCCCATAGATCACATCCACCGTACTCATTGTCATCTTATTATGCGTAACGATGATGAACTGGGAATTCTCGCTGAACTGCCGGATCATATTGGTGAACTTACCTACATTGGCATCGTCCAACGGCGCATCCACCTCATCCAGGATACAGAACGGCGCCGGCTTGATCAAATAGATCGAGAACAGCAGCGCCGTAGCGGTCAGCGTCTTTTCCCCACCGCTTAGCTGGCTTATCGAGGACGGGCGTTTGCCTTTTGGCTTGGC
>JAICXX010000148.1 GCA_025934485.1 Chitinophagaceae bacterium
CCGATGGTGATCTGTGGGTCGGCGCACTTGGAAGAATACTTCACGGCATTGCCTATCAGGTTTATCCATACCTGTTTGAGCAGATCGCTATCCCCTTTGCACCACGGCATCTCGCCGATATCCAGGCGATACTTCCCGTCCGGTGAGAGCTCGGCGACTGCGGCTGCCACCAGTTCCTTCATGTTCGTGATCTGTTTTCTGACCTCCCGTTTTCCCAACTTCGAAAAAGCAAGCAGATCGTCGATCAGCTGGCCCATCATTTTTACATTGATCAGAATATTCCCGGTGATGCGCTTCGCTTCGTCGTCGAATTGTTCCTCATAGTCTTCTTTCAGCATCATGGCATATCCACTCACCGCTCGTAAAGGCGCCCGCAGATCGTGCGAAACGGAATAGGAAAAGGCCTCGAGTTCTTTGTTCACCGCTTCCAGTTCCTGCGTCCGGCTTTGCACCTTCTTCTCCAGCTCATCCTGTGTATGATGAACCCTTACCGCCATGGAATTAAAGGACATGGCCAGTTCCCCGAGCTCATCCCGGCGCTCGATATCGATGTCGTTCAACGCAGAATAGTTGCCCGCCTCGAGGCTGCCCGCGGCACGCGTCAGCCGGTCCAGCGGTTTGGTAAAATTTCGGCTGATGCGCCAGGCGATCAGGCTGCCCACCAACACGAGCAAGGAGCCGATGCCGATCATCCAGGTGAGGAATCTACCGGCAGCCTCCAGGATCAGCGCCTGCGAAAGCTCGACCGCAACGAGCCATTTAGAACCCTTTATCGGCAGCGCATAAGCGATCACTGGCCCTCCGGACCGGTCATAATGCACGATCTTTCCCAGATTTTCCCGCACCTGCAGCGGACCAGGGACGGGTTGCGCCAGGTCCGTCCATAACGAACCGTCATTGTTCCCGACATAAAGCGCCGCCTTCGAACCCAGCAGCCTGGACAGGTCGGATACGGCTTTGGATGACGACCGCACGATCTTCCAGCGCACCAGCCAGCCAAGCGCCTTTCCGTCCCTGCCAGCCTTAACGATAATGGGATAATACAGGCTATCGCCGAGATGATACAGTTTCCCTACAAAATTGCTGTCTGTTCTATCCGCCGCTATCTCTTTTGCGACATCCGGTATCGCCGGGGTCTTACCGGGCTCCCCGCCTGACATCCCCTGGCTCGCAACCGACGCTTCCGGTCTTCCCTGCATTAACAGTTGCCTGCCATTCAGATCACGCAGCTCCACCCAAACGGTCAGCGAGTCGGTCATCAGTTTTTGAAAAGCATCGGCGGTCTTGCCCGGTAACATCGGCTTAGCGGGGTCTGCCCCCAGATAATCGGTAATAGCGGCGCCATTGGCAACCGCGGCGGTACTGGCGAGCACATTATGCCCCGACTGCTGCAACATCCCGGAAAGCTGCTCGGTAATGGTTTGCAGCCGTTGCTCCCCGATGGCCAGGGAAGCCTTGCGGATAGCCACATACGAGATCGTGCCGAAAAGAAGGATCATTGCCGATAACAGCAGGCAGATCAATAGCGGTAATTGTCGTCGAATAGAGGTGTTGCGTTTCATTAGAATTGGTAAGCGACAGGGGAAAGAGGCTAAATAAAGTAATAAATACTATTGAAATTAAGAAATTACCGGCATTAAAATCGGCTTAATCCTATATTTGGCGGTATGAAACTCTTTAAGACCCGCCAGGGCAACATTGTCGAACACAACAACCAATATTACCGAATCGACCTGCCCTGGGATAAACTCGTTAACCGCAGCGGCCTGCACCACTTTCTGCAAACCCATTTGCAGCATGCCGAACTGCTTTCCCCCGTCCAGGCCGACGCCCTGCTCAACAGTCAGCTCCTGGCGCCTATCGGGGCTCAGGAGGTCTGGGCGGCAGGCGTCACCTATCTTCGCAGCCGCGACGCCCGGATGGAAGAATCCAAAGACTCCGGCGGTGCCACCTTCTACGATAAGGTCTATGAAGCGGAACGGCCCGAGCTGTTCTTCAAGGCCCATCCCCATCGGGTAGCTGCACCGGGTGAAGACGTATACATCCGGCGCGATTCCACCTGGAATGTCCCCGAACCGGAGCTAACCCTCTTCATCGATTCGAAGGGCGGTATCGAGGCCTACACCATCGGCAATGACATGAGCTCCCGGAGCATCGAAGGGGAGAACCCGCTCTACCTGCCGCAGGCGAAGGTCTATCAGCGCAGCGCCGCATTGGGTCCCTGTCTCTTCATCCCATCCACCCCGATATCACCTCTTACAAAGATCAGCATGGTGATCCATCGCGGCGGCAAAAACGTTTATACCGGCGAAGTCGCCATCAGCCAGATCAAACGCAAACTCCCCGAACTGGCCTCCTGGTTGTACCGCGATATGGATTTCCCCCATGGCTGTTTTTTGATGACGGGAACCTGCCTGGTCCCCGCGGGTGAGTTCACCCTGGCCGAAGGGGATAAAGTAGACATTTCGATCGATGGCATCGGCACGCTGACCAATACCGTCCGTTATAAACCCAGCTAAATAATGAACTGGCAACAGCTATACAGCCCCTTGCGCACCGGCGCCACCACACCTTCATCCGTCTCCGCCGACCCCGCCCGCACCTCGTTCCTCCGGGATTACGATCGCATCATCTTTTCCTCGGCTTTTCGCCGGCTGCAAAACAAGACCCAGGTATTTCCCCTGCCCGGCCCCGTGTTCGTCCACAACCGGCTTACCCATAGCCTGGAGGTCGCATCCGTAGGCCGCTCCCTGGGCAAGGCCGTTGGCGATGCGTTGGTCCATAAATATGCCGGCTTTGGCGAAGATTTCCGCGAATTCTACAAATACGAGCTGCCATCTGTGATAGCTGCGGGCTGCCTCGCGCACGATATCGGCAACCCGCCCTTTGGCCATTCCGGCGAAGACGCCATCCGTAACTTCTTCCGGGAGTTGCCCGGGGAACAAAGAACCCGTTTTGAACAGGAGCTTTCACCCAATCAACAACGCGACTTCCTCTTCTTCGAAGGCAATGCCAATGCCTTTCGCACCCTGACCCATAATTTCAATGAACGGACCTTGGGCGGCTTCCGGCTCACCTATGCCACCCTGGCCTCCATCGTAAAATATCCCTGCGACTCGCTCAACGGTTTCGACAAACGCACGCTCCCCACAAAAAAATCCGGTTTCTTCGACTCGGAGATCGCCACCTGGGAAAAGATCGCGGAAGCCCTCGGCATCCCCCAAATCGTTCCCGGCGGGCAGGTATACGCCCGCCACCCCTTTGTCTATCTCGTGGAAGCGGCCGACGATATCTGTTATCGCATCATCGATTTCGAAGACGCCCATCGCCTGGGCATCATCTCCATCGATACCATTCGCGAACTCTTCCTTTCTTTTTTCGACGACGAGACCGGCTATGACGCCCGGGACAGGGTGGAAAAGGTCTTTCACGAGATCAATGACGATAACCAAAAGGTGCAGTTCCTCCGGGCCAAATTGATCAACTTCCTGATCACCCGCGTCCGGGACATCTTCATGGATAAAGAACCGGACCTCCTAGCCGGAACGGTAAAGAAATCACTGATCGACTATCTCCCTGCGAAGGAACTGGCCCTTGTGAAAGCTATCGATGCCTACTCCGTCCAGCATCTCTATAACCACCGCTCCGTGGTCGAGATCGAGATCGCCGGCTACAACGTCATCGGCGGCATGCTCCGGGAGTTCTACGCCGCCGTGCTCAACCCGCATTCCGTGAAATCGGAAAAGCTGCTGCAGCTCATCCCCCGGCAATTCGCGCTCACGGGAGCGCCCGGTAAATTGTATAACGATACGCAATCGGTCGTCGATTTTATCGCCGGAATGACGGATCTGTATGCCGTCGACCTCTACCGCAAGATCACCGGCATGGCCTTCCCCCAAATTCGCTAAGGATTTTCATTTCCCTGGCACGATAATTTGTCTGGTTGATCAAACGATCATCAGATAAAAACCTCATTTATGTTCAATAAATTTCCCATCCATTTTACCTACGACGGTATCCGCTATACCGGCGAGATCAAACCCCTCCAAACCGGTCTCCAACACCGCATTCCCACGACCTTCCAGGTTATCCTGAATAATGTCTACTGCGGCCTCGTCCGCCGCAGTGGAGCGGACTGGGAAACCGATTCCCCAAAATGCGCTATCATGGTGGACATTATCGGAAACCACATTTATGACTATTACGAATAGTCGCTGAAATGGCTCTGGGTCCGCGTCCCGGTGGGACGCGGATTTTTTTTATCCACCCTGCGTGATGAACGAATTATTAAATTTTATTTGCGGTCTTATTAGACCTCACACATTTTCAAAAAATCGGCCACCTTGGGGTCTCATCATAAGTGCAAATAATGATTACGCCCCAGGACAAAAAGGTACTAAAAAGGTTCGGCGAGCATCTCCGAAAGCTCCGAAAGGAGAAAGGTCTTAGCCTCCGTGAGATGTCTTATGCCTGTAGCATCGACAACAGCAAGATCGCCAAGATCGAAAAGGGGATGATCAACATCACCTTTACCACCCTCTTGCAATTGGCTGTCGCCCTGGAAGCGAACCCCACCGTCCTGCTGGCCTACGAACCGGCGGAGTAGAATCGCACCGGCGGTGGTTATAGATACGTTATTTTCGTAGTGGAAGAGTATCCTTCCTGTGTGTCCTCCTTTGCTCCAACCAATAGATTGTTAACGTACAACACACAAGATCTATGGATAAACAAGGAGATGCTTTGCACCTGCTCGGCCGGCGCATTACCCAATTACGGGAACAGCGACAAATGACCCTCGACACCCTGGCGGCCCGCACCGGGCTCGACCCTTCCGAACTCACGGCCATCGAGGCCGGCCAGATCGATATCCCCATTACCACGATCTTCCTGCTGGCCAAATCCTTCGGGATTACCGCCGACCAATTCCTCGACTTCCCCCCGTAATCTTACTATGAAAACACCTATTGTTTTGAGCCGGTTACGGTCGTATATTGATATTTAGTAATCCCATTCTATGAAAAAATAGTATCCTATGACAACCCTCGTCGGCCTCTTCTTTTCCTTTATCTCCATTCTCGGCTTCTTTAAAGGCGCTGCCAAAACCACGATCCGCCGCTACGTGATCATTTGTACCTCGCTCTTGCTGATCCTCGGCCAGATCCTCTTTATGAACAGCTCCCTGCCCATCGATAACCACCAGTTCGTCGGCTTCTCCGGCTTGCTCAGCGGCATTATCCTGATCCTCGCCTTTCAGAAGAATGAAGCCTGGTAACGGCGAAACTTCGAAATCGTTTGCGTAGAATTGCAGGGACCGGGATATAGCCGTTAATGCGCAATCCTTACCTTTAGGCATGCGCACTTTCACGCTCATTATCGCTTGTACCTGTATCGCCCTGTCCACTGCCGCCCAGTATAAGTCCCCTGAGCCGCTGGAAGCGGCTCGTCCGCCAGGACAGACATTAGCCGGGTGCGCCGAATGCGCTACCTTTCCTAACAGCGCATTCGCTGCGCACATTTACCATGATGGCTGGATCGATTTCAACAAGAACGGCAAAAAGGACATCTTCGAAGACCCCGCCCAGCCCATAGACCTTCGCATCGCCGACCTCCTGGCCCAGATGACGCTGGAAGAGAAGACCTGCCAGACGGCAACGCTATATGGCTTCGGCCGTGTGCTCAAAGACGAACTGCCCACGCCGGAATGGAAACAGGAGATCTGGAAAGACGGGATCGCCAATATCGACGAAGACCTCAATGGAGTTGCACGGACCCCCAGCGCCAATACGCAATATTCCTATCCCTTCAGCCGCCATGCCGAAGCCATCAATACCATCCAACGCTGGTTCGTCGAACAAACCCGCCTGGGCATCCCCGTGGACTTCACTAACGAGGGCATACATGGCCTCAACCACGACCGCGCCACCTCCCTGCCGGCACCCATCGCCATCGGCTCGACCTGGGACAAGGCCCTCGTCCGCGAAGCCGGCGAGATCGTAGGTCGCGAAGCAAAAGCCCTGGGCTATACCAATGTCTATGCCCCCATCCTCGACCTCGCCCGCGACCCCCGCTGGGGCAGAACGCTCGAATGTTACGGCGAAGATCCCTTTGTCGTCGCGGAACTCGGAAAACAAATGACCCTCGGCATTCAGGGCCAGGGCGTCGCCTCCACACTCAAACACTTTGCCGTGTATAGCGTTCCCAAAGGCGGCCGCGACGGAAGCGTCCGCACGGATCCTCATGTCGCCCCACGCGAGCTTTACGAGCTCTACCTCTACGCTTTCCGCCGTGTGATCCAGGAAGCACATGCCATGGGCGTCATGAGCAGCTATAACGATTGGGACGGCGTTCCTATCACCGGCAGCTATTATTTCCTCACCGAACTGCTGCGCCAGAAATTCGGTTTCGACGGCTACGTCGTATCGGACAGCGATGCCGTGGAATACCTCTTCACCAAACACCACGTAGCGGCGACCTATAAGGACGCCGTCCGGCAGGCAATCGAAGCCGGCCTCAACGTCCGCACCAATTTCACCCCACCCAAGACGTTCATCGAGCCGCTTCGGGAACTGGTGAAAGACGGCGATCTTTCCATGCAGACCCTCGACAAACGCGTCGCCGACGTCCTCCGCGTGAAATTCCGCCTCGGCCTCTTCGATCAACCCTACGTAAAAGATCCCAAGGCCGCCGACGAAGTGCTCAAACCCGGCCGTACGACCCCCTTCATGCTCCGCATGGCCCGCGAATCCCTGGTCTTGCTCAAGAATGACGGCAGCCTGCTGCCCCTCGATAAACAGAAATACCATCATATCCTCGTCACCGGCCCGCTGGCGCAGGCGACCTCTTATGCCATCAGCCGCTATGGCCCCTCGCATCTGAATGTGATTTCGGTAGAGCAGGGCCTGCGCGACTATCTGGGCAATTCCGCTACCGTCGACTACGCCAAAGGCTGCGAGATGGTGGACAGCGCCTGGCCCGAAAGCGAGCTCATCCCAACGCCGCTTAATACTACCGAACAAGCCGCCATCGAAGAGGCCGTCACGAAAGCAAGACAGTCCGAGCTAATCGTAGCCGTGCTGGGCGAAGACGAAAAAAGGGTAGGAGAGGGCATGTCCCGCACCGGGCTCGACCTGCCCGGCCGCCAGGAAAAACTCCTCGAAGCCCTGCAGGCTACCGGCCGCCCCGTGGTCCTCGTGCTCATCAACGGCCAGCCCCTGACGATCAACTGGGCCAACCGCTATATCCCCGCCATCCTCGAAGCCTGGTTCCCCAATAGCTACGGCGGTCAGGCCATCGCCGAGACACTCTTCGGCGATAACAACCCCGGAGGAAAGCTCACCATCACCTTTCCCAAAACCACCGGCGAGATCGAGTGGAACTTCCCCTATAAACCCGGATCGCAACCTTCCAGGCCCGACAATCATACCAGCGTCTTCGGCCCGCTCTATCCCTTCGGCTACGGTCTCAGCTATACCACGTTCGAATACAGCAACCTTACCATCACGCCCGAAACACAACACCCGCATGGCGATATCACCGTTTCGGTAGATATCACGAACACGGGTAACCGAAAAGGTGACGAGATCGCGCAGCTCTATATACACCAGGACGTTAGCAGCGTCACCATTTATGAAGAACAGCTCCGCGGGTTTGAGCGCATCACCCTGGCCCCCGGCGAAAAAAAGACCATCATCTTTACCCTGCATCCGGATGACCTTTCCCTGCTGGATAAGAACATGATCTGGCGCGTAGAGCCCGGCAAATTCGAAGTACGTATAGGCAGCAGCTCCGCCGACATCAAACTAAAAAAGGAGTTTACCATTACCCCGATGTAAGCGCGGCAATAGGCTAATATTCGTCTACAAGAGATCAAAAACGAAGAATCTCCTGCAAGCGACTAAAATTAAATTTGGGTTCCACCAAAATTAAAGTCGCCATGAGAAGACTCTTCATTAACATGCTATGCCTGTTCGTGGCTGCGTTGCTATGTGTTCATACCGACGCCCAGAAAAGGGTCGTCACCGGCAAGGTCGTCGACTCGGCCGGCGCCCCGATCCCCAACGTCACCGTCCGGCTGAAAGCCGGCAGAGGAGGTAGCACCACCACAGAGAACGGTACCTTCCATCTCTCCGCTACACCCTCCGATGTGCTGATCTTCTCTGCCATCGGTTACAATCCACAGGAAATGCGGATGGGCGACGGCGGAGACCTCACCATCGTCCTCCAAAGAAGAAGCCAGGCCCTCAATGAAGTGGTCGTCACCGCCCTTGGCATCCGCCGGACAAAGAATTCCCTGCCTTATGCAACGCAACAGATCGGCGGTGACCAGCTCACGAAAACAATGAACACCAATTTTATCGACAACATGTCGGGTAAAGTGGCCGGCCTCCAGATCACCTCCAGCAATACCATGGGCGGATCGAACAATGTCATCCTCCGCGGGATGAAATCGCTGACCCAAAACAATCAGGCCCTCTTCGTGGTCGATGGCGTTCCCTACGACAACACGAACCAGAGCACCACTCAAAGCGCCCAGGGTTATTATGACCTCGGCAACGCCGCGTCGGACATCAACCCTAATGACATCGAATCGGTAAGCGTGCTCAAAGGCGCCGCGGCCTCCGCGCTCTATGGCTCCCGTGGCTCCAACGGCGTGATCCTCATCACCACCAAACGCGGCTCCCGGCTCAACAAAGGCCTCGGCGTCTCCGTTAATTTCGGCGTCAACGCCGGTACGCCCGATAACAGCACCCTGCCCCAGTATCAAACGATGTACGGCGAAGGTTACGGCAGCCAGGCCAGCACGACCCCCGGTAACCCCAACCCCTTCTTTTATTATCAGCCGGTCTTCAACAGCAACGGCCAACCCGTCCAGATCGTACAAACCGATATCGACCAGATGACCGGCCCGGCCTATGACAACACGCTCGTTTATCAATGGGATGCCTTTTCACCCGGCAACCCCAACTACGGCAAGGCGACGCCCTGGAGACCCGCGGCACACTATAAGCCCACCGATTATTTCGTCACCCCCGTCTCCACCAGCACCAGCGTCTTCGTCGACGGCGGCAGCGACAAAAGCACCTTCAAGATGGGGTATACCAGGAGCAACGACAAAGGCTATCTTCCCAACAGCAATCAATCGAAAGACCTGCTGAACATGGGCATCACCTATAACCCCGTCCCCCAACTCACGGTCGGCGGCGAATTCAACTACTCCGATGTCAACGCCATCGGCCGTTATGGCTATGGCTATTATGGCGGCAACGGCACCCAGATCAATCCAATGACCGACTTCCGCCAATGGTGGGAGACAGGCATCGATCTGCCCGAACAAAAAGCCGACTACTTCCGCACGCTCACCAACGCCACCTGGAACTGGCTCGGCGGCTATCTCACCAACGCTCCCGGCAATATTGTCAAACCGGCTTATCATGATAACCCTTACTGGGTACGCTACAAGAATTTCGAAAGCGACGGCCGTAACCGCTATTTCGGTAATGCGTTCGTCAATTATAAGATCGGCAGCCTTATCAACCTCCTCGTCCGCGTGTCCAAAGACGATTGGAACGAGAGTGTCGAGACCCGCTATGACGTCGGCAGCGCCGGTACGCCCAGCTATTCAAAAACGCTGTCTTCCTACGACGAGACCAACTATGACTTCCTTGCCAACCTCGACAAGAACCTCAGCGAGGATCTTAACCTCAAGGCCCTGCTGGGTGCGAACGTCCGCCAGGATAACCTTTCGTCCACCTACAGCATCACGAACGGCGGCCTGGTAGTACCCGGTTTCTTCGCCTTGGCCAACTCCGTCAACACCCCCGCCGCTCCCACCGAGTACTTTTACCGCAAAGAGGTCGACGGTATCTTTGCCGGCGCTACCCTCAGTTGGAAAGATATGGTCACCCTGGACGCCACCCTTCGTCGCGACAAATCTTCCACGCTGCCAAAAGCCAGCGCGGCCTATTATTATCCTGCCGTGTCGGCAAACTGGGTATTCTCCAAACTATTGCCCGCGACGCCCTGGCTTTCCTATGGTAAGCTGCGGGTCAACTATGCAGCCGTGGGCGGAGATGCCGGCTATTATGCGCTGCAAAATACCTATGTCTCTACCAGCCCGATAGACGGCCAGACTATCTTCAACTCGCCCACGACCAACAACAATCCCAACCTCGTTCCCGAAATGAACCATACCTATGAGATCGGGGCGGAGATGCAGTTCCTCCAGAGCAGGCTGGGGTTTGATGTTACCTACTACCACGCGCAACAGCTCCATGAGATCATGCCCATCATCGTATCCGGCTCCAGCGGCTTCTCCCAGTTCTATGTCAACGGCGGCTCCGTTCAGAACGCCGGCGTGGAATTAACGATCAACATCACGCCCATCAAAACCCACAGCTTCGTATGGGACATGAACATCAACTGGGCAAAGAACAACAGCAAGGTGCTCTCACTCTATAATAACCAGGCCTCCTTTGTCATTGCCAAATATCAGAACGCAGTTCAATTGGTGGCCGAAAAAGGAAAACCCTATGGTGTTATTCGCGGCAGCGACTATACGTATCTCAACGGTCAGATCAAGGATTCCCTGGGTTACCCGGTGAGAGCCACCAATGCACTCTCCGACATCGGCAACATCAGCCCTCAATGGATAGGCGGCATCAACAATACGTTCAGGTACAAGGATTGGAGCCTCAGCTTCCTCATCGATGTGAAAAAAGGCGGCGACATCTATTCCCTCGATATGGACTATGGCGCCAGCGCCGGTCTCACTCCGCACACCGCCGGGTACAACAAAAAGGGTACACCCGTACGCGCTCCGCTTTCGCAAAACGGCGGCTATCTCTTCCCCGGCGTCAATGTCGACGGCAAGCCCAACACGACCTATGTGGACGCCTCCGATATCAACCAGGGCAACTTCCCCTTCTCTTCGGATAACCAGGAAGCGGCAAGGTCGTATATCTATGACGCCGGCTATGTAAAGCTTCGCGAAGCGGCTATCACCTGGTCCCTCCCGGCCAAGGTCGTTAGCAACCTGCATTTCGTCAAAGGCCTCGACGTTTCGCTCACCGGCAGAAATTTATGGATCATCCATAAGAACCTGCCTTATGCCGACCCCGAACAGGGTGTACCCTCGAGCGGTTCGTATGGCGCCAACGCCTCCATGGGCTTCCAATCGGGTAGCTATCCGGTATTCAGAACCTTCGGATTTAACCTCAAAGCGAGATTCTAAACCGAAACTTTAAAATCGATCACAATGCAAAAATTGTCATACCTCTTTTATATTCCCGTTCTGCTACTGGCCAGCGCTTGTACAAAGAACATCAATCAGCTGGACATCGATCCCAAGTCGGCTGTTACTGTTCCCGCCGCCAGCCTGTTCCTTGCCGGTGAAAAAAATCTGTCCGACAATACAACCTCCCCCGGCGGGGGCCTCGATCCCTTCCGCAACTTTGCTCAAACCTGGACGGAATGCACCTATATCACCGAGGCCCGCTATATCCTGACAGCATATGATGCACCGGACAACTGGTGGAACTATCTCTATGGCGCCGCAAACAAGGTGGGTGTCCTCAGCAATTTTTACAACGCCAAAAGCCTCTTCCCCACCTACGCGGGCTCCGCCGATATCCTGAAGAACGATCTCATCATCACCGATATCATGGAGATCTATACCTACTACCTCCTCGTCAATACCTATGGTAATATACCCTATACCCAGGCCGAAAGCCGGTCCATCCCCTTCCCGAAATACGACGATGCGAAAACGATCTATACAGATTTGCTCAGCCGTCTCGATACCTGCATTGCCGATATCGATAACAGCGCTGCTGCAATGGGCAAAGAGGACGTGATCTACAACGGCAAGGCCTCGGCCTGGAAAAAATTTGCCGCTACCCTCAAGCTCAAGATGGCCATGCTGCTCGCCGACACCGACCCCTCGACTGCGGGGAAAAAAGTGCAGGAGGCGGTGGCCGCCGGTGTGTTTACCTCGAATGCCGATGATGCAAAATTTCCGTATGACGGTTCCAACGTAACCAATTCCAACCCCATCTGGCAGGCTGCCATTAATAGCGGCCGGCACGATAACTGCCCCGCCAGTACCCTCGTCAACGCGATGGTCGCCTGGAACGATCCCCGGCTCCCGCTCTATTTTACGACGGCGCCCGATGGCACCTATAAAGGCGGCGTACCCGGTACCGGTAATTCTTATCCAACCTTGTCCACCTATTCAAATCAGGTGCTGGCGCAAACGCTTTCAGGCGATCTCCTCGACTACGCGGAAACGGAATTCCTGCTGGCCGAAGCTGTAGAGCGCGGCTTCAACGTCGGGGGCACTGCGGAACAACATTATGACAATGCCGTCACTGCTTCCATCGAATATTGGGGCGGAAGCGCTTCGGACGCCGCCACCTACCTGGCTCAGCCCGCCGTAGCCTATTCCACTGCCGCCGGCGACTATAAACAAAAGATCGGCTACCAGAAATGGATAGCACTCTGGAACCGCGGCTGGGATGCGTGGACCGAGATCCGCCGCCTTGGGCAGCCAAATATAAACGCCAACCCGCCGGTAGGTGCCATCACGCCCATGCCGCTGCGGTTCTGGTACCCCCTCACCGAACAATCCGCGAACCCCGCCAACTATGCCGCGGCCGTCGGTGCGATGGGCTCGGACCAGGTGACGACCAAACTTTTCTGGATGCAGTAAATTCACGACATGAGCACACTACGTACAATCCTATTCTTTTCCCTGTTCTCTTCAACGGCGATGGCGCAGAACAGGCCACGACCTAATCTGGACAGCCTTCGCGCTGCCTACTATAACAAAAAATTCACCCACGCCGACACCCTTCGCGGGTCCAATGACCCCGAACGCAGCTGGTGGGATATCCAACGCTACGATATTACCGTCAAGCCGGACTTTCCCACCAAGACCACCGTCGGCAACGACCTCATTACCTACAAGGTGGTGAGCGAAAAACAACCGGCCATGCAGATCGACCTGCAGGCGCCGCTGCACATCGACAGCATTGTCTACGACGGCAACAAACACCTGGCCTTCACGCAGGAAGGAAACGCCTGGCATGTCCAGACCCCAAAACAAAAGCTCGGCTCGACGGGCAGGGTGCAGGTATACTTCTCCGGGACACCCACCGAAGCCGTCCGTCCCCCCTGGAATGGTGGCTGGACCTGGGCCACGGATTCCCTGGGTCGTCCGTGGATGACGGTCACCTGCCAGGGTTTGGGTGCCTCAGTCTGGTATCCCTGCAAAGACTACCAGGGCGACGAACCGGATAAAGGCGCCTCGATGACCATGATCGTGCCCGACACCCTGGTGGGTGTATCCAATGGCCGCATGCAGTTCAAAAAAGACAACGGCGACGGCACCACGACGTACAAATGGGCCGTGGTCAACCCCATCAGCAACTATTGCCTCATCCCCTATATCGGAAAATACGTGACCTTTCACGAGGATTTTCAGGGAGAAAAAGGACACCTCGATCTCGATTACTGGGTGCTCGACTACAACCTGTCACGCGCCAAAGACTACTTGCCAACACAAGTGCACAACATGCTCCACGCACACGAACACTGGATGGGTCCCTATCCCTTCTACGAGGATAGCTACAAGCTCGTCGACGTACAGCACACCGGCATGGAACACCAAAGCGCGGTCGCCTATGGCAACCATTACGCCTTTGGCTATCGCGGCCGCGGTGACAAATGGGGCATGCTATATGATTTCATCATCATCCACGAAAGCGGGCACGAATGGTTCGGCAACAATCTCACGACAAAAGATCTCGCCGATATGTGGGTGCATGAAGGGTTTACCAACTACAGCGAGACCCTCTTCGTGGATTACATGTGGGGAAAAGAAGCAGGCAATGAATACAACCACGATACCCGCCGCAGCATCCGCAATGACCGGCCCATCATCGCCCGCTACAATGTCAACGAAGAAGGTAGCGGCGATATGTACCCCAAGGCCGGCAACATGCTCCAGGCCATCCGGCATACGCTCGATGACGACGAGAAGTGGCGCCAGATCCTGCGCGGTCTGCAATCCTCTTTCTATCATCAAACCGTGACCTCGGCCCAGGTCGAACACTACGTCACCGAACACGCCGGCATCGATCTCACCAAGCTCTTCGATCAATACCTGCGCACGACCCAGATCCCCGACTTCGAATACTATTTCAGCCCGGATCATAAGAAGGTATTCTACCGCTGGTCGAATTGTATCGAAGGGTTCAATTTCCCGCTGACCCTGAAGAACGACCAGGCCAAACTGCGCATCTACCCGACGAAGGAATGGAAGAACGCCGAACTCAAAGGGGACGAGGCGGCATTGTTCGATTCGACTGCTATCGATAAAATGTATTACATTGGCATCAAACCTAGATCATGAGATTACTTACCGCAGTTATAGTCTTATTATTTGCGAACACGGTCGTCGCCCAACGGGGCGGCGCTGCCGTTAAATGGACCAGCGATGGCAAAAGCTACTACATGGTAGAAAGCAATTCCATCATCCGCTATACGCTGCCGTCCTTCCAACGTTCCGTAGCCGTCGACGCATCCCTCCTGGTGCCATCCCATGCCGCCGGCCCACTGGCCATCGAAGGATTTACGTTTAGTGACGACGACAAAAAGCTCCTCGTCTATACCAATAGTAAAAAGGTCTGGCGACAGAAGACCCGTGGCGACTATTGGGTGCTCGATCTCGAAACGCATACGCTCAAGCAACTGGGCGCCGGCCGTCCACCCTCGTCGCTGATGTTTGCCAAGATCTCACCCGATGGCACAAAGGCGGCCTATACCAGCGAGCACAATGTCTACGTGGAAGACCTGGCCACAGATGCCATTACCCAGCTAACGACCGACGGCGCCTTCCGGCTGATCAATGGCACCTTCGACTGGGCCTATGAAGAAGAGTTCAGCTGCCGCGATGGCTTCCGCTGGAGCCCCGATAGCAAAAGCATCGCCTACTGGCAGCTCGACGCC
>JAICXX010000303.1 GCA_025934485.1 Chitinophagaceae bacterium
ACCAGCGGTATTCTCTCCGGCCCCCTTAAGCCGCAACCTCAACCAATGACTCCCCTTCTTACCCGCCGTATGATTCTCATAGATCGTCGCCTCCCCGTTGAGATTATTCACCACCAGATCCAGATCCCCGTCATTATCCAGATCGACATACGCCGCGCCATCATGGAAACCCGGTTGATCGATCCCCCACGCCGACGTCACATCCTCAAAACCTAAATTGTGGTTATTGCGAAAAAGATAATTAGACAATTTTGTCGACGGCATCTGCTGCTCCAGCTTCCACATCGCCTCCTTGCTCGCACCGCCCTCCCCATAGGTCGCCGAATACCCCGATGTATATTTGATAAAATCCAGATTGGTGATATCTCTCGGTATCCCGTTAGTAACAAAAAGGTCCTTCCATCCATCGTTGTCGAAATCGGCAAACAACGGCGCCCAGCTCCAGTCCGTACTGGCGACACCCGCCAGCTGCGCTACCTCGCTAAAGTGCGGCATCCCCGTGCTGTCATTGCCCCGGTTCAGCTGCAACGTGTTCTGCATGATCTGATGCTGCATTCCATTCTCCGCCCGTCGCATATACTGGTCATAAGGATCCGCACCCCTAAGCAGCTTCCGGCGGTGATTGTCTTCCGGCAACATATCCAGCGCGACGATATCCGGCAATCCGTCATTGTTGTAATCCGCAATATCGGACCCCATCGCGAATTCGCTGATATGCCCCGCTGCTTTGTCGAGCACCTCGCGGAACGTCCCGTCATGGTTGTTCAAATAAAGAAAGTCCCGCTCTTCATAATCGTTTGTCGTATAGATGTCCGGCCAGCCGTCCCCGTTGACGTCGCTGATGGAAACGCTAAGCCCGAAGTTGAGCCCGCTGCCATTGATCCCCGCCTGCTCGCTGATATCGGTGAAATGGCCGTGATCGTTTCTATAAAGCCGGTTGCCAAATTTGGGATTCCGCGTAGACCGCAGCTTTTCGGTATTAAAAAAGGGATTGTAGAATAGGTTGGCATCGTTCACCATGAACATATCCAGATCGCCGTCATTGTCCATATCGAAAAATACAACAGACGTTGTGAATGTCCCCGGGGCATCCAGCCCATAGTCCTTCGCTCGCTCTGTGAAATGAGGAACTCCATTCCTAATCCCGTCGTTGATAAACAGTTCATTCGCCCGATCCGCATCCGCCCCCTCCCCGGAGTAACATACATAGATATCCGGTAATCCATCCCCATTGACATCCGCCATCACCGCCCCCGTTTTCCATCCCTTTCGTCCCGCTACCCCCGCCTTATCCGTAATATCTTCGAATTGCATGTTCCCCTTGTTCAGATAAAGCTTGTTGGCTCCTGTGTTGGCCGTAAAATAAAGATCCGGCAACCCATCCCCATTGACATCGCCCACGGCCACGCCGCCCCCATTATACAGATACTCATACGTCAGGATATTGGTGTTGGCATCTTCATTAATATCGTTGCGGAAGTCCACATGCGTCTGCGACGCCGGCAAAGCCGTAAACAAGGTGTTACGGGGCCGCCCGCATGCTGCAATGGCAACACACAAACCAACTACCAGATACCTTTTCATGCCGAAAAGATAGTACTTTTATATCTAAGCCGCCGGCGGTGGCTTCTTTACATCTATGCCCCGAAACTCGCTCCTCCTGGTCCTTTCCCTCTTGATCATCCGACCATCCCTGGCCCGGACAACGGGCGATCCGCCGGACTCGAACCGCGCACAAGCCCTCGAACTCCTCGACCATACCGGACTTCCCGATTCCAGCGCCTTCTGGCCTAACGTCCGGCTGCCTCTCTTCATCGCCAACCTCAAAGTCAATCTTAATTTTCCGCAAAAGATCTACCAGGGCGTCAACACCAATTTCTGCGGCTATGCAGCGCTGTCATACCTGCCCCTCAACTTCGACCCGCTGGCCTATACCAGGTTCATGCTCGCGCTGTATAAAGACGGCGAGGCCTCCTGGAATGGCATCCACTTCCGGCCCTCGCCCGAGGTCCACCAGGCCGCCGGCACACTCCGCTTTAAAGGCATCCTCGATATCCGCCCCGCCGACCAGATCTGGTTTCTCGTATTGGCAGACCATTTTCGCTCCTATCTCAATTTCTTCAATCGTCGTTTCCACCCCGGCTCCGAAGACACTTTCTGGGCCGCCGTGAGCTATGGAAAGTTTAACCGGATGATCCGCGAACTATTCGGCTATAACGTGGAATCGCGGGGCTCCGACCTCATCCGCCCCCATTTCGACGATCTCTATGATTACCTCAAGACAAACCTTGCAAGACCCGGCACGACCTACCTGTACGTGAACAACACCTACCTGCACAAAAAGAATCACAATAAATTCAAAGGAAGCTTCCCTACCCATTTCATCGTCCTCGACGACATTCGCCGCATCCCGGGCGAAGAGGATAGAGTAGATATCATTTATTGGGACTATGGTGGCCGAACCCTCCGCCAGGTCAGCCTCCGCTTTCTGAAAAAGATCCTCTTCGGCGTCACCCACTGTACACACCCATGATACGCACGCTGACATATTACCTACTGCTCATGGCGATCCTGCTCACTTCCTGCAGAACGCTCAACATCGCGGGTTACTACCATCGTCATAGACAAAGCCTCGATAGTATGGAAACCACCTTCCGCACCGCCTATCAGGAAAAACCTTTCTCCATACAATTTACGAGCCGGAGCTTCAACCGCGTCTCGCTGGAGCTCATCACCGACACCCTCACCTATATCTACGAATATCAGGTTGGCGAACCACGTCTGCAGGATACCTTGAAAAAATTCGGTTATGACACCACCGCGATCAACTACCTCATCCGCGTCATGCAGACCCGCGAATGTACCTGGATCGACAACCTCGACTACTACACAGATACGGCCAGACACTCCGTGGTCTATATCTCGCTCTGGCCCCGAAAATTCAATTTCGCCTTCGTCAACAAAAAGTACTACATCCTCACCTATTTCCAGCGGCCGCAATACTTCGATAGCGAAGGCCGCCTGCTGGTAGGCCATCGCCTCCGCCACATCCGCAAGATTAATGGGGATGTCTATCACCGGATCAACGATCGCGTGTGCTACACTATCTCCGACCGCTTCCGCTAGCTCCTCAGCTCCGCTAAAACCAGGGCCGATCACAGATCGGCCGGCCGAAGGCCCATTATTAGCGGATCCTCATTCACGATCTCAGCTCCGCAATAACATTTATCGTCAACGCCACGATCACCGTATTAAAAAGAAAGGATATCATCCCATGCACCAGCGCCACCCGCCGGATATGGCGCGAGGAGATCTCGATATCCGAGACCTGAAAGGTCATGCCGATCACAAACGAGAAATAGGCAAAATCCAGGTAATCCGGCCAGAGCTCATTGGGGATCTGCAACCCCACCGTATGCATGTCGGGGTCCAGCGGATGTTCTCCATAATACAACACGGCATACCGGTAGGCAAACATGGTATGCAGCAGCACCCACGAACAGCTCACACCCGCGATGTAAATAAAGGTCTCCACTCCCTTCGACAGTTTCCAGGCCTCCTTATTCTGCAGCAAAAGCAGGACACCCATGAGGCTGCCTAAAATAGCTACGAGCACGATAAAGAAAACCACGATCCGCCCGGCATCTTCCTGCTTGGCCAATACCCTGATCTGGCGGGGCCGCATCGTGGAAAAGATCACCCCGCTGATGATGATCATACAGACACTGAATACATCCCAGCCGATCATGATCCGCGTCATCCCCTCCATGGGAATAACCAGTAAGCACACGGAGATGATCGCGGAAACGGCTAAACTCATGAGCAACTTATAAATGGACGGCAGGCGGTGAACCCAGGAAGGACAGTTTAAATATTCAGGCATAGCGCAAATTTACTGGCATAAAGTAAATTTAGTAGTAAATTCATATCAAATTCCATCGCTATGGCTTCCTATTCTTTTACCCTCAACAACAAGTCGGTAACGGTAGATGCCGAACCGGACATGCCCCTGCTTTGGGTCATCCGGGACCTCATCGGGCTCAAAGGGACCAAGTTCGGCTGTGGCATCGCTCAATGCGGCGCCTGCACCGTTCATCTCGGCGGAGCCGCCGTCCGCTCCTGCGGCCTCCCCATCGCGGCGATCACGGGTCAAAAGATCACCACCATCGAGGGCCTCAAAGGGGACGTCAAAGGCGAGCTCGTTCAGCAGGCCTGGATCGAAGAGTCAGTACCTCAATGCGGCTATTGCCAATCCGGCCAGATCATGAGCGCCGTAGCCCTGCTCCACCGCACGCCAAAACCTACCGATGGAGACATCGACATCGCTATGCAGGGAAATATCTGCCGTTGTGGTTGCTATGACCGCATCCGCAAAGCCATCCACCGTGCCGCCTCAGCAGCAGGCCACACCACCCCCGCTACACTCCATAAACCGCTCACTCATGCATAAGATAGCCCGCCGCGAATTCCTCCGGCATACCGGGCTCTCGGGCCTGGCTCTGGTCCTGGGTGTCACTAACAGCGGCCAAAGCGCACTCGCCAAAATGCCCGCCGCCCATCTTCCACTCGATGGCGCCGGCAACGGAAAGGCTACCGGCATCACTCCCTATATCATCATAGAACCCACGGGGAAGATCACCATCATCAATCCCCGCACCGAGATAGGCCAGGGCACCTATCAGTCGATCCCCGCCCTCATCGCCGAAGAGCTCGAGGTCTCGCTCGACAATGTCCACATCCTCAATAGTTGGGGACAGAAGAACATTCCCAGCCAGGACGTAGGGGGCAGCGACTCCGTAAAAGGCAGCTATATGCAGCTTCGGAAAGTGGGCGCCACCGCCCGTGAGATGCTCCGAACGGCCGCCAGCCGCCAGTGGAACGTCCCGATCGAAGAATGCATCGCCGTGGACGCCACCATCGTCCACAAACCCACCGGTAAAAAGCTCGGCTATGGTGCACTGGTAGCCACCGCCGCGACGCTCGCCATCCCGGAAAACCCGCCGCTAAAAGACCCTAAGGACTTCAAGATCCTCGGCAAGTCGATGCCCCGGCTCGATATCCCCCTCAAGGTCACCGGTCGCGCCGTATACGGCATCGACATGGAAGTCCCCGGCATGGTCTACGCTTCGGTGGAACACAGCCCGGTCTTCGGCAGCAAGCTCGTCAGCTACGATGATACCGCC
>JAICXX010000351.1 GCA_025934485.1 Chitinophagaceae bacterium
AATGCTCCTGTCCGGTCGTGCCTGTTTCCAACGCGCTGATACATTTCCGGAACGAAAAGTCCGGGCCCTCACACAAAAGCACCGCCGAAGCAGTCCCGCGCTCCGAAGTGATCTCCCAATCGCCCGCAGCCGAAAGTAAACGCCTTACCATGGCCGCTTCCGTCCTATCGCCGGCAATCCAAAGTCTTGGCCTGCGTTCGGGGATAAGCCTGGCACCCGCTTCCGGCTTAGGCCTGGCACCCCCTCCCGGGCCATCGTCATCAACCGCTCGCGCGCTGCCCCTGACCACGCGGCGAGGCCCCCGGGCGAGGCGACTCAGCGTCCCCAGCCCCGCTCTTATCCAGATAGCCAGCTCCATACCCCAATTCCACAACGCCGGTAGTCCCCGGTTGAAATGCTTTCGCCGGAACTGGCTCATCGCCTTATAGAACAACCGGATATACCGGATGTCTTTTTTTGTACTCTCTCCTTTGAAATGGACAATGGTCGTACCGGGAAAATAGAAATTTACATACCCGGCTTTTTCAATGCGATAGCTGAGATCGATGTCTTCGGCATACATAAAGAACCGCTCGTCGAACCCGCCGACTTCCTCCAGGATCGACCGGCGCACCAACATACAGGCGCCCGAAAGTACCGGCGCGGGATGTGCGCGATCCGCCGGCAACCCGCCGAGATAATAACCGGCAAAGACCCGGCTCCGGGGAAACAGGGCGGACAATCCCGTAAGTTTTGTAAAGGCCACCCAGGGGCTGGGAAACCCGCGCCGCGATTCGGGCAGAAAGCGGCCGCTGCCGTCGATCATCCGGACCCCGATGGCGCCGATGCCCCGAGTTGCCGGTTCGCCAATGCCCCGCGCGACGGACCCATCGTGGCTCAACGGGCGCCCCATGCATGGCTCGGAGCGCATAAACTCCAGACACCGCGTGGCAAAATCTTCCGGTAGCACCGTATCCGGGTTCAGAAAAAGGATATACTCACCACCGGCCAGCCGCAATGCCTGGTTATTTGCCCGTGCAAACCCGACGTTCTCTTGATTTTCTACGAACCGTACGGCAGGGAACAAGGACCGCAATGCCTCGATACTCCCATCAGCCGAAGCATTGTCGATGACAATGATCTCGCTGGGTCCAATATCTGTGAGCGCCCGTTGAACCGAGTGCAGACAGAGTTCCAGGAAATACCGGACCCGGTAATTGACGATGATCACACTAAGAACCATTGAGCGCCAAGATAACTCAATATTTAATATATTTGCATTTGTCAATATACGCTACATAGTGATGAGATTATCGCTTTTCCAAATCGAGAAGATATCAAAAGCCCTGGGAGACAGCAACCGACTCAAAATCTTAAACTATATCTCCGGCAAGGGCGGATGCGGTGAATGTTCAGCTTTACAGGAAATTATCGGTCTCGCACAGCCGTCCGTTTCCCACCACGTCAAGATCCTCATCGAATCCGGCCTGATCAGCGCCGAAAAAGATGGCAGGAACTACAATTATACCTTGAACACAGGCGTCCTCAACGAGTACACGGACTCTTTACGCCAGCTTGCGTAATCTAATGTCTTTACGCAGTTTCTGGCCTATCTTTACGCCATGCTAAAATCAACACTCATCAGGGCGGCCGAAGCTGGCGCTGCCGTTATGCAAAGGTATTTTCAAGGCGAATTCAAGATCTCGAATAAGGAAGGCATTAATAACCTGGTCACAGAAGCGGATCATGCCTCGGAAAAAGCGATCTTCGAGGTGATCAAAGAAGACTATCCGGATCATTACCTGTTGAGTGAAGAAGCCGGAGAGATCAAGATGGACTCCAACTATAAATGGATCATCGACCCTATCGATGGAACGGTGAACTTCGCACACGGCCTGCCCATCTGTTGTGTTTCCATCGCGGTAGAACAGGACGGTGAGATGATCCTGGGGGCAGTCTACAACCCCTTTATCAAGGAGTTCTATTTTGGACAACGCGGCTATGGTGCAACGTTGAATGATAAAAAGATTACCGTCAGCAATGAGACGTCCCTGGCTAAATCCTGTCTCGTTACCGGTTTCCCGTATAGCTATCTGGATCAGCCAAACGGTCCGTTGGAAGTATTCTCCACGCTGATCCGTGCCGGGGTACCCGTCCGCAGATTGGGCTCCGCCGCCATCGACCTCTGCTGGGTTGCCGCAGGTCGTTTCGACGGGTTCTATGAGCACAAGCTCCAGGCCTGGGACAGCGCAGCCGGTTTCCTGATCGTAGAAGAGGCTGGCGGCCGCGTTTCCGATTTCGCCGACGCCAGGTATTCGCCCTACCAACCCCATATCATCGCCACCAATGGCAAGATCCACGATGAACTGGTGGACGTCGTCAACGGGGGCAAAATAACACAACTATGAGTGAAAACAGGACCGAGATCTCGTCCCTTGGAGAATTTGGGTTGATCGAACATCTCACGGGAAACATCGAAATCAAGAATGTCTCCACCCTGGTGGGCGTGGGCGACGATGCCGCCGTCATCGACCATTTTGGTAAACAAACGGTGGTGACCACCGACCTCCTGCTCGAAGAGGTTCACTTCGATCTGATGTATACGCCCCTTCAGCACCTGGGGTACAAGTCCGTGGTCGTCAATCTCAGCGATGTCTACGCGATGAACGCCACCCCGACGCAGATCACTACGAGCATCGGCATCAGCAACCGCTTCAGCCTGGAAGCCCTCGACGAATTCTACGAAGGCGTCTATGCCGCCTGCGAAAACTATGGTGTAGACCTCATTGGCGGCGACACGGTTTCTTCAAAAAAAGGCTTCGTCATCTCCGTGACCGCACTCGGCGAGGTCACGCCCGATAAGTTCGTAAAACGAAGCACGGCGCAAAAAGGCGATCTGCTCTGCTGCTCGGGCGATCTTGGCGCCGCTTATCTTGGCCTGGTCTTCCTGGAACGCGAGAAAAAGATCTTCCTCGAAAGCCCCAATGTGAAGGCCGATCTCGAGAACGAGAAATATGTGATCGGTCGTCTGCTGAAACCGGAGGCCCGTAAGGATATCATCGAATTCTTCGAACAATCGGGCGTCGTCCCTACTTCGATGATGGACATCAGCGACGGGCTCAGTTCGGAGATCCTTCATATCTGCCGCCAAAGCTCGCTGGGCTGTGTGCTCTATGAAGAAAAGATCCCAATCGCCGAAGAGACCCGAATGGCCGCCTTAAAATTCGAACTCGACCCTACTGCGTGCGCGCTTAGCGGCGGAGAAGACTACGAGCTGTTGTTCACCGTCTCCCAGGAGGATTATGACAAATTGGTCATGAACGAACAGATAAGCGTCATTGGCTATATGACCGAACCGGAAAAGGGCTCAAAGATCATCACAAAAGGAGGCAACACGTTCGATATTACTGCGCAAGGATGGAACGCCTTCGCCTCCAAATGAGCTTAATGCATGAACCGGATCCGAATTCTACTATATAGTCTTTGCTTGCTTCTTACCGCCTGTTCGACGGAAAAGAATTTCCGCCCGGATCGC
>JAICXX010000312.1 GCA_025934485.1 Chitinophagaceae bacterium
AAAGGCTCTGTTCCCAAGGACCAGTCATAACTATGCCGGTTTCAACACGCATATCCCCGACCAATTCCGGGTGCGGCAATTCGAGACGGAGTTCACCCGCCTGTGGCTGCATGGCAAGAACACGATGCCCTCGCTGGTGACGATCCAGCTGCCCAATGACCACACGGATCGCCCCCGGCCCACGGAAGGCTATCCCTTCACCCATTCGTATGTGGCGGATAATGACCTGGCGCTTGGTCGCATGCTCACGTTCCTTTCGGAGACGCCCTACTGGAAACACATGCTGGTGATCATCACCGAAGACGATCCCCAGGGTGGCGTCGATCACATCGATGCCCATCGGAGTCTGCTGATGTTGGCCGGTCCGTACGTGAAGCATGGCTATATTTCTCATGAGCATGCCAACTTCGGGTCGATCATCAAGATGATCTACAATATCCTCGATGTGCCGTATGTGAACCAGTATGATGCCACCGCCTCCGTCCTGCAGGATTTTTTCACGCCCAGGCCCGATTTCTCCGGTTATAAAACGCTGATCCCGTCCCACGAAGTCTTCGACGCCGATGCGGCGATGAAAAAATTCCACCGGAATATCGACTGGCGAAAGGTCGAGGGTGGGGTGGAAATGGACGACGAAGACGACCAGCGCAAGCTTATGCGTTCCCGCGACATGCAATAAGGCTGAGCATCGCACCAGCACCACTGCGCCCCGCCGCCGACCGAGCGCCCACGCCCCTATCCGCACCGCTGCGTCCCGCGCCCCCTAAGACGCGGGCCGTTTATAAAGCACCACGACATTCATCGCAAATGGCGGGGACGGCATCTGGAGCTCCCAGTCCGTAGGGATCGTCGGAAATGCCTGTTTGATCTTAAGGACGAACTGATACCACCCCGGCACACACTCGGCCACCCGCAGTGCGCAGTCGGGAAAGGCAAGCTCCATCCGCATTTCATCATACCCAGGCCCCCCGACTCTATAAGCCAGGATGGTCTCGATATCGGCATAGAGATACTTCCTCATCCCGGCCCCTAACCGCACGGTGAAGCCATCTTCCATATAGGAAAACACCCCGAGCTGTTCATAAAGTTTCAAAAAGTTCATCCAATATCTTGTAATTGGATGGCACTCAAACGTAACCGCCAATCTGGAAAAATATTTCCCGCCGCTCCACAGCCGACATATGCAACGCTCCCGGCGATTATCCTGTCAAACCCCAAAACACCACACATGTCCGCTCTTAGGCTATTCCCACCGCGCAAGGTTGCATTGCCCAAAATTGCCCTTCTCCTGATCGCATCTGCGGCCCTTCTCGCCGCCTGCCGGAAAAAGGGCGAAAGCTCCAATATGCTCTCCGGTTCCTGGGAACTTCGCCAGGCATTCGGCAGCTTCGTCAATAATTACCCTGCCGGCAACGGCCATTTGCTGCTATTCAACGCGAATTCATACTCCTTTTACGCCGGCGGCCAACTGCAAAAAGCCGGCACTTACACCGTCGTTCCAGACGGCACGGCAACAGAGAATGTATGCCTTGTCCTGCCGGCGGGCGAGTATACCAGCCGGATCAGGTACGACAATAACGATAGCATACCCAAACAATTTTTCCAGATCAACAATGACAGCTTAACCATTGTTTCCGGTTGCTTTGCATATGATGCCGGAGTAGAGTCCGTCTATGTACGCGTGACCAACTAAAGTTTCCCGGATAACATGTCTTGCCGGGAAAGCAATCGTCTTCTCTTTGCTTAAACCAACGCCGTCATGAATGAAAATTCACATTACCCGTTCAACCAAGTGCGCTCTAATCGATATACTTTTATCAGTACCGGCAAACGTCCCATCGAAAAGGTGGTCGAATTTAAATTTACAGGTTGGGGCAAGATCATCAATATGGGCTTCGGCGACGTCCGGCCGGATGGCACTATAGACGACAAGGCCATTTCCAACAACGGACCCAGATTAGAACCAGGCTTTATGCGCGGATTATAAAAAACTACTCCCGTGAATTCGCTAGGGAATTTATAATCAGCGTTTTGATAAAGGAAGGAGAGGGCTTTGTCGAGATACCGTTCGAGGCCAAAACCCAAATTCCATATATTGGCTTCTTAATTAGAAGAATTTCTTAATTTTATATTATGCCTGCAATCAGGAAAAATAACGCCAAAAAGCCCACACGAAAGAAAAGGATCCCTCCCGTCGTCGTGGTAACCCATACCGTTGTGGAGAGTGACGAAACACTCTTCCCTCAAAAATTGGAAATGGCGAAAGATATCCTGAGCAAGACCAAATTCTTGCCGAGATAACCGCCTCCAGCGAGCCCCTCTCCGGGCCTCGCCGCAAAACGCACAGCCTGCCAAAATCACCCACCGGCGCAAAACACACGCCCCCCAAATCCCTTACCCCCAAATATAAATTTGGTTTATACCGCAAACTATATTTATCTTTACATCATGACATAAAACCCAGCCAAAATGGAACTTACAGAAAACGAACTTCAACCGTCTGAAAGCCTCAGACTCATCGCCGACGTCATCGGCAAGACCAAAGAGAACATAAAGGAACACGGCCGCCTGTTCCTCCTCTGGGGCTGGCTCATCGCCGCCGCCAGCATCCTGTTCTTCATCCTGCATACCTACACGGCATTCAAATTCTATTTCCTGCCCTTCCCCATCCTGGTGATCATCGGCATCATCATCACCCTTCAAGCCTATTCAAAACAAAGCGCGATCGCCGAAACCTATATCGGCTATTATCTGAAGATGCTCTGGCTGGCACTCGGAATGAGCTTTATCATAGTGGTCTTTATCAATGTCGTCAAAGGCAACCTGCCGTTTACCTACACCCTCCTGCTCGGCGGCATCGGAACCCTGGTCTCCGGCCTCGTTCTGCGTTTCCGGCCCCTCGTCATCGGCGGCGGCTGCTTTCTCGCTGCCTGCATAGCAAGCGTATTCATCGCCCATACCTATGCGCCACTCGTCCAAGCCATCGCAGTCATCGCCGGCTACCTTATCCCAGGCTATCTGTTAAAATACTCAAAGGCATAACCGACAGCCCCATGTACAACGAACTGGATCCCGTTCTGAATACCCCCGTACGACTCGCCGTTGTCTCCGCCCTCGTGAAGATCAAACAAGCCGACTTCTCCTACCTCATGGAAATAACCCAAACGACCCAGGGCAACCTCAGTCACCAACTGAAAAAACTCAACGAAGCCGGCTATATCGAGATCATAAAAACATTCAAAGGCAATTATCCGCATACGCTCTGCAAACTCACGACAAAAGGAAAAAATGCATTCGAAAAATATGTTGAAGACATCAAAAAATATTTGCACTTATGAGACCCGCTATTTTTTTGCGATTTTGGTTTGTAATACAAACTATATTAATCATTGGAATTAAATCAGCATCCGCCCAGGGAGAAACCCGGACCAGCCAAAGCCCACGGGCCGCCCAGACCGACACCCTCACCGGCAAGATCCTCACAGACCGCGGCACCCCCATCCCCTATGCCTCCGTCTCGCTGAAAAATTCCACCGACGCCACCACCGCCGACTCATCGGGCGCCTTTACCCTCACCACCAACACCCGAGGGTCCCAGACACTCCTCATCTCCGCCATCGGCTTCAAAGAAACAGAAGTCCCAGTGACAATCGGCAGCTCACCGAGCCTCTCCGGCAGCACACCGAGCCTCCCGGGTAGTACGCCGAGCGCCCCCGGCCGCACCCCGAGCCTCCCGGGCGCCCCCGCAAACCCCATCGTGATCAAGCTAAAACCCGCAGCCAGCCACCTCAACCCCGTCGTCATCACCGCCGGCACCATGGAAGCCACCGACGACCGCGTCCTCACCATCGTAAAACCCGTGGACGTCATGTCCAACGCCAGCTCCACCGGCGATCTCGTCGGCGCCTTTCAGAATTTTCCCGGCGTCCAACGCAACGGTGGTGACCAGACGGGTCTCTTCGTACGTGGCGGCGACGCCTCGGAGACCATGATGATACTCGATGGCACCACCGTTCAGAACCCCTTCTACAGCAGCGTCCCCGGCGTTGGCCAGCGCAGCCGCTTCAACTCGTTCCAGATAAAAGGGATGTCCTTCAGCACTGGCGGCTACTCTGCCCGGTACGGACAAGCGCTGTCCTCCGTGCTGGACCTCCAGAGCACCGACCTGCCCGAAAAATCGACCCTCTCCATCGGCGCCAATATCGCGGGACTGATGGTTGCCGGCGGCCAACGCATTGGGAACAATGCCCTCGAATACAGCGGCAGCTATAGTAACTTCGGCCCCTATTACGATCTGGCAAAGACCAACTTCCACTTCTACGAGAAACCCCGGGCCACCGACCTTTCGACAAGATGGATCGCCAGGACCCACGCCGGCGGCCTGTTCAAGCTCGCCGTCCATTACAATCACAGCACCAGCGGCACCGATGTCATAGACCCCGACGATCCCGATACGACCATCGCATTCGGTGTGCACAACGATAACCTCGCAGTCAACACCTCCTTTAAAACTCCCTTTTCCAATTCCCTCAAGCTATTCACCGCCGCCGGGTTCAGCACGAACAAAGACGATATCGGCTGGGGCGACACCGTCTTCAACCGAAACGACAATCGCCTCCAGGCCCGCACCGAGCTCACCTGGCATCCGGGCGCCAGCCTGCGCGTAACGGCCGGCGGCGAAGTACAGCACTACCGCTATGCCCAGCAATACGATACCGCCAACAATAAATTCACCGAAACCCTGAGCGCCGGCTATATAGAAGGCGAATACCGGCCCATCTCCTGGTTCGCCATCAAACCCGGCTTCCGCACCGAATACAGCGCGATCCTGCAGAAAGGCAATGCGGTCCCGAGATTCGCCCT
>JAICXX010000347.1 GCA_025934485.1 Chitinophagaceae bacterium
CATCACGGCTGCCAGGTGGTCGAAGGTATATTCGAATCTGTCGTGTGGGGGTGCGTCGGAGAACCCGAAGCCGGGGAGGTCGGGCGCGATCACGCGATAGGACGTGCCGAGCATGGGGATCAGGTTACGGAACATAAAGGAGGAGGTCGGGTAGCCGTGCAGCAAAAGCACTAGCGGCCCGTCCGCCGCACCGGATTCGCGGTAAAAGATGGTGAGACCCTGGATGCGGATGTTCCTGAAGACGATGGCGCTGTGGGACATAGGACCTGTTTTTTGCAAAGCTAGCGCACCCGGCTATGGGGGCTATAGATAAACAAAGGTATTCATTGTATTTATGATGGCGGCCGGCCCGCGCGCATTTCCCAACAAATTCCGAAATTGTTGGATTGTTGACTTTCGCTTGAAAAAGGATTAAATTCCAATACAAATGCCAGTAACAAGATTCCTTTTCATCGGATTATGCGTAGGTCTTTGCAACCTTGCAATTGGCCAAACCGCGACTCGAGCCGCCATCCTAAACGATTTTCAAAATAAGATGCAGCAGGGTCTGACGCAAGGTGGCAGTATAACGGTCGCCATTGCATATAAGGACCGGCTAATATGGGCGAAGGCCTTTGGCTTTTCGGATCAGGATGCGAAAGTGCAGGCCGACACCTCGACCATTTACAGGATCGGGTCGATCACAAAATCCTTCACCGCGACGGTTATGATGAAGTTAGTGGAACAAGGAGTGGTCAAGCTCGACGATCCGGTGGAACTTTATTTGCCGGAAATTAAGAATGCGAAGGGATATAAAGAAGATAAGAAAATAACGCTTCGGCAGCTGGCCTCGCATACTTCCGGTCTGGAGCGTGATCCCAAAGACAAAGGTGCGGTGGGGGCGAAATGGCGGAGTGGGAAGCAAGGGTGTTGCGCCGCCGGACAAGAAGGGGCAGCTGGCAAAGCGGTTGCGGCGGGATTCCAGCGGTAAGTACGTGGACAACCCGCCTGGGGAGCAGCATTTCATCTTTGGTAAATGCGGAGGATCGCGTTGATGCAGTCGCCTTTAAGCAGGCTGCACGGTTTTGGTCTAAGGTTCATCGCAGGGCTTCTTTTCCCATTCGAGTCAAGGGACACAAAGGACGAACTGAGATGGATCAGACGGCAGGGTTGCGGACTTGGATTTGAGGTTTTTCACCTAACTCCGGCCTGTTTTCCGAGGAGGTCGGTGGCTATAGCGTAGCTATTCTGTGCAATTATCGGAACCCGGGCATGGGCGAAACCTGCATCCGGTTATTGTCGGAATTGAGAAAGTTGCAATTGCCCGGGAGCCTTTGAAGATAAGCTCTTATTTAGTATATTGATGAGCTATGGAAAATACCCCGCTAAACCTGCTCGATGAATTTGCCATTGAAAATCTTCCTTCCGTAAGACGCCGGAAGCTTTTGCCTGTATGGATCAGGATCTTTGTGTGGATCTTTATGATCATGGGCGGGATTGCGATCCCGGTGCTGTTCATGGGTCTTTTGGGAATGCGGCCAAACCTCGCACTCTATGGCCTGGAAACAAACGTAATGGCTTCGGCAGTAGGCGCCTTACTGCTCTTTCTTTTTTTGTATAAGGGGGTCGTGGCGGCTATGCTGTGGTTCGAGCAGGGGCCTGCCGTGGTACTGGCTATCCTGGATGCTGTCCTGGGTATCGTCATCTGTCTTTGGGTCATGTTCGCCTCGCCGCATTTTGTTTTCAAGCTCGAGCTCGTGGCCTTAGTTCCTTATCTCGCCCTGATGATCAGCCTGAGGAAACGGTGGGCAATGGCGGCGGCGGGTAATCCCTGAACATACTTAGAATAAATGGATCTCATGAAAAAGATAGGCTTCTCTCTTCTTGCACTCGCGATTACGCTTCCGGGTTGCGCCCAACCCATTGCCGCCAGTCTGGATACCCTCATAGACGCTTACGTGCATGTGTCCGGCTACAGCGGCACCGTGCTCGTTGCGAGCAAAGGAGCCGTTATCCTGCAAAAGGGTTACGGTTATAAAGATAAAGCCACGAAAGCAGCCAATGATTCCAATACGATCTTCCAAATAGGTTCGATCACCAAACAGTTCACTTCCGCGATCATCCTGCAATTGGCGGAGCAACAGAAGCTTTCGCTCAAGGACAGTCTTACGAAATATATCCCGGACTATCCCCGTGGCAATGAGATCACGATCGAAGAATTGCTCACCCACGAGTCGGGAGTTTACAACTATACCAATGATCCCAGTCTGGCGCAAAATGGCGGCGGGCATCCTATCCCCCGTGACAGCATGATCGCCCGTTTCAAATATAAACCACTGGATTTTACGCCCGGGCAGAAATTTGGGTACAGCAATTCCGGGTATTTTCTACTGGGGTATATCATCGAGAAAGTGACCGGGCAATCCTATTTTCAGGTTGTCCGTGAGCGCATCTTTGGGCCGCTTCATATGGACCACAGCGGTTTTGACTTCTCCCATCTCCAAAGTCCTGACAAGGCCGTGGGCTATAGCTCGCCGGAATCCGCCGATCCGGCTTCCATCGTCGACTCGACCATCGCCTTCTCCGCGGGCTCTGTCTATACCACCGTTGGCGATCTTTACCGGTGGGATTGCGGCTTGCGGGCGGGGAAGATCATTAGCCAGGCGTTGCAACAGCAGGCCTACACGCCGCATTTGGGGCAATATGGATATGGCTGGATGATCAGCGAGGTGGATGGCAAAAAAGTGGTGGAGCATGGCGGTGCCATCACCGGTTTCATTTCCAACATCCGGCGCGTTCCGGCGGACGAGACTTGTATTGTCGTGCTCGAAAACCAGCAACGCGGAGGGGACCCCGGGAGGATGAGCCGCGACATCAATAGTGAGCTCGACGGCAAAGCCGTTAAACTTCCCGTTGCAAAGGTCGCCATCACCGTCGACACCGCCCTGTTGCGGCAATATGTGGGGCAATACCAGCTGGCGCCCAACTTCATCCTGACCATATCGGTGCAGGAGGGCTCTTTATATGCACAGGCCACCGGCCAGGGGCGAACGAAATTGTACGCGGAAAAAAAGGATCTTTTCTTTCCGAAAGAGATCGATGCCGACATCGAGTTCGTCAGAGGCGCGACCGGCGACGTCGAAAAACTGATCCTGCACCAGAACGGCCGGGACGTTCCGGCGAAGCGGCTGTAACGGGAAGATCCGCGCTTGCCTCCATTGTCCCCGGCAGAAACTGGCGTCGCTCAAAATGCTTCGGTATTGGCTGCCGCGAAGATGGCGAGGGCATTGCTCCCACCCGGATCGGCGATCAATGTTTTGGCTTTGTCGGCATCGATGGGTTTGGTCTCGGACCAGGAAGCACCCGAGGCGTCCTTTTGTACCTGCAGATAGTATTCGCCCTTTTCAATACCCCGGAAAAGGATGTATTCCCAGTCCCGGCGGCAGATCTCCTCGACGGCGATGGTTTCGTCATGCCGGCGGATGCGGTTTACGCGATGCTCGAAAAATGAAAAATCGATGCTATTCCCCTTTAGCAATTCGCTCAGCGCATTTTTTATCTGCGTCCTTTTGTCCTCGAATCTTATCGCAGGGGAAGTGTCAAAACAGCCGGTAAGCTCGCTCTTGTAGATGCCGTACAGACACTCCAGTTGCTGAAACGCGAAAGCAATCGCGCCGTTGAGCGAGCCTTGTCTTGCCTGTGCGATCTTTGTCTCGAGTTCCGTCGTCGGGTCCCTGGAATCGCCCATGCGGTCGAGGATGTCGATCATGTCCCTGATGA
>JAICXX010000216.1 GCA_025934485.1 Chitinophagaceae bacterium
AGCTCATAAAACTGAACACAGAGTGTACGGATTCGAACAGACAAACAAGTGACGATAGATTCTAACTTATTGATTATTATCTAGTACTCAATCTGGCATTTTTTTGGCAGCATTCCCCTCAAATTTCAACTCATCACTCATGCTTCGAAATTATTTTCGCATCGCCCTGCGTAAACTGGCCCGCGACAAGTTCTCCTCTGCCATCAATATCGGTGGTCTTGCCATCGGCATGTCCGTAGCCCTGCTCATCGGCCTGTGGGTGTTCGATGAGGTCTCCTATGACCGGTCCATTCCCGATCACGAGCATATCGCTGCCGTGTTGCAAAACCAGGAGATCAGTGGGGGGATCCAAACCTGGTGGGGAGAGGCTAAACAATTGGCGCCTGCGCTACGCAACGATTTCGGGGATCGGTTCAAGCATGTTGCCACCGTATTCGGCCCCGCCTCCCAACCTCTCACTGCAGGCGATACCCGGCTCAAAGCCTCCGGAGCATATGCCGACCCGGACATCAGCGACATGCTTAGTCTCGACATGGTTCGCGGCGACCGCAATGCCCTCGGCGACCAGTCCTCCATCATACTTTCGACATCGGTGGCAAAGGGTCTCTTTGGCACCCATGACCCCATAGGGAAGATCGTGAAAGTAAGTGACAACGAATTACACAAGGTTACGGGCGTATACGCCGACCTGCCCGCGAACTCTTCCTTTTCCAATTATGGTTTCCTCATCCCCTTTGCCTTTAAGGAACATGCTGACAGCAACATCGCCCGGCTTAACTGGGGTAATAGCTGGTTCACTACATTCGTACAGCTCAACGATAAGGAAGACATGACCGCCGCCTCGCTGGCGATAAAAGACGTCAAGCTCCGTTACGACGCAAGCGAAAAGGAGGCCAAGCCCGCGCTTTTCCTCCATCCGCTCGATGACTGGCATTTGTATTCCGATTTTAGCAACGGCGTCAGCGTGGGAGGTAATATCCGGTATGTTCGTCTCTTTGGCCTCATTGGCGCCTTCGTACTCTTGCTCGCCTGTATTAACTTCATGAATTTAAGCACTGCCCGCTCCGAAAAACGCGCCAAAGAGGTGGGTATCCGAAAGGCGATCGGTTCCTTACGCGGACAGCTCATCGGTCAGTTCTTCAGCGAATCCATGATCATTGTATTCCTGTCATATATTCTTGCCATCGGTATCGTCGTCTTGTTGCTGCCTTTCTTCAATGAACTGGCGGGAAAGAAAATGATGGTCCCTTTCGCCAATCCCTGGTTCTGGCTGGCAGGCCTAAGTTTTGTCTTTATCACGGGCATCCTCGCCGGCAGCTATCCCGCCCTTTATCTCTCCTCATTCCGCCCCGTAAAGGTGCTAAAGGGAAAGTTCCGTGTAGGGAAGCTGGCGATGTTACCGCGCAGGGCCCTCGTCGTTCTGCAGTTCACCGTATCGGTCATCCTGATCATCGGCACGATCGCCGTCTTCCGCCAGATCCAATATGTCAAGGACCGCCCGGTAGGTTATAGCCAGCAAGGACTCGTCATGATCCCCATCCAATCCGACGATGTTAACAAGCACTACGATGCGATCCGCACCGAATTACTACAGACCGGCCTTGTCACCGACGTAGCCGGTTCTGCAGCTTCACCTACCAATATTTTTTCCACCAATGGCGGCTTCTCCTGGACTGGCAAAGACCCTTCGTTCCAGGATGAGTTTGTCTCCAACTTCGTCACCCCGGAATTCGGAAAGGTCACTGGCTGGCAGATCATTCGGGGTAGCGATTTTTCACGCGAAATGTCCGTTGACAATCACCCTATCATCATCAACGAGACCGCCATGCGGTATTTGAACCTGAAAGACCCCGTACGCGAAGTCCTGACCCGGGACCATGGGAACGAACGGTATACCATTGTAGGCGTGGTAAAAGATATGATCAGCGAATCACCCTTCGAGCCTGTACGACCAATGATCTTTTTTCTTACCAAGAACTTCATCAATGCCGTCGACATCCGCGTCCAGCCGCGCTACAGCATGAACCAGGCCCTTGCCGCCATCAAGGAAACTTTCAATAAATACGATCCCAAGGATATTTTCGAATATCAATTCGCCGACCAGGAATATGCAAAAAAATTCGGTGATGAAGAACGTGTCGGCCGGCTGGCCGGGGTCTTTACAACATTGGCCATCATCATCTCCTGTCTCGGTCTGCTTGGGCTCTCCGCTTTCATAGCAGAGCAGCGCATCCGGGAAGTAGGTATCCGCAAGGTACTGGGGGCATCCGTCTTTACGCTCTGGCGTCTGCTATCGCGGGAGTTCATTGCGCTCGTGGGCCTCTCCTTGCTCATTGGCGGACCGTTGGCCTCCTGGATCATGTACGGCTGGCTCAAAAACTATCACTACCACACCGAACTTTCCTGGTGGATCTTCGTCGCGACGGCGGGAGGGGTCATCTCGATCACCTTGCTCACCGTGAGCTATCAGGCGATCCGCGCGGCGCTTGCTAATCCTGTAAAGACCTTGCGCGCGGAATAACGACTCAGGAGTGCCCGGGGTCACAGATCCCTCAAGTTCATGTGGCGCAGTCGACCGAAGGGCCGTGTATGGGGTGGAACCCGAAGCGATCGATCCGGACCCCTTTTGGGATCTGTTCAGGCGCCACATGAACTATCGACGGCAGACCATCCCAAAAAGCTTTATTACCATAACGGGCATCCATCCAACGGGCTACTTTGTAATTCATGAAGTGAAGGTAAATATACTCATCTGCGTGGTCGCCTTCCGCTGTTATCTTTCCATTCTTCCAGTACCAGACCTGAGGGTGATCAATTGCCCCATTCCTCCATTTGTTGGGAGTCAAAGGAGTTGTATATTGTTCAAAAAAATACAACTTCCTACGGTATCTGATGCCCAGTAGATCAGGTCTGACCAAAGACGAGGTGGAGGATCTAAATACCTGTGTAAAAACATCTTCATCAAATCGCTGATATTCGGGTTCTTCAAAATATATCTTCCAGTTTTTGATCCGTTTGAACGCCACTCTAAGCCAGGGCTTATTCCTTATTAAGGCAAGATGCCCGCATAGACACCACTCATGCGTACTGATCACGTTGTTTTGCAAAACAGCATCTGTATAAAATCTCCTGATATCACCGTAGACAAGATCTATATCTCCATAGCCAAAAAAATCGTACCCTTTGATCTCTTCGGCATATAGATATCCTGTTGCCGGCCTCAGATCACACAATTTATAGGCTTCTCGAGGCTGGAATTTGATCTTTAATGTTTCACTCACTCGCTTTATATAGTCTTCCGGAGAAATGTATTTAAATTTAACATTTGGGATGTCAATGCCCTTGAAGCTGCAATCCGTATGAAAAAGCCAATCAATTGTAGGATTTTGCCTACAGCTTTCAAGAAATATTGGAAACCATTCCGGCCACCTTCCAAAATAATCTATAATGATTATGATCGACTTCATCGGTATGTTTCTGGGCGTAAGCGCCGGTCCATATTTTAATTCAAAAAAGTTTATTCGGCAAGCGTCTTGTTCACCAGGTCCACCACCTCTTCCAGGCATTCATTTAAAAAGAAATGCCCTCCACTGAAATACTTGATCATACATCGACCATTGGTATGAGCTTTCCATGCCGCTGCGCTTTCCGGACTGATATCGTCGTCTGTTCCCAGGATGACGGAAATATCGCATTCCGGCAACATTGCGGTGCGACGGCTGAAATCTGTCGTAGCCAATCTGAAATCATTTTTTAACAGCGGAAGATACAGTTGCTCCAACTCGGGAAATTCGAAAAACTCACGTGGGGTGCCTCCCAGCTCCAACAATTTGCATTTGAAGACACTGTCTTCCAGCAGGTGGTATTTTTTTTCCTCTGCTACCTTTATACTCGGAGCCGCTCGCCCGGAAAAAAAGACATGACGCGGCATGCTTAGTCTCTCCACCTGCATCCGAAGTACCAGTTCGTAGGCAAGCATAGCTCCCATGCTATGCCCCAATAAGGCAAAAGGACCACCTGCCAATTCATCCCGGATAAGCTCCAAAATATCCGAGACGGCATGATCCACATCCCTGTATAGCGGTTCCTGCATCTTGCTGCCCCTACCCGATAATTCGACCGGCATTAACAGGATCGAGTGGTGGATCAAAGGCTTCCATTTATTGAAAATGGCCGTCGCCGAACCTCCCGCGTACGGAAGACAAAATAGTTTTATTTTTTCCATATTATTTGGACATTGAAACAACCACCTTTCTTTCTCCTGTATACGGGTTCCTTCCATGACACACCAATTCATTATCGACAACGAGCAACTCATTTCTGCCCCATGATGGCGCCACTACGACCCGGTCGATGGTTTCCATGACTTCCCTTACGAGGTCCTCACTTATGGGTGTGCCATCACCAAACTGAACATTGAGTGGAAAGTCCCGCGGGTCCTGATAAATAGATTGCAATATTTCATACAGCTCGCTGCCCAGATGAGAGGGATGAAATTGATCGACCTGATTGAACCACAACGCCTCCCCGGTGATATGATGCCTAATAACCCCCTTGCTGAATTGTTTTAGCGTTAACAGCTCATGGTCCCGCCATTCAAACCGGGTGTTATTGGCCTCACAAAACGCTTCCACCTGCCTTTTGTCGCTCGTTTCAAATGTTTCCTGCCAGGATGGCCCCATACCCGTACCACCATGCAGGTTCCGGATATAGGTTATTCCTTTTGCCTCTATCTCGCGCCTTATAGAAGGATGCATTATTTCCAGGATCGTCCTACTATCCGCGAGCAGCGTTTCACCGCCGGACCCGGCCGGGACCAGGCAGCTGAAAAATAGTTTATTCGGCCAATTGGCCGAATACGACAGTTCATTGTGCATGGTTATCCGCTGCGTTTTATCGTATTCGGTCGACGTGTATACAATTCCCGATAATTTAATGCGGGGCGAGTTGCCATCGACATAGTTTAAGAAATTATCGGATATGCCGTTTACCACGCATTGAAAGTCCTCCACGGATGCTATCAAGACGCCCTGAAATTTGAGCGCCCCGCCCTTTAGCAACTGCGCTTCGATAGTACCTTTTCTATCATTGTACCAGGAAATGAACGCTGCCGGCGGCATGTTGTCCAGCCGAACCAGCATCGGCAACCGCTCCAATTCTATCGTCTGCTCCATAATGAAGGTTTTAAGATTTTTTGAAAACCTATTGTTTCACTAGTTTATCATCACACATTTTTATATATTTTCCGAGGTCCAGCCCATACCAATGCAATGACTTTGCCTTATTGAGGTATGTTTTTGCCAGGGTATAGTCGTTGTGATTATCCATAATGGTGAGTCCCAGAATGGCGTTCGCGCAACCGGACTCAGGGCGGTATTTAAGAATTTCCCTGGCGAGGTTTTCAGCGGCAATCTTATCATTCCAATATAACGCAAACAGTACTTCTTCGAGCCCGTCGTAATCGAGATTGGGCCCGGCCATCCGGTCAACTTCCTTTACCATTGCGGTATACCCCTCTTCCCTGTACTTTCTAACGACAGCAGCCTTCATGCCGGTAAGCGCGAAATAGGGTTCATTATAGTAAAGTTGCGCGTGGAATCTGGTGGTCAGTCTGTTTATGACCGGCCCGGGCAAAATGCCCAGGTCACTGTTTGTAAAAAAGACATATCCTCTTTTACTCCCCGGGGAGTAAAGCATATCGGCCTTAAAGCCGTAGTTGTTTCCGCTGAAGTTGATAATGGTATCCTTGTCGCGGATCAATTCAAAAAATCCATGGGCTACATAGTACCTGGACGAATCATCGTGTTCCAGCAGTTTGCAGGTGTCCAGCAAGGTCTTCCTGCTTTTGGCCGAAAGAATATTTCCACCAAACATGCCTATCAATAATTTCGAATAGTCCGCAGCATCGGTATTCACCGAAGAGGCCGGCCATGGCTGTGGAGTTATCCATTTATCCATGGGAAAACCAAATACATTATGTCCGAGGGCAAAATCACCCAGACTGTCCTTCTCCGTATAATTCAATGTGGTTGCTGTGAGTTGAAGCGATGAGAGGACAAGTTCCTGGATATAGGTGCTGTAAGATTTATTGAGAATATGGGTCATTACGTCCGCCAGGTAGTGAAATCCCTCGCCTGAATAGGTATATTCGGTCCCGGGATCCTTGATGATCTCCAGTACATCCGGGTTATTCATCCCCTGCCAGTTTTCCAGGCCGGAGGTATGGCTTAATATCATGCGCGGTGTGATCAACTTATACCTTTGATCGTGCTCCAGGCGAGGATTGACCAGGTATTGATACATAGGTTTATCGAGATCAAGCCAGCCTCTGTCTACGAATTGATAGGCAGCAAAAACGAGAAAGCTCTTAGACAGGGAGCAGGCCTCGAACATGGTGTTGGGGTCCACGGGTATTTTCTTTTGATTATTTTTATACCCGTACGAATTCGTAAACACGATCTTATTGTTCTCGATGATCGCCACCGACAAACCCGGTATTCCGTCACTGTCCATGATGGCTTTGATACTGTCGTTGAAACTGTCGATATTTACTTTCCTGTTGTCGGATATAAAATAATCCGTCGATTGCCCCCTTGCACAGAGGGCCAGCATAAGACAGGCATACATCGATATGCACATGCGTTTCATATATTAAAGTTTAATTAGAGATCAACGTGTAGAAGCGGCAACAGAGGCCTGTTCATTTTTACCGGCAGCGACCGCCTGGCGTATAAGTCTGGCCTGGTCTTCGAGTATGGGCCGTCTGAACAGGTCATTCAACGGCAGTCGTATATCGAATGTTTTTTCTATCCTGCTCAACAGTCTTGTAACATTGAGACTATGGCCGCCCATCATAAAAAAATCATCGTGTATACCCGGGTCTTCCAAATCCAGTACATCTTCCCAGATCGAGGCTAATTTTATTTCGAATTCATTGCGGGGCGCTATATAGGCGGTGCTCCGGGAAAGCTCCTGCTCCAGCGGGTCGGGTAGATTTTTGCGGTCTATTTTACCGTTAGGGGTTAAAGGGAACGCCTCCAGCTGCACAAAATAGCCGGGAACCATGTAGGAAGGCAGCTTCCCGGCAAGAGAAGAACGCATGGCCGCAATATCCAATATCGTCCCTGCAACCATATAGGCGACCAGGTATTTTTCCTCTTCTTTTCCTTCTCGTGCCGATACTATGGCTTCCTCTATATGCTCATACGCACGAAGCACGTTCTCGATCTCTTCCAGCTCGATCCTATAGCCGCGGATCTTAACCTGGTAGTCTTGCCGGCCGGCAAACTCCAGGCGGCCATCGGGCCGCCAGCGTGCCAGGTCGCCCGTTTTGTAAAGACGCTCATGGCCGGGGGTGGCATAGGGGTTGGCCAGGAACTTCTCCCGCGTCAGTTCTTCCCGCTTGTAATACCCCCGCGACAAGCCCGCCCCCGATAGATACAGGTCTCCATATTCCCCCACCGGCAACAGCTCTAAGGCCTTGTCCAGGATATACACCCCCGTATTAGCGATCGGCCGACCTATCGTCACCGCATCAGCTGTTCCCAGCCGGCACGCCGTCGACCAGATCGTCGTCTCTGTAGGACCATATAAGTTCCAAATCCCCTCGGCGCTCACACCCGTCAGCAGCTCCTTTAACCGGTTGCTGATCGCCTCTCCGCCCGATAGCACCACCATTCCCGTCTCATTGCGCCACCCCGATTCCCACAGCAACTGCCATCGCGAAGGCGTCGCCTGCATATGCGTCGCTCCGCTGCCCGCTATCCGGGCCCGCAGCCGCTGTACGTCCTGCAGCGTGGCCTCGCCAGCTACTTCCAGCCGGCCCCCTGCACACAGCGGCAGATAGAACTCCAGACCCGAAATGTCAAAGCTGTAGGTCGTCACGCTCAGCAGTACCATGTCATCTCCAGCTTCCAGCAGTGTGCCCATCGACCGTAAGAAGTTGTACAGCGAACCGTGCGTGATCATCACCCCCTTTGGCCGGCCAGTCGTTCCCGAGGTATACAGTACATACGCCAGATCAGCCCCCGATGGCCGCCAGGCTCCCTGCTCCCCTGATTCCCATTCGATCCTGTCCAGGTTGATCACTTCCCAGCCCGTTGTCTCCAGCCGGTCCTGCGTCTGATCCTCTACGATCAGCAGCCCGCCGGCGATGTCTTCCAATATATACCCGTTGCGTTCCCGCGGGTGATTGACATCGATGGGCACATATACGCCCCCGGCCTCCAGGATCCCCAGCAGTACCGTTACCATCCGTGCCGACCGCTCCACACACACCGGCACAAGGTCGCCCGGCTGCAGCCCCCGTCGATGCAGGCAATGCGCCAGACCGTGGGCCGCCTCCGCCGCTGCCCGGTAGGTCAGCGTAACCCCTTCGCAGCCGATGGCGATCTCCTCGCCTCGCCGCTCCACCGAAGCAGCGACCAGGTCCAGCAGCGTTTGGTCGTCCTCGTAAGCCACGGCCGTGTCATTGAAAGTGTGGAGCAGCTGATGCTGTTCGCCGGCTGACATAATCGTCCGTACCGCGGCTTTACTTTCCATGTCCTTCGACATTGCCTGCAGCGACCGCAGGACGTACTCCAGGAACCGTACCGCCACCTCATCGCCGGCAAACCGCGTCGTATAGCTCAGCGACAGCCGAAGACCCCCGGGCTGCCGCTCGATATTCAGATTGAACAACGCATTATTGCGCGTCAGACCGGTGAGCGGCATGGCTTCGCCAGCCGTCCCTGCCGTCTCTGCTTGTGTCCCCGCTGCCTTTGCCGCTGTCACCGCCTCGCCGACCAGGTCCTTGTAAACGTGGAAGTCCACGTAATTGAACAGCACATCCGTCACCGGGTTGCTTTCTCCCGGCGAGGATCCCAACGCCGCCACGATCCTGCGAAGGGAGACCGACTCGTAACGCTGCTGGCCGTTGACCTTCCCGCTGATCATCGACACCAGCTCCCGCCAGCTCTTGCCGGCTTCCATGACAACCCGCAACGGGACCGTGTTCAGAAAACACCCCAGTATCTTGTCCCCATCCTCTACCTCCGGCCGGTTGTTGACTACGAGTCCTATGGTAATGTCTTTTTGATAGCTGAACAGCTGTAAGGCATAGAGGAAGGCCGTCAGACAAAGCTGCCTGACGCCGCTGTCGCAGGCCGCCGCCTGCCGTTCCAGCTGTTCCAGCACCACACCTGGCAGCAGCACTTCCCGCTCCTGTGCTACATTGAGCTCCGAGCGCCCGCCAAACGAGAAACGCTGGTAGCCTTCCAGCTCCTGCTTCCACCAGGCGTCCAGCTCCGGGAGCCTGGCCGATACCAGCTGTTCTATGATAAAATCCCGGTAGGTGCTCCGCAGGGGCCCGGGCCGGAACGATGCATCCGCGGACAAGGCTGCCAGCAGGTTGTTCAGCTCGGTATTGAATGAGGCATCGCTCCAGCCATCCAGGATAGCGTGGTGACAG
>JAICXX010000049.1 GCA_025934485.1 Chitinophagaceae bacterium
TTGAAGATACCGCTGCCGGGACCGCCGCTTTTCAGCATCCAGGTGTTGAAGGAGATCTGCCACATGGCGGCATAGAGGGTGCCGGGATGCCGCGGGTCGATCGTCAGATCGGAGCAGCCGGTAAGGGTATCTACGAAAAGCACCCGCGCCCAGGTCTTACCGCCGTCCGTAGTCTTATAGACGCCCCGTTCCTGCTGCGGCCGGTGCGTGTTGCCCAGCGCTGCTACATACACGGTATTGCTGTCCGTAGGATCGACGATGATGCGGCTGATGCGGCCCGTGGCCTGCAGACCCATATTGGTCCAGGTCTTGCCGGCATTCGTGGATTTGTATACACCGTTGCCCATCGCCTCCGCGGGCCGGATTAAGAAGGTTTCACCCGTTCCCGCCCAAACCTGTCGCGGACTGGTAGGCGCAATGGCCAGCGCACCAACTGCAGCGTTGTCGGTACTGTCGAAAATGGGATGCCAGGTTACGCCGGCGTCCTCGGTTTTGAAGATACCACCCGACGCGGCGCCCACATAGGCGATATTTCTGTCGCCCGGCACGCCCGCCACGGCGATGGCGCGGTTACCATCCGGGCCGATGAACCGGAAATGCAGCTGTCGAAAAAGGCTGCTGTCGAATTGCTGTGAAAAGGCGCGCGAACCGGTAAGCAGGAGCACGAGGCCAACCACCAACGGCCGCCGATGCCGCAGATGCCAGCGATACCGGATCACCACGGCGGCGATCAATACGAGACCGCAGATCTCGGATACGAGCTTTTCCGCATCCAGCCAGTCGATGGCACGATCTTTTAATTCCGGGTCCATGGCGATGCCATGAATGACGAAGAGCAGCGCCGTACCATAGGAGATGAGATGAATATTCTTCCAGAGGCGGAAACCCAACGCGTTCTTCACCACTTTCTGCGTCGTAATGATCACCAGCGCCACCGCATAGAGTGCGATCGTTCCGAGCCAGGTCCACAAGGGCTGATGCGGAGCATTGCTGGGAAACAGGATATCGACGACCCGGTAACGTTCCGCCTTATCGGGCAGCAGCAGGAGGGGATGTGCAAGGGCGAGGGCCAGGGCGACATACGCCGTCCAGTTGTGCAGATCGTCGATGCTGACGCGTTTCACCCATGCCGGCATTTGCTTCCACAGGGATGAACGCCTGTAGGCCGTACTCAGCAGGATGCCCAACAGCAGATTGATCGTCAATACTACCGTGGCAATGAGGCCAATGGTCGAGGAAAGATCGAGCAAATTGTCTTCCATGTTCCTTATTGATGGTTTTCTTTTTCTTTCTCTTTGACACTGATCACCGGCACCTTTTGCTCATAGATCAGGTTGTTGAGCGCCGGAAGATCGGTTCGGATAATAGCGTTCAGCCTGTCGAGCTGAACATCGGCAGCTGCACTAAGCGTCGCATATACCTCTCTGAACTGATTGTTGGGCGGAGCATTGCCGCCGGCGGCGACGCCATAGAGTCCCGACAGCTTGTCGTTGAGGCGGATGGGATAGTTCAGCACATCCTCCGAGCTCTTGGCCTTCGTCTGATAAAGCGCCTCCTCGATAGACGTTAGCTTACGGGTAAGACTATCCGCCAGATGTCTGATCGGTTTTTCCGTACTGTCCAGCCGCCCCGTGAGATCGTGCAGCTGCGTCCGCAGATCGCGGATCTTGAGTATGGCCTTCTGCACTTCATCGTATTTGCCCTTTACTTCCAGGAGAAAAGCGACCTGGGCATCGTAGTCCGCTTCGCTCATCGAGTCATTGGGATCCGGGAGGATAGTAAAAGACACATCGGCCGAATCCTTCGCATAACGAAAACGGGCGGTATATTTTCCGGGCGCCGCTTTTGGACTGCCTGCACCTCCCGTCCACAACACCATTCCGGGGATCTTCACGGAAGGCGGATATAGCATGTCCCACACGAACGTGTTCATGCCCGAACGGCATTCCAGCCGGGGATCCTCCTCGTCGTCGTGCGACCGGGTACTAAAGGTACGGATGACCTTATGCTGTTTGTCGAAGATCGTGACCGATACCTGCGGCGAGTCCGGCGCGTCCTTGAGCCAATAACGGAATACAACCCCGTTTGGTGGATTCGCACCGGCATTGTGCAGGACCTCTCCCCTTCTGCGCCCTCTTCCTCCGCCCGGCATCCGGTAGGCATCGCCCGGTGTGAAGACATGCAGCTGTTCCTGCCGGATGCCGTCGTCTTTTTGCTGCACGAGGCTGAGATCGTCCAAAGACCAGAATGCCCGCCCCTGGGTGGCGACCACGAGATCATTATCTTTTATGGTAAGATCGGTTACCGGCACCACGGGGAGGTTCAGCTGGAAAGGCTTCCAGTTCTCGCCGTAATCATAGCTGATGTACATGCCGTATTCCGTTCCTGCGTACAACAATCCCGGCCGGCGATGGTCGGCGCGCACGACCCGGGCGAAATGCATGGGGGCGATCCCTTTTGTGATGAGCTTCCAGGTCTTTCCGTAGTCTTCTGTTTTGAAGATATAAGGCGTATAATCGTCGAGCCGGAAACGGGTGCCCACGGCATAAGCCACGCCTTTTTTGAACGGATCTGTCTCGATACAATTCCATAGGGTCCATTTCTCTGCCCCCGGCGGCGTAACGAGATCCCAATGACCGCCGCCGTCGCGGCTGACATGAACAAGCCCGTCATCGCTGCCTGCCCACAACAGATCCTTTTCCAGCGGTGATTCCGTGGCGGTAAAAATGGTGCAATAATATTCGGCCGAGGTATTGTCCTTGGTGATGGGACCGCCGCTGGCGCCTTGTTTCGATTTATCGTTTGTCGTGAGATCGGGGCTGATCACTGTCCAGCTGCGGCCTTCATTCTCCGTCATGAACAGCTGATTACCGGCGCAGTACAGGCGGTGTGGGTCATGCGGTGAAAAAAAGATGGGATAGTTCCACTGAAACCGGTATTTCAGCGAATTGTCGCCATAACCGGTAGGGTTGTCGGGCCACACATCGATGGCGCGGCTCTCGCCGGTGCGATGGTCGAGACGGCCCAGATAGCCGTCATAGTTGCCTCCATAGACGATGTCGGGGTCCAGCGGGTCCGGCACAATATAGCCGGCTTCGAAACCGGCGGTAGGTTCCCAGTCGCGTTGAGTAATCCCCGGACCGCTCGTCCTGCTTCTGATACGCACGCTGGTATTGTCCTGCTGCGCACCAAGTATCCTGTAGGGAAAAGCATTGTCGGTCGTTACCCGGTAGATCTGTGCCGTCGGCTGGTTGTCCAGCGAGCTCCAGTTCTCGCAGCCGTCGAAGCTGATCTGCGCGCCGCCGTCATCGGCAAGGATAAGCCGGTGGCCGTCCTGCGGGTCGATCCAGAGATCATGATGATCGCTATGAGGGGTCCGTACTTCGGCAAAGGTCTTTCCGCCATCCAGGCTCCGCATGAATTCCACGTTAGGACAATAGATGGTGTTCTCATTCGTAGGATCGACATAGATCCTGTTAAAATACCATGCTCTTTGTTTGATATCGTTCTGGCTATTGATCAGGCTCCAACTGGCCCCGCTGTCGCTACTCAGGAAAAGACCGCCGTGTGCATTTTCGATCATCGCATATACCTTGTCGGGATTGGTGGCCGCGACAGAGATATTCACCACGCCCCAGATGCCTTTGGGTAGGCCCCTGCGGCCATTAAGGTTGACCCAGGTCTCGCCGCCGTCGGTGCTTTTATATAGGCCGCTACCTTCGCCGCCGCTCTCCATGCTATAGGGCGTGCGTTTGACGTGCCACATCCCCGCATACAACACCATAGGATTACCCGGTTCCATCACCAATTCGGAGCAGGCGGTTTGATCATTGACGAAGAGTACGTGCCGCCAGCTCTTGCCACCGTCGGTGGTCTTATAAACGCCTCGTTCCGTATTGGGTCCGAAGAGATGGCCCATGGCCGCGACCCATACGATATCGGGGTTCCTGGGATGTACGATGATCCGCGCGATGTGCCGGGTGTCTTTCAATCCAAGATTGTGCCAGCTGCGGCCGCCGTTGTCGCTACGCCAGATCCCCCCGAGGTTTTCGGAGACATTGTTCCGCAGCGTGCATTCCCCTTCGCCGGCGTATACCACGGATTCATCGGATGGGGCTATCGCTACTGCCCCTACGCCGCCGCCGAACCAGCCGTCGGATACATTTTTCCAGTTGCTGCCGCCGTCGGTAGTTTTCCATAAGCCGCCCCCGGTAGCCCCGAAATAAAAGGTATTCTTGTTGGTAAGACTACCACAAACCGCATCGGCGCGGCCACCCCGAAAGGGGCCTATCAGCCGGTATTTGAGCCCGGCAAAATTCGTCGAGTCGTTGTCCGCCGTCACGGCGGCGCTTTGTTTTTTCTGAGCACCCGCAAGGATGGGCAAGAGCGCAGCAAGGAGGAATAGAACGTTTCTCATGTTATCGTCAGTTATGGATTGTTTTCATTTCTTTTTCAAGCTGGTTCAGGGCAGCATCGCTGGCCCGGAAAGCGGATCGGGTGCTTTGCAACGCCGTTTGCGTCTGCAGCGTCGGCGGCAGATCGGCGCCTTCCAGGATGCCGAAGATACCGGCATAGTCGTTTTGCAGCTGCGAGAAGGGCTTCAATTCACCGATAGCGGCGGGGCCTCCTCCCCTGCCGCGGCGGGGCACACCTGCGAGAGCCGCCGCTTTACTATCCAGCTCGTGTAAGCGCTTCGCCTGGTCTTCGCTCGCCCCGGGCAAGGCGGCGGCAATCGCTCCGCGCAACATCCCTAACGAGTCATAGGCCGCCAGGGCCCGTTTCCGCCCTTCGTAGGCTTCCAATGATAACGTGAACTGTTGCTGCAAGGCGGCAGTGGATGTCTTTACCCGCGGGTCCATGCGGATCACCAGCGGCTGCGTGGAGGTCTTCCCGCCTGCGGAAAGTCGGACCGTATACGTACCCGGTAGTGCCCAGGGTGAAGTAGGTTCCGGCGCGGTGTTGGCGTAGACCGCGGCGATCGGATAGGACGCCGGCACGTTGAGCGGCTGATAATGAAGGTCCCACGAAAACCGATGCGGACCAGCCTTCGCCGACAACAGCTGCTGCGGCCGGATCCAGTACGTGGGAATATTGACATCGGGAACCGTATACAAGGTGTCAGCGTTTGAATAATGTCTAACCACCTTGCCGGCGCCATCGAGGATATCCAGCGTCACGGGTCCCGTGGCATCGGCCTTGAGATAATAATCGATGATAGCGCCGTCGGGCGGGTTCTCGCCTGCGGGCTCTTCCTGCGGTAAGGGCGTATCGGTATTCATGTCCCAACGTACACGGATAGCCGATTCCGGTTTATACAGCACCGCATCGGCGGCGGCCGTTGCCGGAGTGATCTGCCGGAGCGGGGCGATATCGTCCAGTATCCAGAACGAACGGCCATGCGTAGCCACAACGACATCGGCATCTTTGAACACCAGGTCGCGGATCGATGTCGCGGGCATGTTCAACTTGAGCGGCTGCCAATGGTCGCCGTCGTCAAAAGAGATATAGACGCAGCGTTCGCTGCCGGCCAGCAGCAATCCTTTGCGCCGCGGGTCTTCGCGTACCACGTTGATGGGCTCATCCGGCAGCCCGTTAACGATGCTCGTCCAGGTCTTGCCGCCATCGTGGGTACGATAGATATGTGGATGCATGTCATCGAGCCGGATGCCATTGACGGCGGCATAGGCGGTATGGGCGTCGGAATGCCCGGCGTCGATGAGCGAGATCTTCGTCCAATCCGCAATATCCGGCGGGGTGACATTGTTCCAGGTCTTACCGCCGTCATGGGTGACATGGATCAGGCCGTCATCGGTGCCGGCCCAAATGGTGAGGCCGTCTACGGGCGAGGGCGCGACGGTGTAGATGACACCCCTGCGAGGCATCTTCTTCAGGGCTTCCGTATTATAAATGCCTACACTGGCCGGAATAGTCCAGGTGGCCCTGCTGAGATCGGGGCTGATCACCTCCCAGGAATGACCGCCGTTCTGCGTTTTGAACAGCACATTGCCCGCGAAATAAAGAGTTTGAGGATCGGTGGGTGAAAAAAGGACGGGCGCCGTGCGCAAGAACCGGTATTTGCCGCTCCGCACGGCTTCGGGCGCAATGTTCTGGACCTGTCCGGTGCGTTTGTCGTACCGCGTGAGCTTACCGCCATAGATGATATCGGGGTCCAGCGGATCGGCGGCGATATAGCCATATTCTTCCGCACCCACGGGATGCCATTCCCGGAACGTGATCCCGCCGTCATTGCCGCGCGAAGCGATGCCGACGGAACCGCTCTCCTGCTGGCCGCCATAGACATTATAAGGAAAGGCATTGTCGGTGCTCACATGGTAGAACTGCGCCGTCGGCTGGTTGTACCATGACGAAAAGGTCTGCCCCCCGTTTACGGTGACGATGGCGCCCTGGTCACAGGCGATCAGCAGGATTTCCGGATGATCCGGATTGATCCAGATGCGGTGATAGTCGTCACCGCCGGGTGCGCCGCGATAGGCATTCCAGCTCATGCCGCCATCCGTGGATTTCCAGACCACCACATCCGCGGTATACACGATGTCCTTGTCTTTGGGATCGGCCTTGATCTCCGCGAAATCGTCACCCCGGCCCCAAAAACGCTCGTCGCTGTTGAGCTTCTTCCAGGTCTCGCCGGCATCATCGCTGCGATAGATGCCGCCATAGGCGCCGGCTTCTACCGTTGCATATAGCCGTGAGGGATCGGATGGGGCCACGCAGAAGCCTATCCGGCTGAGGCCCTGCGCCGGAGTGGGAAGTCCCTGCGTCAGCTGGTGCCAGGTAGTGCCGCCATCGGTGGATTTGAACAGCCCGCTGTTAGGGCCGTTCCAGGCTCCGTTCTCCCAGGGGCCCTGCCTGCCTGCCCAAAGATCGGCATAGACGATCTGCGGGTTCGCCGGGTCGATGGTGACCTGAACCGCTCCCGTATTCTCATCTTTATACAATACTTTATCCCAGGTCTTTCCCCCGTCAGTCGACCGGTACACGCCGCGTTCGGGATTGGGCCCATAGGGATGGCCCAACACCGCCACGAAGACCCTGTTCGGGTCATGCTGGTCGACGGCAAGCCCACCCATCTGTTGCCCTTCGGCTAACCCTAAATGTGTCCAGGTTTTTCCAGCATCCGTGGATTTGTAGATACCGTTGCCGACGCTTAAATCCGGCCGTTGGATGCCTTCGCCGCTGGCGACATATACGATATTGGGATCAGAAGGCGCCACAGCGACATCTCCTATCGACCCCGTAGACTCCGCGTCGAAGATGGGTGCCCAGGTCCTGCCGAAATCGGTGGTCTTCCAAACCCCGCCGTTGTTGACCCCGATATAAAATACGTTGGGCTGCTGTGGTACGCCGCATCCGCCCACGGTACGGCCGCCGCGATGCGGGCCGATCATCCGCCAATGCAGATCGCCGAATAGCGAGGTATCGATCGTCTGGGCAAAACCGGGAGAGCAGAAGCAGCCGGCGAGCAAAAATACAGGGAGGAAATGCCGGCAGCAGAGCAAGATTGCTTTTCTCATGTGTAGCTGGTTATCTGAGTTAAGGAAAACTCTTTAAGGGAGAAAAGTAAGATTTATTACAAGCGCACAACAACCGTTTATCAATTTTTTCATTTCGGTGGGCGAGATCCCTCGATGAGCTCTACGATGCCGTTGTGTCCAAAATGCCGGGCCCAGTCCAGTGAGGTGCTTTGATAGGCCTTGTCCTTTAACCGCAGATCAGGGGCTGCGCCGAGTACGAGCCGCGTCAGCTCTTCGTCGCCCCGTTCGGCGGCTACATGGAGGAGTGTCTTGTCCCATTCTCCATAGAGCTGGTTTGCGGCCGCCGGATCATCGTGCAGCAGCTGTCGTGCCCGCTCCTTCCACCCCAGGTCCCAGGCATCTAGGACGGTACAGACGGCCCCGGCCCCGAGCAACCACTCGCCGGCTGCCGGCTGGCGCCCATGAACAGCGAGCTGCATCCAGCTCATCCCATTGGTCATCGGGCGATTCAGCTCGGCAGCGTCGAACTGCGAACGCAGCGCATGCAGGACGTCGAGCCGGCCCTGGCCGATCGCTTCGGCCAGCTTCACCTCCTGTGGTGACGGGGGGTGTGCCAGGAGCCTGTCCGTCACCAGCCACCAGGTCCAGCCTTCGCCTATTGTTTCGAATCCCAGGCTTTGATACGTTCGTCGGCCGGCTTCGGTGGAGTTCAGCACCGCATACCGGTACCCTTTGTCCCGCGCATACAAACACGCCGCCAGGGTCACGGCCTTGCCGATCCCCATCTTACGGGCGCGGGGTACCACGCCCACATGATAGATGCCGGCAGCGCCCTCGGGGCCGGAACTTAGAAAGACGACGCTGTGCGCTACGATCTTGCCCTGCCATCGGGCGATGAAACGGGTCCACTGTCCCGGCATCTCCGCCGTTCGCTCCGAAGGAATGATCACCTGTGCATAAGGCAGCCCTTTGACCTTGTCCAGTGAGCTTATATTGTCGCGGACAATGCTCAGCCCCCAGGGGGAAACGTTTTGGGTCTGCACCTGGCCGAGATCGAGCGCCATCCAATGCGGACGCCAGCCCACCTGGAAACCCCGGGCCAGCAGCCGGACTCCTAAGTCCACGGGTTGCGGCGGATCGAGCGACCAGCAACCTGCCCCCTTGGGCGGATGGCGGAGATAGAAATGCATCAGCTCGTCGAGCCGCTCCCCGGCCTGCTCCGGCCCTAGTGCAGGAAATGCGATCATCGATGGGACCTGCGGGCTGCCGCTGGTCCACTCCAGCCCCCCCCGGGAAAAGACATTGCCGCCGAGGACCGCTGCTTCCTGCCGGAATAATGCAGTATGGTTCACGGCTGCCGCCTGCTCTAACTGTCGGGAAGTTGCATCTTGCAATAACACAAGGGGAAGTTACCTAAAAAGGCGATAGCCTTTTCGTCTGAAGGACAGACATTGGCGTTTTGCCGGAAATGCGCTATTTTTTTTGAAGCGCATTTTCGGCACCATGCGTCCGCGCGGCAAAAGAGAAGACCTCCCGGAGAATTTCGGCAGGAAGCGCGCCGGGGACGACGTTGATCCGTGTCGCGTCGGGGACCCACCGGTGCAGGTCATCGGGATGCGCCCTCAGCTGCTGCAAGCAGCGGTTGCGGGCGGCGAGATACAAAAAGGCCTTGATCTTTTTCTCATTGCGAAAATCGGCGCGCCGGTTCCACAACAGAAAAAAGATCTCCATCGTCACCTTCTGCGCCACACCCCGGTGCTGCACCAGCATGGATGAAAAAGAAAAGAACTCGGGATAGTACTCGAAAAAGAGCATCTTGAAGGCTTCGGGGATCCCCTGCCGAAAATGATCGAGGGTAAGATCCCTCCCGGCGGTTGCTGGCTGACTGATCATATCCTATGACCGTTAATTTAAGAGATGGTTGTCCCGGAATGTATTGTAACTCCCGTCGCCATGACCAGGCCAGGGCAGATAGCAATCGGAGTAATGTTCCTCGATGGCCTCGCCGACGGCTTCGGTGAGGCCCGTGGATTCTTTTTCGATATCCGACCACGTGTCTTTTTTATTATAGACGAGCGCCATAGGCTCTGCCTCCCCGCCTGGAAAATGGACCAGAAAGATCACGACATTACTGATCAATATGGGCTTCACGATAACCGTGTTCTGTAACCCGTCAAAAAAATACTCCAGCTCGAACGATTTTTCGAAGGGCAGATGCGCCTGGATCGAAGACGCATAGGGAATATTTTTTAACCTGTTGAGTCTTAAGCGAAAGCCTGACATTGGTAAAAGTTGATGAATAATAACGATACTTAGTTGATCTCGGAACAGGGACTTCAGGTCTGAGTGAGGGTCTGTGCTTTGAATAGGCGCGTTCGGTTATCCCGGGCAAATTAATAGGTTTATCAAAAGGTAAAGTAGAATTAATTCTACAGGCCATTGTTTTTTATTGATGAATTTAGCTGGATGCAACCACAGATATTACTCGCAGATGACCACAGTATGATCCGAAAAGGACTAAAGCTGTTGTTACAGCTGCATCTGGGTTTCACGCAGGTATCCGAAGTCGTCAGTTGCAACGAGCTGATGAAAGAGCTGGGCAAAAAGAAATACTCCCACCTGGTACTCGACATTATCTTGTCCGATGGGAGCACACTCGAGATCCTGCCCAACATTCAGAAGTTGTATCCCGATCTGAAGATCATGGTCTTTTCGATGCAACCCGCCGAGGTCTATGGCAAGGCGCTGCGCCAATACGGCATCGACCATTATCTGCCCAAGACCACACCGGAAGAAGAAACGATCCTGCTGCTGCGTCGCTTTCTGTTGAATGAACATCCCGGCCGCGATGCCGCAGGTGTGCGTTATCCCAATAACCCCTTCTCTGCACTCGCTCCGCGGGAGCTGGAGATCCTGCATTATGTGCTGAAGGGGTTCGGGACAAAAGAGATCGCCGAGACCCTCAATGTCAAGATGAACACGATTTCCACCGTCAAGAACCGCATCTTTGAAAAAACGCTGACCTCAAACCTCAAAGAATTGATAGAATTGGCTACCTTGTATAATGTCAATTATTAAGATAACCGGTATAGCTGCCTGGTTGCTAGTTAGTTGCATTCCCCTTTCGGCTCAGTCCACCTATCATATCCAACGTTTCACCACCGACAACGGCCTCCCTTCCAACGGCATCAAAGGACTGCAATGGGATGCCCAAACGGGTTTTCTCTGGATCGCCACCGAGGCCGGCATTGCCCGCTACAACGGCGCCGAATTCCTGCTTTTTAACCGCGCCAATACCCCCGAGCTCTTTTCGGAACGGATGCTCTTCCTGCTCAAGACCAGGGATGGCCGTATCTTCTCGTCGGATGAGACGGGCGATCTCTTCTTCGTAACGCGCAACAAGGTGGCTTTTATGGGGCACAGCAGGATCGATACCCGTCCGGCCTCTTTCCGGCTCACCGGTCTCGTCGCCTCGGGTCAGCTGTTCCGGCAAAGCTCGCAGCAGGCCCCGCCCGATTTCGGGTTCAACTGGTTCCGGGAACAACTGGTACCCCTATCCGAAAAGCGGCTCCTGCTTACGCATAACGATACCCTTTACGACTACCGGTTAGGATCGCCTGTCCCGGCTTTCGTGATGACGCTGCCGCCGGACGCGCGTATCGGCTATCTCGACACGACCCTTTTTTTGTTCGACCCGGGACATGGCTTTTTTCGGCTGGATATCGACGCCGGCAGGAAATATCCCGTGACAGTGCAGGGACTTGCCCCGGACAACGCCGCCAAACAGAAACGCTCGTTGTTCTGGGACAACGGTATGCCCCAGCCGCTGTTGCTCGAGGGCCCCGACGTATGGGTCCTCCATAAGACCGCGGAACGGCTGGAAGCACAGCTGATCTGCACCGCATTGCCCACGGACGGGCGGATTTCCTTTCTCAAATATGATAGCAGCAGCGGGCTCCTGTTCGCCGGTACCCAATCAAAAGGGCTTATCGTGATCCGTAAGGACCTGGTAAAACCGGTTCGTGCGCCGGTACGATCGCCCGACCAGCAAACGGCCTATTATAGCCAGGTCGCCCTGCCGGGGGGTAAGATACTCACCAACGAAGGCCCGGTGCTCGATGGAAAAGGGAACGCCACCGTGTTCCCTGCCATCCATGTCCCTTTCAACAGTTACGTACTGCAGGACGCCGACAGCACGCTTTGGTATAGTCTCGGGGATACGGTCTTTGCCTATTCCTTCCCGAAGGGTCGCACCACTACGCGCTTCGCGGGAGCGGGCTCCGTCGCCACCGGTTTTCTCCACACCGGCAGCGGGTTCTATATAGCCAACGCCATAGGTATCGGTGTCATCCATAACCAGCGCATCGATTATCAATATCGTTATCCCCAGGCGGATAGGAACAGCAATATGCCTTTCGCCATGATAGAGATCAGCCCGGGGCATATCGGTGTCGCCACCTGCGAAGGCCTGCTCCGTTTTGACACCCGCGACCATCGGCTGGATACCCTGCTGCGTATCCCGGGTATCTGCGTCCGCGCGCTTTGGACCTACAACGGCTATCTTTTTATCGGCACCTATGGCCGCGGCATCTGGTTGTATAAGGATGGACAGCTCCGCCCCGTTCCGCCAGACAAAAGAGGATACCTGCAATACGCGCATTGTTTTATCCAGGACAGGCTGGGTTATTGCTGGATCAGCACGAATCGTGGTCTGTTCCGCACCCGTCCGCAGGAGCTCATAGACGCCTTCGAAGGCCGGACGACCGTCGTCGCGTATCACTATTACGGCCGCGAAGAGGGCATGGATATGACGGAGCTCAACGGCGGCTGCACGCCCTGCGCCCTGTCACTCAATGATACCGTCCTCTCCTTCCCTTCGATGGATGGCCTGGTCTGGGTGGACCCCACCCGGCCGGTCCCCACCCTGCCCCGGGGTTCCGTGTATATCGACGGGTTCATCGCCGACAGCCAACAGATCGATCTGGGCGGCCTCGTAAAACCCACGCTGCCGGCGGGCACGCGCGACATCAGCTTCGACCTGGCATTCCCCGCCTGGCTAAGCAAGGAGAATCTTGATATTGAATACAAACTGGAGCCGTATAATCCGGTCTGGCAGACGGTAGACCCGGCACGAAGCCCCGAACTGCATTTCAGCAATCTGCCCTATGGCAGCTACCGGCTGCTGGTGCGCGGGACAGGCGTCGCCGGGCATCCCGAGGCCCCCCGGGTCATCACCAGCTTTTATATCCGGCCGCACTGGTACCAGCAACCGTGGAGCTGGTTGCTGGGGCTTTGTCTGCTTTGCGGTTTGATCATCCTCATCGTTCGCTGGCGGACCCGCTGGTTCGAGATCCGTCAGAACAACCTGGAAAAACAGATCGCCGAGAAAACCCGCCAGCTGCAGGGCAAGAACGAAGAGCTCGAAAGAACCGATCTCATCAAGACCCGGCTGATCTCGATCATCAGCCACGATCTCGTGACCCCGCTGCGATTTCTGCATCTGACGGGTAAGAATCTCATCGAAAAAAGACGTGAGCTGCCCGATGAGCTGCTGCAGGAAGCCATCGGCGAGATGGCCACGACCAGCAAGGAGCTGGAACTGCTGGGCACCAATATTCTCAATTGGATCAAATACCGCAACGAGGACCGCCGGCTGGCCAAAGAGACGTTCGACCTGCATGAACTGGTCACACAGGTCTTTGGCGTCCTCGGAGCGCTCGCGCGGCAAAAGGACATCCGGCTGGTCAATGGCGTACAGGAAAGTCTGGTGCTGTATCAATACATCGAACCGGTAAAGATCGTGCTGTACAACCTGGTGCTCAATGGGATCAATTTCACCAGCAGCGGTCATATCCACGTCGGCTGCGAGTACACGCCGGGCGGCATCGCGCTGCAGATCCGGGACACCGGCGTCGGCATGACCCCGGAACAGATCAACAACATCATGGCGGATCACTTCATCATCTCTTCCGCCAATGTCGATAACCGCAAGGGCAATGGACTGGGCTATCTCATCATCAAAGACCTGCTCAAGATCCTGCGTGGCCAGCTCTCGATCCGGAGCGAAAAAGAAAAAGGCACCTCCGTAACGGTATGGGTGCCTCTTTAGAAAACTATAAGCTAAGAGCGGACCACAGGTCCGCTGCCCGAAGGGCCATCATTAACCGTTTGGGCCGGCGACTATTTTCCCTGGTAGGAGGCCGGCCCAAAGTCTAACTATTTATCACGCTTGAATTATCCAGATATTGCGGTGTAGGATGATAGATGAACAAACAGCTTCCCCCTTTCACCACATGGATGATTTCGCCGCTTACCGCGGAAGGAAGCGCCGGACATCCCAATGAAGTTCCCAGCTCACCATAATCCTTCATGTATTTGGCGCTTACATAGGACGAACCGTGCAACACGATCTGCCGTTTCAGCGCCATATCGTTATAACCGGGATCGACGCCATTCAATTTCAGCGAAAGCCCATTGTGGCCCACATAGGTCCGCATCGTCACGTAAAAACCAAGGCTGCTTTTGTACGAATCGGGGTCGTTCGAGAAAGAAGTGGCATATTCATCCCCGCTGTTCTGCCCATGGGCCACATAGGTGCGATAAAGCAGCTTCCGGTGCAGCACATCGATCACATACATTCTTTTGGCGCGCGAGCTCTGGCTGAAATCGCAGATCGAAAGCACGGCACGTTTGTGAATCAGCCCTTTCTTTACCAGGTTGTGATAGCCGCGCCAGGCATATTCGAAGGCTTTGGGATCGAGCCCCTGTTCATTCAGATCCATGCTGGCATAGATGTAGGAGGCCTGGTTGATCACCATCCGCAGCTCGGCTGCCTTCGCCGATGTCCTTTCCAGTGTACGCGAAACAGGCATCGGTTCGGGTGCCCGCAAGGTGGCTGCGGCTACCGGCAGGGCCGCTGGAGTCTTGGCTACAGGCAGTGGCGCAGTTGCCGCGACAGGTGCAGCAACAGCCGCACCCGCTGGAGCCGCAGCAACCGCAGGAGCCAAAACAGAAGCCGGTGCGTTCATCGCCCTTACCTCGAGGACAGGATGATCGATATAATTCCGGATCACCGCAGCAGAATAAAAGGACGTAGCCGTCTCTTTCTTCATCAGCAGCTTGCCGTTGGGATAATCATTGTGACTAAGGGATGTCATGGCAGGAGCAGTCAGCACCATGGATGATAAGGTAACCTTAAACAAAAGGTTCGTGAATACACGCATAAGATTTGGATTTGATAATTGATACGGTTTAGGGCCATAGTTACGGATTTATGCGAAAACGCCGTCGCTCGATCAGCCTGTTGTCCCGATACAGTTCGTACTGGAATACGCCTGCATGGACAAAATTGTACTTCTCGACGATCAGCGGAGAATCCCCGATCTCCCGGATCTCGAACAGAAAGGCATTCGTTCCATCAAAGAAGCGGACTTTGTAATGTCCTGCGGAACCCGAGGGCACCACAATGACGACATTTCCGTTCCGCTGATGCCGCACAATACCTGACTGCCGTTGTTCCAGGGACGTATCCCCTTTGTATAACGCAAAATTGGAGAAAATATGAGGGGCAAAGCGAGCGCAATCCCCAAAATTTTCAGCTGGGATGGCGCCTTTCACGCCGGTCGCGGGAAGGGCAAGGACGATCCAGGAAAACAGGAATTTTCCCAGTGTGGGAATAAGATACGGCATAGCTCGTTAATCGGTGCCCGTAGCCCGGTTCTTCTCTTTCATGCTGATCACCGGATTGGGATTGGCAACGTCTTTGAACCGCGACTCGAGCTCGCAATATTCACGCTGATTTTCCAGTACTTCGGCATGGGCATCGACAATTTCCTGCTCTAGTTGCATGATCTTACGCTGTTTCTTAGCAAGCTGACGGCTCCGGGGCAAATACCCCAGCATCACCGCCAAACCGATGATCAACAGGAAGATGTAAACATTCAAGGTGATATCGAAGTTGGGCATAATTGGTTAATTGATGATGATAGAATAGCATCACTGGAGGCATTACGCTCAACATCGGTACAGCCGGGTAATGGGAAGATAATGGCGATTCCCGCCGGGATGGTAGAATTTGTTCATAGAATACTGATTTTGCTGGGATAAAGGTATTGGTCAAGGGTAGGGGCATTTACTCATTCCCTGAAAAAGGATAACGCATGCAGACAATACATGAGAAAAAAAACTCCTAGGCGGCTGCTCAATCGTTTTATTTCTGCTAATTTTAACGTTCAAGGTTAAGGCATGATAAACAAGTTTATCTGGTTTTTGATTGTTATTATCCTTTTATTGTCTGTAAGACCTGCCCTGACTCAGCCTGTCCCCGTCAACGGCTATGTGGTCCAGCATTTTACCGACGACAATGGGCTACCCCAGAATAGTATCAATGACCTGCTTTTTGACGGGAACGGCTTTCTCTGGCTGGCTTCCCAGGTGGGTTTGGTCCGCTATGACGGCAGCTCCTTCCAGCTCTATTATCCCGGCGACAAACCAGCCATGGAATCCAACATCCTCTGGCTTGGGAAGGACAACAAGGGTTCCGTGTATTTTCAGACGATCGATCACCGGCTGTATGACGCCCTGGGTAACAATATCCAGCGCCTGTCGCCGCCGAACACCCCATCGGCCCGGTCGTCGCTGCTCCTCAATACCCAAAAACGGCTATTCGATTTCTCCACGTTCCTGACCAGGGCACCCTCCCCGGCCGAAACACGGCAACGACAGGCCATCTTCGGGGACCTCGCCGCCCACAACGAGAATTTTTTTGTCACGGACGCCGGGGGCGTCTACCTGCACTATCAGGATAGCCTTTACTACTATGACGGCAGTGAGTTATTCCCGCTATCCCGGGTCGTTATGCCCGACTGCAGGTTCCTGACCACCGGCAACCGTCTCTTTGTGCTGAACCGGGGGAAGATACTTAACGTATACGAAGGTCAACGGAGCATCGTGGAGGGGCTGCCCATCGACGGCGATCCGCGTCAGGCATTTCCCGCGGGAATCCCCGCGAACCAGTATCAGATCTTTTCCTGCGGCCGCGCCAATCATCTCCTGGCCGGTAATCTCCTCTACCGGCTGTTTCCGGAGCCCAATGGTCATCTGCGCGCCGTCTTCCTGCTGGATCTGAGCTTCATCCCGAATATCTCCGCGGTGGAATACAATGCGGGTTTGGATCTGCTGCTGGTGGCTACGAACACGGAGGGCTTTTATATCCTTCGGCGAAACCGCTTTGGCGTCAGTCGTTGGCCGGCGGACCTCAAAGCGAAGATGGCGAATCATCTTTTCGGGCCGATGGCCTTGCTGCACGATTCTGCCATCCTTACGGACAAGTTCGGCTTTACCCCCGCGGGCGGGTTTTCCTGGGTCAAAGACCATGGGCCGATATGGCAACGTTGTCTGTACATCGACCCAAAAGACCAGATCTGGGCGGCACGCGATAGCCTTCCTATGCGTCGAACGGGAACGACCGTTTCGCCGCTTGTGATCGGTCGCCCGCTGGACGGAAATATCGCGGATTACACCGAGGATTCCGCAGGTCATCTTTATTGTCTCACAGAAAAGTCGCTGTACCGGTTCGAAGAGGGTTCCTTTCACCGGCTGGATGCGGCAATTCCTTCTTCCACCGGCGCACATCTCAACGAAGTCGTCCGTTATGTAGGGCCGCACCGGCTCTGGATCGGCCATACTAATGGGCTCATCGAATATGATCCGGATAAAAACGTAGCGCACAGCATCCCCGCGCTTGCCGGCTCCCATGTCCGCGCCATTCATTGCTGCGCGGACGGATCGATCCTTATTGGAACGTACGGCCAGGGGTATTTTTATTATGTCAGGGGGCAATTCCACCGCATGCCGCTCGATAAGAACGGCTTCCTGATAACGGCGCATTGTTTTCTGGAAGATAAGAAAGGAAATGTCTGGATCCCCTGTAACAAGGGACTGTTCAAGACCCCCAAGGCGGACATGGATGCCTGGGTCCGCGGAGAAAGCAACCAGCTGTACTATTATTATTACGGCCGCCGGGATGGGCTCCTGACCAATGAGTTCAACGGCGGGTTCAATGCCTGCGGTGTCATCACCCCACAGGGATTCATTGCGCTGCTTTCCATGAAAGGCATGGTGTGCTTCTATGCCGATTCACTACAAACCGATTTTCCAAACGGCGCCATCGACATCACGGACCTGGATATCGACGGCCGATCCGTGCGGCCCACGGATACGATCTCGCTTTCGGCAGGCTACAATAGTCTCATCGCAAAGATCGCCTCGCCCTACCTGGGTGACCGCAGCAATCTGTATCTGCAATACCGGCTGGCGGGCTTCAATGACGGCTGGACGGAATTACCGGAGGACGGCGAGCTGGACCTCAGCCGGCTCGCACCCGGCAACTATACCTTGCAGGTCCGGAAGACGGGTGGGTTTGGCCGAAATAATTATGAATACCGCCGGTGGAGCATCATCGTGCCGCCGGTGTTCTACCGCACCACGGGGTTCCTCATCGCAGTAGGCATGCTCGTGCTGGTGCTCGTGGGCCTGCTGATCCAGCTGCGGCTAAAGCTGGTGGAAAAGAAAAAGGAGATGAAAGCTACCGTCGTGCGGCTGGAGGAGACCGTTAGCAAGCTCCAGCATTCCGAACAGGCGCTGCTCAGGACAAGCAAGCAACGCGAAAAGCTGATCTCGCTCGTGATCCACGATCTGCGATCACCCCTGCGTTTCCTGACCATGCTCGCCGGCGACCTGCACGATAACCAGGATGGGTTTACGCCGTCGGAACTCAAGGACCGCGCGTTCTGGGTAAAGAAGGGGGCACAGGACATCTACAATTTCTCGGAGGATTTCCTGCTTTGGGTCACCAGCCAGAAAGACAATTTCAGGATCAGCAAAAAGCCGTTCTATGTCCTGCCCCTGCTGCAGGAGATCCACGATTTTTACCTCGAACAGGCGCTTCAGAAAGGCAATACGCTCAGCTATGAAGCGGAGGACGACCTTAAAGTCTGGTCCGACCCGCACCTCCTGATCACCATTATCCGCAATCTCACCGATAACGCGAATAAATATACCGAACAAGGCGCCATCCGTATCTCGGCGCACCACGACGGTAACGAACTATGGATCATCGTAGCCGATACCGGCAAAGGCATGAGCCCGCAACAGGTTTCGGCGTTCTTAGGTGACGAGAATCTCGATAATGTAAAAAGCGGGAGTCAGCTGGGGCATAAGTTCATCTTCGACCTTACCCAACGGCTGGGTGGGACCCTTTCCGTGGACAGCGGCGAAAACCGCGGTACGACAGTAACCGTGCGTATCCCCATGAACCCGCCACCCCAACAATAGACCAAGTGATCAGACCAGGCTATCCATCTGCTTTTTATACTTCCCCGGCGTGATCTGATAGACCTTTTTAAAGGCCAGGATATAATTGCTGATGCTGGAATAACCGATCTCATAGGCGATCTGGCTGATAGACTTGGCATTGTCCGCGATCATCTCCTTCGACTTTTCGATCCGCTTGTTCCGGATATATTCCGAAATGGTCATGCCATGGATCGATTTGAACAGGAAATTCAGACGGTGATAGCTGGTATAGGTCTTTTTCAAAATGGAATCGACGGTAAAAGTGTCGGAACAATAGCACTCCGAGATATACGATTCTACTTCGCGGATAAGGCTCAGATCATCCTCGTTCTCGATATCCGAAACCGGGTTGGCGCCGAGCAGCCCGCGGTGACGGTTGCTTAAGAAATACTCCAGCAGGGAAAGTGCGTTGTTCTGTACGCTCAGCAAATGCGGTGCTATTCCCTGGCCCGCGGCCAGCGAGGCGGAAAAAAGCGATAGCTGACGCCGGCCAAGCCGGCAGGTAATGATACTCTCTCCATCCTCGAGCACCTGCACTATCTTGTCGAACTGGGCATTCCCGTCAAAGAAAAGCTTTGCCCAGGCTTCGGGGATAAAGACCGCCAGCGCGGTAAACTGGATCGGGCCGGGGCAACGAAAGGTCAGGGGACGGTCCATACGGCTCAGCAGGCTCAGCCCCGGACTTGCTTCCTGCTCCATCCCGCCCTCGGGCTGAATGCGGAGATCGCCTTTATAATTGATAACACTGAGGGTAAATCCTTTTTCGCCGGTTGCCGGCAGAGCTAGTTCCAATCTTTGGGCCGTGTCCTTGATCATGGCGGCCTTCAGGCCCACGGGTAGGGTAAATACCTGCCATTGCAAAGGTTTGGTGGTCTTTGACTCGGTAGGATCTTGGGATTTCATAGACATATATTGGGTTCGAGTTAAGGGCTAGGTCCGTTCTGTCCGGCTATTGCCGGGCAGATTAGTGCGGATTCAGATAATGCCAGGGAGAAAACCCATATTCCTTCTTAAAGGCCAGCGTAAAATGGGATGGATTGGAGTAGCCGATCTCCGTAGCCACGACCTTCACCGGGATCTTGTTATCCAGCAGTTTTCGGGCATGCTCCAATTTATTCTTCTGGTAATAACCAAACAAAGTATCGCCATAATATTTCTTAAACTTGGTCTTGAGACTCGTGGGGCTCATCGCCGAAATGCGGGATAATTTCTCGATCCCGGGAAACTCGGTCTTATAATGCAAACACAAGTGCTGCTCGACCCTGGATAAGCTGTGTGTGTCCTGTATACTTAACGCATTCCCCTCCTCGCTTAGTTTGTCCATCACAAAGAACTGCTGCAGCAGGTATTCGATCAGTACCGAGACATTGCGGACGGTAAAGAGCTCCCGAAAAGGATGTTGAACGATCTCCGTCATGAAGTCGTTGAGTAACAATCTGTACTTGAAAGTAATGGGCCAGGTGAGCACCTTGCCCCTGGCCTGCAGGATACGGCTGATCGTGCCGGCGTCGAAATCCCGGATCAGCTGATCCAGGGCACTCTGGCGGACCCGAACGATGATCGACCGGATCGTCCGGTCTTTGGGATACGTGAGCGTCCTGCCTGTCGCGGCGTCGGCAATCGACACCGAGGAATGCAGTTGGTCGGCAGGGAACACCGAATGCCCGGCAACGGGTTCGCTTTCGCTTTTGCCCGGAAGTTCGATCTCATCAAAACTGAGGATATACGAAGCACTATGGGTGGAAGGCTCGAACCGGAAAGTGAGTTCTTCGGCCGGCATACTCAGGTTTATCGCCAGGACCTCTATACCAGCCGCGATCCCCGCTACGGTGATAAAACCCTTACCAGTTTTGCCGGAACAATAAAGCACAGAATCGGATACGATACAAGATTTGTCTTCTGCGATCACCTCAAAACATTTCAGAAAAGAATCTGAATTTTCAAGCGATACATAGCTCATATAGCGAACAAGGTATTAATTAGGCATTCTTGAAAATATAGTAAAAGCGTGAATTGCCGGTAGTTTTTTGACTATATAACGTTGCAATAAACACCTACGTATACCACAAGAAGTCTTTTTACGTTATTAAAAAGAACGCCGCGGTTATTGAACCTTGTGAATAGTTGGAATATTTATGGCCGGATCCTATAACCCTGTTAAAACCCTTTAATCCGTTAAAATCCATACCCAATATGAACAATTCCTCCAATAGGAGCGGCTGTGAGCCCGACCTGCGCTCTATGTTGAAGAACCAGCACAAGAAGGTCTATTCGATCTGCCGTTTCTTTGCGCACAACTACCAGGAACACCAGCGCCTCTTCATCAACATTATTGCCGCCGCTTCCCAGAACATCCGCTCCCGAAAGGACAATAGCAATGACAAGCAGACCATGCTGCTGCGCGCCTGTATCAATATGGCGGCCCTGCATTCGATCAGCCTGGAGCTGGAATCCGCCCACGATGCGACGATCCAATTCAAGTCTCCTGACTACCAGCGCTCTATGAGCAGCTTTCGGGAATCGGTGCGCGGCATCTCCGATCTGGAGAAATTCCGGCTCTTCCTGGAACTGGAGAATATTCCTGCCGACGAGATCCCTTCGTTCACCGGTTTGGTACACGCAACTGCCGCTGGTCGTAAACAACGACGCGAAGCTCCGGCGCCCGCTAAGAACTTCATCCCCTATTTAAAGGAGAAACTGATATGGAGCTAAAAAAGCTACTGCAACATTGGAATAGTTTCCCCGAGATCTCCATGGAGGAACGGCCCATCCTGTCCTCCGACCTGGAAAAGATCGTGGTGAAGAATCCCTTGTCCGACGCTTTTTATCTCCGCAAGAAACTTCTCTTACGTATCGGCATCATCGCCGCACTTTGGTTGATCAATACGTGGCAGCTTCGCGGCGAGTGGAGGACGGATGGCAGCGAACTGCATATGAACATCACCCTTTTTGGCTTACTGGCTTTCTCCCTATACTATCATCTCCGCATTCTGTTTTTCGCCGACTACCCCACCCTCCTGGCCCTCCCCCTGGTGAACTTCCTCGGAAAACTGGAGGTCATCCTTGACAAGTTCATCTGGTCGTTCAAATTCATCAGCGCCATCGCCGGCTTTTACCTGCTATTCCTGGTGGAAGGGGTACTGTCGCGTCTGAATGCCGGTGCCTACGATTCCCTGACGCACAACGACTGGTACAAAGGGCTTATCGTGATCTTCCTGGCCATCTCCATCGATATCCTGCTGCTTCACACTTTCATTCCAAAATACCGCAAATTATTGGCGACGGTAAAAAAATACAGGGAGGGGATCCTCGCAAAAGCCCAAAACAAATAAAAATTCTGAAGGTTAGCCAATATTGTCAATATCCTCTATATTTGAGGACGGATCCCCTTCAATCCAAAAAAATGCAGAATATCTTAATCGCAGACGACCACTCCATTGTCAGGGCTGGCTTAAAACTACTGATCAATAATAGCATCAGGGACGTTGCCATCGACGAAGCCGAAGATGGAGAAGCGGTGATCAAAAAAATGAAATCCGCGCACTTCGATCTGCTGATCCTGGATATCAACATGCCGCACACGGAGTCTTTTAGTCTCACCGCTTATCTGCTCAAGGAATATCCCGGTCTCAAGATCATTATCTTCACCATGAACCAGGAAGTTTTTTTTGCTAAAAGGTTTTTGAAGATCGGGGCGCACGGTTATCTCAACAAATACTCGAAAGAATCCGAGATCAAATACGCCATTCAAAAGGTGCTGGGCGGAAAACGTTATATCAGTGACAACCTGGCCGAGATCCTCAGCGGTGAACTGACTAAAAAATTAAAGGACAATCCTTTCGAAGACCTGAGTGACAGGGAATTCGAGGTGGTCCTGCAAATGCTCAAGGGCAGCTCGGTCTCCGAGATCGCCAATACGCTCAGCCTGCACAAATCCACGGTGGGTACGCACAAGACCCGTATCCTTGATAAGCTCAAGATCTCCAACACGGTGGAGCTGATCAATCTGGCCCGGCTCTACGAGATTATCTAAGGCTGCCGCCTGGCGGCCAGACTTAAGGCGACGCATAAATCACGCGAAGAATTTTTCCATCGCTTTCCTCACGCCATCATTGTTGTTGGTGTCGGTGACAAAATCTGCGATCTCTTTAATATCGTCGGGGGCATTGCCCATCGCCACGCCCATCCCCGCATACCGGATCATCTCCACATCATTGTAATTATCCCCCATCGCGATGATCTCCGCGGGCTTCAGTCCCAGCCGTTCACCGACAAACCGCACGGCATTCGCTTTCGATCCGCGGGTATCCATGACCTCCAGATAGGTGGCTTTGGAAGGATAGATGTTCAGCCAGCCGTCATACATCGATCGCAGATGCTGCTGGATGCCTGCGATATTCGCCGCCTCGCTCATCACCATTAGCTTGTTCGGCGCGACGTTGCGGTTCTTCCAGCCCTGGATGAGCTCTCCTATCGGCGCGATGCCCAACGGTACGTCCATGATCCGCTGTTCATGCGCCGTCCACGCATCGCTCACCTCCGCATACCATTCCCGCTGCAGATAGAAAGCGATCGTCGCTTTGAAGGGACGCACCAGCTCGGTGACCCTGGCCGTTGTGGCCAGATCGATGCGGACATCGAATACCGGCTGTTCCCGCTCTACGATATAGCTGCCGTTAAGCGTGATCACCGGAGTTTGCGCAGGAAGACCAATGTGCTGAAAAGTGGGTAACACCGCATTCAGCGGTCGCGCCGAGACCAGGATCACCGACACCCCTTTGGCTGTGAGGTCGCGGATCATCGCTATCGTGGGTTCGCTAACGGAATGATCGGACTTCAACAAGGTTCCATCCATGTCCAGGAATACTGCTTTATACATGCGCCAGATTTCTATTGCACGGGGCTGGGTTCAAGCCAAAGTACCCACCCCCGTGCAATATCTTACGATGGGCCTTCGGCCAACGGGCCCGTGGCCCGTTTTGGTCGCGCAAGATACAGCTTAAAACCTGGAAATTCACGGGATTTCCGGCCGAAGGCCAATCATTAGACGATCCGCGCCAGACGCGCATATTCGGCGGGGGCGCGGCGGGCGCGGATCACACCCTTATATAGATTTTCTTATAGTCCAACCATTTGCCGACGCTCCAGCAGACCATCATATAAGAGATGGCAAAAAGCAGGGAGCCGATCTTGCCGGGAAAAAGCGCCTGGTAGAAAACCTGGTTGATCCAGTCCGCGAAGCTCAGGTCGGGTCCCATCGGGATCAGGAACAGCACCACGATCAGGAGCTCCGACAACAAATAGATCGAAAGCGGATTCTTGCCAAAAACATTGAAGAAACCGGTCCAGCCTTTCTTGTTACGGAATTCGATCACGTAGATCAAAAAGGAAAGAAAGATCAGATCGATGCCCACCGTGACGCAGACAAAAGAGCTGGTCCAGAGTTTTTTGCTGATCGGGAAGACGCTGTTCCAGGCCAGCGCGAGCACGACAAAACCGCAGCCCCATAACAGTAATTTGGTGAGCCCTTCGTATTCCTTGCCTTTCCTTGCAATGTACACGCCGGCAAAATATCCAGCGATCACGTTGACAACCGCCGGTAAAGTGCTCAACAGCCCTTCGGGATCGAAGGCGATCCCTTCTCCATGATACATATGATCGGGGCCCAGGATGAACATATCCAGCCGGTAACCCGCATTACCCGTCATGCTAAAAGGGTCGGCGCCCGGTACACCCGCGACCAGCAGCACGATCCAATAACCTATGAGCAACACCGCGCCGATGACCAGCACCGCCCGCCGCGAGAGATAATAGATCAGCAACGCGGCGATCCCATAGGCCAAACCGATGCGTTGCAACACCCCCATGATCCGGGTGTGGGAGATGGGGCTCAGCCCCAAATGCCCATTTTGTTCCCGTATGAAAGGGAACCAGTACATCAGATAACCCAGCACAAAGATCAGCAGGGTCCGCCGCAAGATCTTCCCGAGAACAGCTCCCTGGGACATCGTTTCAAACTTTTTCATGGCAAAGCTCATGGCATTGCCCACGGCAAACAGGAAGGAAGGAAAGACCAGGTCGGTAGGGGTCAGCCCAAACCATTTCGCATGTTGCAACGGGGCAAAGCTAAACGTTTCACTACCAGGGGTATTGACAATGATCATGAAACATACCGTCATTCCCCGGAAGATATCCAGGGCAAGGGACCTTTGGGCGGTAGAAGCCTTTTTGGAAGTGGCAGGCATTGGGGTAGTAGAAGTCATTTCCGGAAGGTAAGGAAAAATAAAATATTTGGTCCATCCGCACGTTTATATATCTTACCAATACCCTTGTTCGCCTCTAAATACCCATTCCCGAATATCTTGAAGACCAGAACTCTACATACTGCTGTGCCGAAAGTCGTTCTTTTTTTCGTCTCGCTGGCCTATTTCGCCCCATCCATCCTCGCTCAACAACGTCCCATCCGCACACAACCCGGTTTCGTCCATCTTAAAAATGGCATGATTCCCATTCGCCGCAACATCGCCGACGCTTCGCTTCGCAAAGACTCGCTGCGCACCGTTCATTTCAACCGGCATTACTATGTGCTGGCGCAGTTCGACTCGTTGCCCGATTCGTCCCGGCGGGTGGCCATGGCTGCGGAAGGACTGCATTTATATGATTATATCTCGGATCGAACTTATCTGGCGGAGGTACAGGATGGCTTCGATCTGCAGACACTGAAACGATACGAGCTGGGCGGCGTCTTCTCGCTGCCTGCCCGCTCGAAGCTGAGCAGCATGCTCCAGACCGAGCCTGTTGAAGAGATCCATCGGACCGATAAGCTCATCGCCATCGGATATTTTGGGACCACACCCGAATCTGAGATCAGGAAAGGTCTCACCGCAGCCGGCGCGGTCCTGCAGACCGTTAAATTCCAGCCGCCCCGGGTGCTTTTTGCCCGCGTAGGCGACACCGCCACGCTCCACCGTTTGGCGGCGCTGCCTTATGTCAGCTATTTGGCCTCCCAGCCGGTCACGCCGAGACCTTTGAATTATAACAACCGCGCCGCACAAGGTAGCGACGCACTGGCAGCCTCCTCGGGTCTCCGGCTATACGGCGACGGAGTGGTCGTGGGCATGGGCGATGACGCCGATCCGTCGTCGCACGTAGACTTCACCGGCCGCCTGCTTTTACGCACACCGGCCCCGTTCAACACCCACGGTACCCATACCAGCGGCTCCGTGGCAGGGGGCGGTATCCTCAACCCGATGTACCAGGGCATGGCGCCGCATGCGACGCTTATAAACCAGTATTTCAGTGATATCCTCGCCAACGCATCGGTGTACGTCGGCGAATATGATATGCTGCTGACCAATAACTCCTATACGGATTACGATATCGGCTGCATCGACGACGGGCAGTATGACGCACTAGCCTATGCTACGGACGCACAGCTGGATACTTACGTAGGGTTGAACCATGTCTTCGCTTCGGGAAACGACGGCTCTCTCACCTGTACCCCCTACCCTTTCGAGTACGCCACGGTAAAATCGGGTTTTCAATCCGCTAAGAACGTGATCACCGTAGGCAATATCGACAACACGAACGCGTCCGCAGCCAACGTCTATACCATCGGCTTGTCTTCCAGCGCGGGGCCGACCTCCGATGGCCGCATCAAACCCGAGCTGGTAGCAGGGGGCATGAATGTGATCTCCACCGTTCCATATAATGGATATGCATCCGATGCCGGCACGAGCATGGCCGCGCCCGATGTCACCGGTACATTAGCCCTACTCGCCGAGCGCTATCGCCAGCGCTATGGCGGCGACCCCTATGGTGTACTGCTCAAGACGATCGCCTGTGTCTCGGCTACCGATCTGGGGAACCCGGGACCGGATTTTCTCTATGGTTTCGGCGCCATGAATGGACTTGCCGCCGACCAGGTGCTGGAGGGCGGTCAGTTCCTGACTGCCCAGATCAGTAACGGCCAGAGCGACAACCTGAGCCTCGGCGGCATCACCGCAGGAGCCACGCAGCTTAGGGTGATGATCTGCTGGAACGATTATCCCGCCGCGCCCTATGCCGCCACGACGCTCGTCAACAACCTCGATCTCAAGGTTACGACCCCTGGCGGCGTCGTGCACTATCCGCTGGTCCTGGATCCCACCCCGGCCAATGTGGCCAACAACGCCATGGAGGGGGTCGACAATACCAACAACATCGAAGAGGTAGTGATCAACAATCCTCCTGCGGGTACGTACACGATCAATATAGCGGGTGCCAGTGTCCCGTATGGACCGCAACCTTTTGCCCTGGCCTATATGCTGATCAAGCCGGGTATCACCGTACAATATCCCTACGGCACCGAGACCTGGGTGCCGGGCAATCCCGAAGTTATCCGCTGGAATGCTACAGATGGCGGCACCAATCCATTTACCATCGCCTATTCCGCCGACAACGGTACTACCTGGACGACCATCAGCAATTCCGTCCCCGGCAAAAGCCAGCTATACAACTGGACGACGCCGGCCACCGCTACGAATCAGGCACTGATCCGGGTGTCCCGCAATAGCACGGCCTATTCCGGCACCAGCACTTATCCCTTCGTGGTCCTGGGTCAGCCCGTCGTCATAGGCACCAGCCCCTGCCAGGGCTATGCGCAGCTCAGCTGGAGCGCCATCCCATCGGCAACGAGCTATGATATCATGCAGCTGGTTGGCGATACCATGGTCAAAGTTGCCAGCACCACCAGCACCTCCTATATGCTGGCCAATCTCAACCGCGACAGCTCTTATTGGCTGGGAGTACGCGCGGTCAACGGCTCGACACCCGGACGCCGCTCGATCTCCGTGAACATCCTGCCCACCGGCAACGGCGGCGCCTGCGCCCTCGGCGCGCTGGACAACGACTATACCGTGGACTCTGCGATCGGTTTGTCCTCGGGCCGGCTATACACTTCCACCCAGCTTTCGGCTTCCACCCCTATCCGGGTAGAGGTCAAAAACCTTGGCACGGCCGCCACCGGTTCCGCTTACACCATGAACTATAGCATCAACGGCGGCACACCCGTCACCGAGCCCACTTCCACGGCGGTGCCCACGGGCGGCGGCTCCAATGACTATACATTCACCACCCTGGCAAATTTTTCCGCGCAAGGTACTTATACGATCCGCAGCTGGGTCAGCTATCCCGGCGACCCGCAGCTGGGTAACGATACGCTCACCACCGTTGTCAAACAGCTCGGCAACGCGGCCCTCACGCTCGCGCCCTCCTATACGGAAGGGCTGGAATCGGCCGCCGTGGGTACCTACGCATCGTCCACCAAGGGCTTCACCGGGCTCGATCGCTGTGATTTCAATGCCAGCTCGCCCAACGGCCGGACAAGGACCTGGCTCGATCAAGGCATGTGCCGTACGGGCAACCGTTGCGCCATCCTCGACCAGGCCCCCGCCGCCACCGTGTTGACTGCCGACAGTCTTATTATGACCTTTAACCTGAGCAACTACGGCGCAAGCGACCAGCTCTGGCTGGACTTCTACTATCGCAACCAGGGCATCGACTCATCGTACACCGGGAACGAGGTCTGGATCAGGGGCAACGACCAGGCCGCCTGGATACCCGTGCAGACGCTGGATACCAGTGTAGCGGGTATCGGCATCTACCAACCCTCGCAACATATCGATATCACCGGCACGCTGGCTAGCGCGGTACCCGCTCAAACCGTGAGCAGCAGCTTCCAGATAAAATTCGGTGAACAGGGCTATACCTCCACTAACGACGTCTATACGGATGGCACCGTCGACAACGGCTATCTCTTCGACGACATCACTCTCACCCGCTCGTCAAACGACCTGGGCGTGACGAGCCTGGTCTCGCCTGCTCCCGGTAACCAATGTTCGCTGACAAGGACCACGCCGGTGAGCATCCTCGTCCGGAATTACAATTCGGCTGCCGCCACCAATATCCCCGTGAGCTATGTCGTCGACGGCGACACCGTCAACGAGACCATACCCAGCCTGGGCGGCAACGACTCCATGGTCTATACGTTTGCCACCCCGGCGAACATGAGCGCTTTCCAAACCTATGTCATCACCGCCATGGTAAATTATCCCGGTGATACCTATACGGCCAACGATACCATCGGCCCGGACACCCTGCACACCTCGCCGCTGATCTCCACCTTCCCGTACCTGGAAGGCTTCGAGACCGGCGACGGCAAGTGGTTTACCGGCGGCGTGAACAGCAGCTGGCAATGGGGCAGTCCTGCAAAAACGGTTATCAACCAGGCCGCCAATGGCAACAATTGCTGGGTCACCAGTCTCACCGGTAATTACAACAACAACGAGCATTCCTATCTCTATTCGCCGTGTTTCGATCTCAGCGGTCTCACCCATCCGGTGCTCTCCTTTAGCCATATCTTCCAGACAGAAGACGATTGCGCCTGCGACTATCACTGGGTGGAATATACTACCGACGATTCGACCTGGACCACGCTGGGCGTCGTCGGCAATGGCACAAATTGGTATGACGATGCGACCAATGAGAGCTGGCAGAAATCGTATACCAAATGGCATGTCTCGTCGTACGATATTCCCACCATCTTAACGACCGCACCCAAAGTGCGTTTCCGGATCGTGATGAGCAGCGACCCCGCCACGACCTTTGAGGGCATAGGCATCGACGATGTCCACGTGTTCGACAAGGCCGGAGGCGCCGGCGTCTACACGGGTGCTGACGACAGCCTTGCGCAACCGGTGAGCGGCAACGGCTGGGTCAATTTCGATCTCGGCGGCGGACGCGTCGCCGCCATCAACCCCAATGGGCAAAATCTCGGGCTCACCAATGTCAAGGTCTTCTTCAATCATGGGGACACGGTGCGTCACGATCAGACCCAATATTTCCTGGACCGCAACATCGTGATCCAGCCCTCCAATGAACCCAGCGGGAATGTGTCCGTCCGGCTTTATTTCCTCGACAGCGAGACCGACACGCTCATCGGCGCCACGGGTTGCGCCGGCTGTACGACCATCCCCGACGCCTTTCATAGCGGCGTAACCCAGTTCAGCAGCCCGATGGGCCCGGCAGAGGAAGACAGCACGCTGGCCAACGACACCATCGGCGTATTCAATTTCCATGCACCCCGCACTGCGGTAAGCGTCATCCCCAATGACAGCGGCTATTACGCGGAATATACCGTGAACGGGTTCTCCGAATTCTGGCTCAACGCCACCCGGCCCACGGATATCGCAAAGGCGCCAAACATGATCCTGACCTTCACCGCCACAAAATCCGGTAACGGTGCGCTCCTGCAATGGGCAACCACCGACGCCCTCGGGATAAGCCGGTTCGTTATCCAAAAGAGCGCAGACAGTGTCAATTTCTCCATCCTCGATTCCGTTCCGGCCTATACGGACAGCAACGGCGTCGACAGCTACCAGTATACCGATCCACAGCTGGATTCCGGCAACAACTATTATCGTCTGGCGGAAGTAACGGATAGCGGAACGATCGTGTATTCACCCGTTCGCGTAGTGCAGGGTCCCGGCAGCGGTGGCGGCATAGGCGTCTATCCCAACCCGGTGATCCGTCATTCCCCGCTGTACGTAAGGACGTCGACGAATACGGAACGGATCAGGATGGTCGATCTCTCCGGACGCGAGATCCTTAACCTCGAGGTAGGGGGCACGCTCAATATGATCCCGCTCCGTAATCTGGCCCCGGGTATCTATTTTGTTGAGGTCGTGACGGATACCGGTAAAACAACCCAAAAAATCTTGGTAAAATAACCTGAAAGTAAAAAAAAGGGCCGCAGAGGCCCTTTTTTCATAGATAACCATTACCTTTGTCCACAAACATGGTAGACATTAGCATGACAACGCATAATTCCCACATCGACACGCTCCCCGCCTTCGCCAACAGCAAATGTTGTTGTTGCTGCTGTTGCTGTTGATCATCGTCTACCTGCTGATCAAATGTCAGCCCAGCCTTCGGGCTCTTCGAATTTCACCACTACCACCACGGCTCATGGACAATACAATAGAAACAAAAATTACGGCAACCTCATTACTCCACCAAATTAGTGGGTTATCCATCGATGCGGCGCTTGCTGAGCTCGCCGCCCGTTTTCCGGGGAAAGTAACGTTCTCCACCAGCTTTAGCATCGAGGACCAGGTGATCGCCCATCATATCCTTTCGGCTGGACTGCCGGTATCCATCTTTACGCTCGACACCGGCCGGCTCTTTGCCGAGACCTATTCCGTATGGAGCGCCACCAACGACAAATACGGTACGCACGTGCAGGCCTACTACCCGGATCGGGCGCTGCTGGAAGCGTTCGTCGATCAAAAAGGCCCGAATGCTTTTTATGCTTCCGTAGCGGACCGTAAGGCCTGCTGTCATATCAGGAAGGTAGAACCGCTGAAGCGTGCATTGCAGGGCCAGACCATCTGGGTCACCGGACTTCGCGCCGAGCATTCGCCCGAACGCCGCGATCACCAGCTCATCGAATGGGATGAAGGCAACCAACTCTTCAAATACAACCCGATCCTGCATTGGGATACCGCGCAGGTGCGCGCCTATATCGATCAGCATAATGTTCCCTATAACCCTTTACATGACAAAGGTTTTGTGAGTATTGGATGCGCCCCTTGCACGCGGGCGATAAAGGCCGGGGAGGACTTCCGCGCTGGACGCTGGTGGTGGGAAGACAACAGTAAAAAAGAATGTGGCTTACACGCCTCCTGAAGTACACCGATAAAGCATCGATTATGAGTAAACAAGCAAAATATTCTTTAGACTATCTGGATCAGCTGGAATCCGAGTCCATCCACATCCTCCGCGAGGTGGCGGGACAGTTCGAGCACCCGGCCCTGCTGTTCAGCGGTGGCAAGGATTCCATTACCATGGTCCATCTGGCGTTGAAAGCCTTCAGGCCCGGCAAATTCCCTTTTCCCCTGGTGCACATCGACACCGGGCATAATTTCCCCGAGGCGCTGGCCTTCCGCGACAAGCTCGCGGCAAGCATCGATGAAACACTGATCGTCCGCCAGGTAGAAGATACCATCCGTGCCCGGCAGCTCACCGAGCCCATAGGCAAATTCGCCAGCCGCAACCAGCTGCAGACCTATACGCTGCTGGACACCATCGAAGAATTCGGTTTTGACGCTTGTATCGGCGGTGCCCGCCGCGACGAAGAAAAGGCCCGCGCCAAAGAGCGCATCTTCTCCGTCCGCGATGAATTCGGCGGCTGGGATCCCAAACGCCAGCGTCCCGAGCTTTGGAATACCTACAACGGCAAGATCCGCAAAGGCGAGAACGTTCGCGTCTTCCCCATCAGCAACTGGACGGAGCTGGATATCTGGAACTATATCCGTCGCGAGAAGATCGCCCTCCCTTCTATCTATTTCGCACACGAACGCGAGGTCATCGACTACGAAGGCCAGCTGGTAGCGGTATCCCCCTTTATCCGGTTAGATGCGGATGACCAGATCCAAAAACGCCGCGTACGGTATCGGACCGTGGGCGATATGACCTGCACCGCCGCCGTGGAATCGGCCGCTTCGGGTATCGATGACATCATTCGTGAGATAACGGCTACACGTACGTCGGAACGTGGTGAGACGCGGATCGACGACAAGGTGTCGGAAGCCGCGATGGAAGACAGAAAAAAGAACGGATATTTCTAATGATCGGCCTTCGGCCATAAACATATTTTGACAATGGACTTACTCAGATTTATAACGGCAGGTAGTGTAGACGACGGGAAAAGCACGCTCATCGGGCGTCTGCTGTATGACAGCAAAAGCATCCTCGTCGATCAGCTGGCGGCGCTCGAACAACAAAGCAAGAACAAGGCAGCCGGCGAGATCGATCTGGCGCTGTTGACGGACGGGCTCCGCGCCGAACGCGAACAGGGCATTACCATCGACGTGGCCTATAAATATTTCTCCACGGCCAAACGGAAATTCATCATCGCCGACGCCCCGGGACATATCCAATATACGCGTAACATGGTGACAGGCGCTTCCAATGCCAACCTGATCATCATCCTGGTGGACGCCCGCAACGGCGTGGTAGAGCAAACCCGGCGGCATTCGATCATCGCGTCGTTGTTGAATATCCCCCACGTGGTAGTCGCGATCAACAAGATGGATTTGGTAGATTATTCACAAGACAGGTACAATAACATCGTTATCGACTATGCCGAGGCCGCGCGGACATTGGGTCTCAAAGATGTAACCTACTTACCGATCAGCGCACTGAAAGGAGACAATATCGTGGAGCGTTCCACCAGCTTCCCCTGGTATGAAGGCCCGTCGCTGCTCGAGCTACTCGAAAATACGCCGCTCGACATCGACACCGATCTTGAACGCGGGCGCCTGAGCGTACAATATGTCATCCGGCCGCAAACCGAGGAGCTGCATGACTACCGGGGATATGCCGGAAAGATCACCAGCGGCATCTACCGCAAAGGCGACACCGTAGCGGTGCTGCCTGCAGGTCTGACCACCCGCATCAAGTCTATCGAAGTCGGCGGCCGCGAAGTGGAAGAAGCCTTCGCCCCGCAAAGCGTCGTGCTCCAGCTGGAAGACGATATCGATATCAGCCGCGGTGACCTGCTGGTCACCGGCCCCAATCCGCCTAAGGTAGAACAGGAATTCCAGGCCCTGCTTTGCTGGATGGACAGCAAGGCGCTCGTCCCGGGGAACAAATACATCGTACAGCTCGGAAGCCGAAGGGTCCGCGGCGCCGTCCGCGACATCGAATACAAGCTCGATGTCAACACCCTCGAAAAACTGCCTTCACCCGGTGAGGCCGGTCTCAA
>JAICXX010000250.1 GCA_025934485.1 Chitinophagaceae bacterium
AATGGCGGACCCTAAATCGATCCAGTTCAACACTAAACAGCAACTGGTAGGTGAAGTCCACTTTTTAAGAGCCTTTATCTATTTCAACCTTATCGAACGCTACGGCGGCGTACCCATCGTCAACACCGTGTATCAACTCGGCGACAGCACCAATTTTGTACGCAATACCTTCGACGAATGCGTAGCGGCCATCAAAGCCGACCTCGATTCGGCCAAGCCGGCCCTTGTCCAAAGCTATCTGTCCACCGATGGCAACTTCGGCCGGGCAACCCGGGATGCCTGCCTCGCCCTTTGGTCCAGGGTAACACTCTATGCCGCCTCGCCACTCTACAATACCACCAACGATATGTCGAAATGGCAAGCCGCATCGGATGCCGCCGACTCCCTGCTGAACAGCAGCTACACCTTGTATCCGGATTACCGCACCCTCTTCAACCAGCCGAGCGGCAGCGCGGAAGGAGAGTACATCTTCGCCCGGCAGTTTACATCTGCTAACGGCACGGAATATCCGATGAACAATCTCGGCCGGCGTTACGGCGCCTACGGTGGCTGGTGGGCCAGCAATGGGCCGTCGCAGAACCTCGTCGACGACTACGATATGGCGACCACCGGCGAACCGCCCTTTACCTGGACAGGCGGTGGCCCCGGCGCTATGACGGCGGCCACCCAACACCCCAATCCGGCTTCGGGCTATGATCCCAATCATCCCTATTGGAACCGCGATCCACGCTTCGACGCCACGATCCTGCACGACTCGGGCGTTTATCACGGGGATACCTGCTTCGAATGGATCGCCTCGGACGGCAACTCCTGGGGCTATGACTCGTACAAGCAGAGCAGTGACAATCCCGAGGGCGGTTATATTCTCAAAAAGTTCATGCCGGATAACCAGCCGATAAACTGGCAAACAACCTATACGACCCCATGGCCTTTCTTCCGCTTGGCGGAGATCTATCTCAATTACGCGGAAGCACAATTCAATCTGGGTAATGAAGCGGTCTGCCGGCAATATCTTTCGATGATCAGGGCGCGGGTAGGCATGCCACCGATCCCCGCCTCTTACACCGGCGATGCGTTAAGAGCGAGACTATACAACGAACGCCGGATCGAGCTGGCATTCGAAGGACACCGGTTCTTTGACGAAAGAAGATGGCTGATCGCGGGTGACATCGAGAACAGGCCTATGAGAGGAATGCAGGTCATCAAGAACCTGCAAACCGGCGTTACGACGTACACGCCCGTGGTCTGGTTACAAAAGATCCCCTACACCAGCGCGATGAACTTCTTGCCGATCGAACGGGCGGAGATTCATCGCAACCCCAAGTTGACTCAGTCTCCGGGCTGGCAATAATATTATTGCCGCTTGGAGCTTTGACGAACGCGGAGATCGGAAGCGATGACGATCGTCTCGGTGGCAGGCGCCGAACTTTGCTGGTAGATACGCTCGAAGTAAAGTTCGGCTGCCTTTCGCCCGATATCTAGGCTGTGCTGATCGATCGTGGAAAGCGAAGGAGTGACAAGCTGCGTGAAGCTCTCGTCGGCAAACCCGAACACGCCGAGCTCATCGGGAATGCGGATGTTTAGAACGGCGGCGGCATCCAGCACGCCTAAGCTCTGGTGATCGCTGACGGTAAAGATGGCATCGGGCCTGTTGGAAAGCTGGAGTAAAGACAAAGCCGCGGTCTTTCCTCTTTCCCGCGTGAGGGCGTTGTCGACGATAAAATTATAAGGGATAGGGAGATCGGCTTCGGCTATCGCCGCTATGAAGCCTTCTTTGCGCTCCCGGAAGGCGTTCACGGTTACCGGTCCGCCCAAAAAGGCGATATGTCGGTAGCCTTCGTTGATCAGGCTCCTGACGGCGTTATAGGAGGCCTCTTTGTTGTCGTTGACGACCTTGAAACTGTGAAACGATTCCAGACACCGGTCGAACTGGATCACCGGAATTTTGTTCCGGACGATCTGCCGGAGATGATCCGAACCGCTGGTCTCTTCGGCATTGGAGATAAGGATGCAATCGACATTTTGCTGGATAAGCGTTTCGATCGCCTTTCCCTCTTTTTCGTACGACTCGTGGGACTGACAGATGACAAGACTGTGGTTATTCGCAAAACAAACTTCCTCGATGCCCGAGATGACATCCGAAAAGAAGTTTTGATTGATGTGAGGGACGACGACGCCGATGGTCTTCGACTGACCGCGGCGGAGATTGGCAGCGCGCGAATTATGTCTATAATTTAGCTGTTCTGCCTTTTCTTTGACCCGTTGCCGGGTAACTTCGCTTACCGACTCATGGTTGTTGAGCGCTTTGGAAACATAGGACGGGGAGATGCCCAGCTCTTTGGCCAGGTCATAGATCGTCGCTCGTTTTCGGGTGTTCATGTGTAACAAAAAGATGAAATTTACAATTAATCGGGAACAATAAAGACAATGTACCATGGAAATAAGCTTGCCGCCAGTAGTATTCGGCACCAGTGCCCTCGGAAATCTATTCGTCACCCTCGATGATGACGTTAAATTGTCCATCGTGGATGCCTGCATCCGCTCGTCCCGCGGCCCCGTGGTGTTCGATTGCGCGGGTAAATACGGCGCCGGCCTCGCACTGGAAGTGCTGGGGCGTTGTCTCCGCCAATTAGAGATTGCGCCCGCCGACGTCATCATCAGCAATAAGCTGGGCTGGGTCCGGAGCCCGCTCAAAGGAGAAGAGCCCACGTTCGAGCCCGGCGTATGGAAAGACCTTCGCCACGACGCTGTTCAACGCATCGGTTACGAGGGGATGATGGAATGCTTCGAACAGGGCAACGAACTTCTCGGCGGCTATATACCCCAAATGATCTCCGTACATGACCCCGACGAATACCTCGCTCCCGCCGCCGGCCGCCGCGACCTCGAAGAAAGCCGCTATGGCGATATCCTCGATGCGTACGAAGCCTTGTTCGATCTCAAACGGGAAGGACGGGTAACGGCCGTAGGCGTTGGCGCCAAGGACTGGCGAACGATCGCCAGGATCGTCGCGGACGTGCAGCTGGACTGGGTGATGTTTGCGGGCAGCATGACGGTGAAAAGTCACCCCAAAGAACTCACGGACCTCATGGAAGATCTCGCCCATAAAGGTGTCACAGTGATCAATTCCGCCGTCTTTCATTCCGGGTTCCTCGTCGGTTCGGACTATTACGACTACCGTCGCATGCAACGCGGCGATCCGGGCAGCGACCCCCTGTTCCGCTGGCGGGAGGAGTTCTTCGCCGTATGTGAACAGTTTGGCGTGAGACCCGCGGCGGCCTGCATACAATTTGCCCTCAATGCCCCCGGCGTCAGCAGCATCGCCCTGCAGTCATCCGATCCGGCGAGAGTTAAACAAAACCTGGAACTTGCCGCCACGCCGCTGCCCGAAGATTTCTGGCGCGCACTCGGCGACCGGGGACTCATCGATTTCGACGTTGAATCCGTAATCAAACTAGCATCATGCCGATAAAAAATTTTTTCTACGCTGCCTTGCTTGGCATGGCGCAGGCCGCACAGGCACAAAGCCAGGCCCCCCTTAAACTTTGGTACCGGCAACCCGCCGGAACACGCTGGGAGAACGCCCTGCCCATCGGAAATGGCCGCCTGGGAGCCATGGTCTTCGGGAACGTGCCCCTGGAGAACATTGCACTTAACGAAGCGACCGTATGGAGCGGAAGCCCTAACAGGAACGACTACCCGGAAATGCTCGATGCCCTGCCGGAAGCAAGACGCCTGATCTTCGAAGGAAAGCAGGCCGAAGCCCAGAAATACCTCGAAGGCGCAGTGAAACTAACCAAATCCAGCGGACAAATGTTCGAACCGGTAGGCAGTCTTAAACTGGCTTTCGACGGCCAGGACAATTACACCGACTACCGCCGCGAACTCGACATCGGCCAGGCAATCGCTACTACCACCTATACGGTGGACGGCATTCGCTATACCCGCCAGGTGCTGGCCTCGCTGCCCGACCGCGTGATCGTCATTCGGCTCACAGCAGACAAGCCCGGCAGTATCTCGTTCCGCGCCTTTTATACTACCCCGGAAAAGAACCCAACCCTCAGGGCTGCGTCGAACGGCGAACTCGTGATCAGCGGCACCACCATGGACCATGAAGGCGTCCAGGGAATGGTTCGCTATGAAGGCATCGCCAGGATCAAACTACAAGGGGGCACCCTCGACCACAACGACACCTCGCTCACGATCAACCGCGCCGACGCGGCAACCATCTATATCTCGATCGCCACCAACTTTATCAATTACCACGACCTCGGCGGAGATGCCCACCAGCGAGCGCAAGCGTATCTCGCGAAAGCCTGGCCGAAATCCTTTGAAAGCATCGAGCAGGCCCATATCGCCGCCTTCCGGCACTATTTCGACCGCGTAAAGCTCGATCTCGGCCGTTCCGGCCAGGACAACTTCCCCACCGATGAACGGCTAAAGAACTTCCGCACCACGGACGACCCCTCCTTTGTCACCCTGTATTACCAATACGGCCGGTACCTGCTGATCTCGTCCTCACAGCCGGGCGGCCAACCCGCCAACCTGCAGGGCATCTGGAACGATAAGCTCTTCCCGCCATGGGACAGCAAGTACACCCTCAACATCAATGCCGAGATGAACTACTGGCCGGCGGAAAAGACCAACCTTGCCGAGATCCATGAACCTTTTCTCCAAATGGTCCGCGAGTTGGCTGTCACCGGCCGCGAGACGGCCCGCGTCATGTATGGCGCCAGAGGCTGGATGGCCCACCACAACACGGACATCTGGCGCAGCACCGGTCCCGTCGACGGCATCTTCTGGGGCATCTGGAGCGAAGGCGGCGCATGGACAAGCCAGCATCTCTGGGAACACTACCTGTACAACGGCGACAAACAATACCTCGCTTCCGTTTTCCCGGTACTCAAAGGCGCCGCACTGTTCTATGTCGACGACCTCGTCGAAGACCCGAACAACCACTGGCTGGTGATCAACCCCGGCACCTCACCGGAGAATGCACCGCGCGCCCATGGCGGATCATCGCTTGCCGCAGGCGCCACCATGGATAACCAGCTGGTGTTCGACATCTTCAGCACCGTGATCCGGGCCGCCGATGTACTCCATTTGCATGACGCGTTTATCGATACCCTGAGCATGCTCCGCAGCAGGCTGCCACCCATGCATATCGGCAAATATGGCCAGTTGCAGGAATGGCTGGATGACGTGGACGATCCAAACGATCATCACCGGCACATCTCACACCTCTATGGCCTTTTCCCTTCCAACCAGATCTCGCCCTACCGTACCCCGGAGCTTTACTCCGCTGCAAAGACTACGCTCATCGAACGCGGCGACGTCTCTACAGGCTGGAGCATGGGCTGGAAGGTCAACTGGTGGGCGCGGATGCTGGACGGTAACCATGCCTACAAACTCATCCAGACCCAGCTTTCGCCGCTCGGCACCAACCCGGGTGGCGGCGGAACCTACACCAACCTCTTCAACGCACATCCGCCCTTCCAGATCGACGGCAACTTCGGCTGTACGTCCGGCATAACGGAGATGCTCATGCAAAGCGCAGACGGCGCCCTCTTCCTGCTCCCCGCCCTGCCCGACGCCTGGCCACAGGGGAGTATCCGCGGCCTCCGCGCAAGAGGCGGCTTCGAGGTCACCGACATGGAATGGCGGGACGGAAGACTTACAAAGCTCGTGATCCTTTCCCGCCTCGGCGGCAACCTGCGGCTCCGCGCGCCCAATGCCCTGCACTCGCTGAACGGCAGCGCCTCGAGATCCGGCAGCGGCAGCGGCCTCAAAAAAGCCTCCGGCGCCAACCCCAACCCCTTCTATCAAACGGAACAGACACCCGTACCGGTGGTTTCCCCCGAAGCCACACTGACGCCCATACCCCTCAAACCTACTTTGCTTTACGACATCCCTACACAACCCGGAAAAACCTATACTTTTTTATCCAACTAATCATCAATCCTGAATATGAACTTCCATCGCCTTCTCTACACAGCCCTTGCCGGAACGCTCATCGCCACAAGCCTGCCGGCCTCCGCTCAGAAACTGCCCTACCAGGACCCCTCGCTCACCCCGCTGGAACGCGCCGAAGACCTGGTGAACCGGCTCACCCTCGACCAAAAAGCATCCCTGATGCTCGATGAGTCCGCCGCGATCCCCGAACTGGGCATCAAACGATTCAACTGGTGGAGCGAAGCGCTCCACGGCCTGGCCAACAATGGCGACGTCACCGTCTTCCCCGAACCCATCGGCATGGCGGCCTCCTTCGACGACAGCCTGCTCTTCCACATCTTCGACGCCGTCTCGGACGAAGTTCGCGCCAAATACAACGACGCCCGGCGACGGGGCCTGGAGAACAAGCGCTTTCTAAGTCTTTCTGTGTGGACCCCCAATATCAATATTTTTCGCGATCCGCGGTGGGGTAGGGGACAGGAGACCTACGGTGAAGATCCCTATCTCACTTCACGGATGGGCATGTCCGTTGTCCGCGGCCTGCAAGGGCCTGAAGACAGCAAATACCGGAAACTGTATGCCTGCGCCAAACACTTCGCCGTACACTCCGGCCCCGAACCGGAACGGCATACGATGAACCTGTACCAGGTCGACCCGCGCGATCTGTGGGAGACCTATCTGCCCGCCTTCAAGGCCCTGGTGACAAAAGCCGATGTCCGCGAGGTCATGTGCGCCTACCAGCGTCTCGATGATGAGCCTTGCTGTGGCAGCAACACCCTGCTGCAACAGATCCTCCGCAACCAGTGGGGTTTTAAATATATGGTGGTGTCGGATTGCGGAGCCGTTTCGGACTTCTGGCAGAGTCATAAGGTCTCCTCCGACGCCACCCATGCGGCGGCAAAGGCCTCCCTGGCGGGGACAGATGTGGAATGCGGGTACAACTACGCCTTCAAAAGTCTGCCCGATGCAGTCCACCGCGGCCTCATTACCGAAAAGGAGATCGATCTGCATCTCACAAGAGCATTGTCCGGCCGGTTCGAGCTCGGCGAGATGGACCCCGATTCGCTGGTGTCCTGGTCGAAGCTCCCGATGTCGGTGGTCAATTCGCCGGAGCATCAGCGGCTGGCGTTGGAGATGGCGCGGGAGTCGATGACGCTGCTTCAAAACAAAGGATCGGTATTGCCGCTGGCAAGGAATATCCGGAGGATCGCGGTGATCGGGCCCAATGCGGATAACGAGCCTATGATGTGGGGCAACTATAATGGAACGCCGGTGCATACTGTAACGATCCTGGCAGGTATCAAAGCAAAGTTGCCGAAGGCCGACATCCTATATGACCGTGCCTGTGACCTGACGGACCAGGTCTTTATCGAAAGCGTGATCGCCCAGTCGCTGATGGATGGTAAGCCGGGAATCAAGGCTACCTACTGGAACAACAAAACCATGGAAGGGCAGCCTATCGCGACGGACGAGATCACTGCGCCGCTGGCATTGACGACGGCGGGGCAACATCCTTTTGCGACCGGCGTTCCTTTGGAAGGTTTTTCCGCGAAATATGAGACGGTGTACAAGGCGACAAAAAGTGGACAACTCGTATTCCGGTTTGAAGGAACAGGGGGTAATGAACTAAAAGTAAACGGCGTGTCATTAAAACGATTCGGCTCATGGAGAGCTAATCCCAACCGGGTGACACTGGCGGTGGAAGAGGGAAAAGAATACCGGATCGAGCTCGACTATACGCAGCGACAGAACTGGGGAGCTAACCTGAAACTGGATTATGGC
>JAICXX010000325.1 GCA_025934485.1 Chitinophagaceae bacterium
AAGGTCACCGGCATCCCCAACACGGAGGAACATTCCGTCCGCACGAAGGGTGAGCGGTATAAGAGCTATCAGCGCGACGTGAACATCTTCCTGCCGTGGTTTAGAAAACAGCCCCGCACCAACCTGGTCTGGTACAACACGCTGCTCGAAAATGGCCGTCTCCCCGACCCCGTGCTCCGGCTGGGTATCCGTTTTTTGCTCCGCCAACGGCTGCGTGAAGAAGCCAAAGAGACCGGCGAGATGCAACAGGCCCATTTCTCCGCCCTGCTCCGGCAGCTAAAGGCCTCCCCCATCGCTGTGAGCGCTTCCCGGACGAATGGGCAGCAACGCGAGCTCCCAACCCGCTTTTTTGAATATTGTCTCGGTCGTCATCTCAACTATTCCTGCGGCTACTGGAATTCCAGTACCGGTCGGGGTGATCTCGACACCGCCGAAAAGAATATGCTGGAGCTTACCTGTCGCCGCGCCGGTCTTCGCGACGGCCAGGATATCCTCGAGCTGGGCTGCGGCTGGGGCTCGCTGTCGTTGTTTATGGCCGAACGCTATCCTAACAGCCACATCACCGCTGTCTCCAACTCCACCGCCCAAAAGGATTTCATCGATAGCCGCATCGGCCTCATGGACCTTACCAATCTGCAGGTCATCACCGCGGACATTAACGACTTCGAACCACCCCCCGCCGGTTTCGACCGCGTCGTATCGATAGAGATGTTCGAACATATGCGCAACTACCAGCTCCTGCTGAAAAAGATCGCCGAGGCGCTCAAGCCGGACGGCAAGCTCTTCGTGCAGCTGTTTGCGCACAAGGAATGCGCTTATCTTTTTGAAAATAAGCTGGAGGCCGCCTGGCTGGGCCGCCACTTCTTCACCGCCGGCATCATGCCTTCGGACAATCTGCTATTGTATTTTAATGAGGATCTTTCGGTCGAAGAACACTGGCAGGTCGACGGTACCCATTATGGCAAGACCGCCACCGCCTGGCTCAACCGAATGGATTACCACAAAGCCTATATCCTTCCGCTGTTCAAAAAAACATACGGTGAAGCCGAAGCCGGCAAATGGTGGGCCCGCTGGCGGCTCTTCTATCTCGCCTGCGCCGAGCTCTGGAATTACAACAACGGCAGGGAATGGATCGTGAGCCATTATCTCTTTCACAAAACGGCTGGTCAATCGAACGAGCCCGCGATCGCCGTACCTTTAGCCCATGAAAGCCATCTGGATCACTGCTAAAGGAGGCCCCGAGGTACTCGAGCTGCGCGATACACCCCGGCCCGTTCCGGCAGCCGGCGAAGTCCTCATCGCCGTGAAGGCCGCAGGCCTCAACCGCAGCGATGTCTATTCGCGTACCAGCAAGTCCTATGGCAAGGATCAGCCCATGATACCCGGTCTCGAAGTCGCCGGCACTATCGTCGAGGTTGGCCCGGCGGCAGCCGCGGAAAGTGGACCGACGTCGAAAAACCCGAGCGGGTCTCCGACGTCCTCGCGCTGGAAACCCGGCGACCAGGTCTGCGCCCTCCTCACCGGAGGCGGCTATGCGGAATATGTCGCCGCGCCCGCAGGTCAGTGTCTGCCCATCCCCGCCGGCTGGAGTCTCGAAGAAGCGGCGACCTTACCTGAAACAGTCTTCACCGTCTGGCTAAATGCCTTTCAAACCGGAGGCCTGAAACGGGGGGAGCATTTCCTCGTCCACGGCGGCAGCAGCGGGATCGGTTCCACCGCTATTCAGCTGGCAAAAGCCCTGGGCATCCCAGTCTACGCCACCGCGGGCACCGAAGAAAAATGCCGCTGGTGTGAATCCCTGGGCGCCACCCGGGCCATCAATTATAAAACACAGGATTTCGAATCGGAATTAAAAGACATCGGCATCGACGTCGTCCTGGATATCACCGGCGGTGACTTCACGCCGAAGAACCTGCGACTATTGCGCGAAGACGGCAGGCTCGTTTTTATCAATGCCATGCGCGGCGCCCAGTCCACCATCGATATCCCGCGCATCATGCAAATGCGACTGGTCATCACCGGCAGCATGCTCAAGCCCCGCGACATCGCCTTTAAATCGGCCCTCGCCGCCGATGTGGAGAAACAGGTTTGGCCGCTGATCGCAAAGGGCGCGCTCCGTCCCCTGATCTTCGCGCGATTCCCCCTGAGCCAGGCCCCGCAGGCCCAGCAGCTCATGGAAACCAGCGCCCATCTCGGCAAGATCGTCCTCGACGTAGGCTGAACGCCCGTCGTTCACCGGGCGACGTCCGGCCAAGATACGGACCCGCATCCCCGCATGGGCTACATGCCCTCATCCACGACCATCACTTCGGGCGCATGCTTCACGGGGAAATTGCACGAGTTTGCAATAAAACATAGCTTGTGGGCCTCATGATGCAGGGTCATCGCCTTCTCGATCATCGAAGCCTCGGTCACCGTAACCACGGGCCGCAACGTAACAACGCTAAAACGGCCGCCGCCATCGCCGCCTTCGAGCATCGTCCCCTCCGCATAATCGTGGTATTCTACCACCACGACGCCATTGACAGAACAGAGATGCAAGTACCAGAGCATATGACAGGAAGATAACGAGCCTACCAATAATTCTTCGGGGTTGTAGCGATTCGGGTCGCCCCGAAAGCTCGGATCGGAAGAACCGGGGATCTCCGGCTTGCCGCCGGCGACGAGGACATGGTCACGGTCATAAGCGCGGTAGTCGGCTGTCCCGTCTCCCCGGTTGCCGGTCCAGTTGAGCTGGGTGCTGTAATGATGTTCCTTTGCCATGAATCAAAGGTAATTTATCTTCACGGCATGAAGCCCCTTAGCCGTTTCCGCCTGATCTTCTTCGCCCTCGGCCTCTCCCTTTCCGCGGTCGCGCAATCTGGCCCATCGACTCCCTCCATGGCAAGCCAGCCAGCCGCGCAGCCCGCTTTTACGGTCATCCCCCTGGGTGTCCGCGGCGGCCTCGATGAAAGCAATCTTTCTTCTTACCTGGTGGCTGCGGGCAACAGCCGGGATTATATCTGCCTGGATGCGGGGACACTTTACGCGGGCATCCGCAAGGCCATAGCCAACGGCGTTCTTCCGCCGCCGATAGCGACGGTACTGCGCAGGGACATCAAAGATTATTTCATCTCCCACCCGCATCTGGATCATGTGGCGGGACTGATCATCAATTCCCCCGAAGATAGCAGCAAAAACATCTATGCACTGGCTTCCTGTCTCAAGGTGCTGCAGGGCAGCTATTTCAGCTGGCAGAGCTGGGCCAATTTCGGCGATCAAGGGGAGAAACCGCAGCTAAAGAAATACCATTATGTGACGATGCAGCCCGGTGAGGAGATCACCGCCGATCGCACGCCGTTACAGGTCCGCGCATTCCCGCTGAGCCACGGCAACCCGTATGAGAGCACCGCTTTTCTCGTGCGCAATGGCGGGGATTGTCTATTGTATTTCGGGGATACCGGCGCCGACAGTGTCGAACATACGGACAAGATACAAAGGGTCTGGCAATCGGTAGGCCCCCTTGTACAGGCCGGCCGGCTCAAGGCCATCTTCATCGAGGTCTCGTTCCCCAACGAACAGCCGGTCAAATCCCTTTTTGGTCATCTCACTCCTGCGCTGCTCAGCCAGGAGCTCAAAGCCCTTGCCGCCCTCACCGGCGAAACCGCGCTGCACGGGCTGCCCGTGGTGATCACGCACCGCAAACCCAGCGATGACCAGGAAGAGCGCATCCGCCGGCAGCTGGTTGCCGGCAACCCACTCGGCGTCAAATTGATCTTTCCCGAACAGGGCCGGAAACTGAGCTTTTAGCGCCCGGCCGGGCAGTCTGCGAGCCCGCACCAGCGCGCCGCTATCGATCCATCGCGAAATCATCGCTGTCCTGGTCCTCATCCTCTTCATCATGCGAATGCTCGGTCGCATCGAACGCCCCGGCGCTGCCATTGTGGATGGTCCGGGCGTGCGCATTCTCCCGCTCTTCCTCATCCCGGTATATCGGCTCACCCTTCCCCGGCTGCTCGCTTCCCGCACGTTTTCCCAAACCGCCCGCCGGGCCACCCTGCTTTTTTGCAGGCGTATTAGGTGTAGTGGTTGACTTTTTCATATCATCTGTTTACCAGACCCGCGCAATTCCCGCGCCCGCACCGCATTTGGTATTCCTCGTCCTCAGCCTCATCAGCTGCTTCGCTCTTAACCGTACCCTGGTTGTCGCATTTTCACACGCTGAGCCCAAGGCCCACCTTTTGTCCCCGGTTAAAATACGGTGACTCTAAGTTAAAATACGGCCAACCGGTGCGCCAAAAGCTTCATTCATTGGGGTGGCCAGACAACTAATTTTTGCCTTATTGTCACGCTTTGGCGAAAATTAGTACAGCCGGTCATATTAACCTTTCATTGGACGAATGATCAACAGTGAAACAGCTAAGTTTGTAT
>JAICXX010000085.1 GCA_025934485.1 Chitinophagaceae bacterium
GAGCTCATGCTCAACGAGGTGGAACAGCTCATGGAATATCGTGGCCTCAGCGGCGCGCTGTATACGCAGACCACGGACGTGGAGCACGAGATCAACGGATTGCTGACCTATGACCGGAAGGTGGAGAAAATGAATATCGAGGCGGTGCGGGCGACAAACCAGCGGATCATCAAGAAGAGCCGGGAGCTGGATACCCGATAAAAACCATATCTTTAGGGCCAGGCCGCTCCCGGGCGGCCGGTTCATACGCTTATGAAGAGGTTACTATTTTGTATTGCTGCTGTATTTTTCATTCAAACACGCGATTTTGCCCAATCCTACGGTTTGATCTTCAGCAGCCATGAAGTGGTGCAGGAAAAGCGGACCTCGATCGATCTTTCACCGGACGACTCGCTGTGTTTTACCAACAGCTTCAATCTTAGTTTCGATATCAACTTCCTGCCGCATCATGCGATCTATTTCGGCTATATCTTCAGGATCATCGCGGTAGGCCCTGGTGGAAATGAGCAGAATATAGACCTGCTTTACAACCAGAAGGTTTCCAATTTCAAGGTGATCGTCGGCGACAATTTCTCCGGCATCAGCTTTACCGTGGACAGTGTAAAGCTGTATCGCGACTGGAATAATTTCTCGCTTGCCTACGACCTGCAGCAACACCAGATCCGGTTCAGCGTCAATGGGCATGCCGTGGGCTCCTCGCCCGTGCCGGCTACGGGCAATTGTTTTAAGATACTCTGGGGCGCCGATGACTACGGTAAATTCCGGACGCGTGATATCCCGCCGATGGAGCTCAAGGATATCCGGATCGCCGATGACGGGACGCCGAAATACGACTGGCCACTCGACGAGACGGCGGGCGAAGCCGCCATGGACAAGCTGTCGCATCGCACCGCCAGGATCAAAAATCCGGTGTGGCTGAAGCCGCGGTATCAGCAATGGGACCTGATCGGGTCGTTTACCGTCAACGGCTATGCGGGCGTAGCCTACAATCCAAAACAGGACAAGCTCTTCGTGGCGGGTTCCGATTCGATTGCTGGCTATGAACTGACGAAGGACGGTTATACGACGGACTGGCTTCCGATCCACCATACGGATTACAGGATGGGGCATCAGCTGATCTATGATACGATAAATGATAAGCTGCTGGATGTATTTATCGACCGGCGTATGGTCGCCACTTTTTCGGCTGCGACGCGATCCTGGGATCAGAATGCGCCGCCGGGGCCGCTAACCGAATACTGGCACGCCAATAAATTCGTATCGCCGCTGGACAGCTCGCTTTATGTGATCGGCGGCTATGGACAATTGCGCTACAAGAATCTCGTCCAGCGGTATCATTTTCCAACGCGGCAATGGGATACGGTGAAGACTTCGGGCGATTACCTGGCTCCGCGTTATCTGGCGGCACTCGGCATCGATGCCGATGGGACGTCTGCGTATCTCGTGGGTGGATATGGAAGCAAGACGGGAGATCAGATGCTCGATCCGCGGAATTTTTATGATCTTTTCCGGTTCGATATCAGACGGCATTCGTTCCACAGGCTCTTTAGTCTCAAATCACCCGCCTTTCCATTTACGTTTGCGAACAGTCTGGTGATCGCGGCAAAACCGGATACCTGGTATGGGCTGCTTTTCCCCAACGACTCGTATAATTCCAAACTTCAGCTGGTGGAGGGGAGCTTTTCGGATTCGAGCTTCAGGCAGGTGGGTAACAGCATCCCCTATAGCTTTCATGATATCCAGAGCTATGCCGATCTCTACTATTCACCGCTCAGCAATAAGCTGATCGCCGTGACACTTTTTTATACCCGGGACGATGAGAAAGAACGGAACACACAAGTGCGGGTATATACGCTAAACTATCCGCCGGAACCGGTGGATAGGATGGCCGCGGCTGTTTCGGTTACTCCCGCCCGCAGCTATCGATGGGTTTGGGGGATCGTGTTGGCGGGGTGCCTGGTTTTTATTATGGGGATATTTGTGCGGCGCAGGAGGATGGGGGCAAATAAGATACACCCGCAATCGATTGCAAAGCCCGCTGAGACTGACCACACAGCAGCGCCGTCGCCGGTAATGCTCGCGGTGGCTTCCCATACGGAGGAGGCCGGTGCGCCGAGCCAGGCGATCTATTTGTTTGGGCCGTTCCAGGTATACGACCGCGAAGGACATGACATTACCCGCCTATTCACGCCGCTTCTCAAGGAGCTCTTTTTGATCATCGCTACCTACACGATGCGAAATGGCCGTGGCATTTCCTCAGAAGGGCTTAATGAGATCCTTTGGCACGATAAGGCGGAAAAGGATGCCAAGAATAACCGGAGCGTAAATCTGGCGAAATTGAAACCGATACTCGAGAAGGTAGGCAACTGCGTCATCAATAAGGAGTCGGGGTATTGGCAATTGCAGGTGCTGGATAACACCTATATCGATTATAAGGCATGCGTCATGTTGATGCGGGAGACGGAGGTTCCCGATAACCGGCAGATCCATGCGTTGGTGGATATCGTCAAGCGTGGACCATTTCTTTTACAAACGGAATACAACTGGCTGGATGATATCAAATCCGAGATATCTAATGCGGTGATCGACCGCTGTTTGAGCTATCTGCGGCAGCACGACATCACCGAAAACCCGGAGTTTTCCATCGAGATCACGAACTGCATCTTTTATTTCGATCAGCTCAACGAGGATGCGCTTACTTATAAATGTAAGGGTCTGATCCTTCTTAAGCGGCACAACCTGGCCAGCAATACGTATCTGAAATTCGTGAAGGATTATCGCGATATCTACAGTGCCGATTTCGACAAGACTTTCCAGGAGATTATTTCGTGAGTTTTGCCCAATTAATCAAATATTAATTTCCCAGTTAATCCGGAGAACGCATATTTGTATCAAAAGCTTGCTGCGTGATTAAGAATTTTTGTTTTTTACTGCTCTCCATCCCCGTGTTTCTGCCAGCTCCCGGGCCTGTGCTACCTTACAAAAATCCTGCTTTACCCGTCGAACGTCGTGTCGAAGATCTGCTTTCCCGGATGACTGTCCGGGAGAAGATCCGTCAACTGGACATGTATTGGGGCAACCAGGTCGCCCGGATGACAGGCGCCAAAGGGGGTGAACATACCGCCGAAGGGCATGAATCGGAAGACTGGGACGAGGCCAAGACGAAGGCCGCCTTGGGCGCCGAAGGAGCGGGTTCGGTGCATGATCTCTATCCACTGAGTGCCGCTACCGCCAACAAGATCCAGCGCTATGCCATCGAGAAGACGCGGCTGGGTATCCCGATCCTATTCATTGAGGAGGGACTGCATGGGTACAGCGGTCTGGGCAGCACCTCTTTCCCTATTCCCCTGCAGTTGTCCGGCGCCTGGGATACTGCGCTTGTTTACCAGGTGGGGCGTGCCATCGCCACGGAGACCCGTGCCCATGGCATCGATATGTTGCTGGCTCCCGTACTCGGGTTGGCGCGTGATCCGCGTTGGGGCAGGGTAGAAGAAACCTATGGCGAGGACCCATGGCTCAATTCCCGGAATGGCGTAGCTATGGTCAAGGGTTTGCAGGGGCAGGGTGTGAATCATTCCGATGCGGTGATCTCCGAACCGAAGCATTTTGCGGTACATAGCATACCCGAGGCCGGAAGCAATACGTCGCCGGTGAATATCGGTGAACGCGAGGCACGGAGCGCTTTTTTGTATGTCTTCGAGAAGGCGGTGAGGGAAGGCGGCGCCCTTGGAATGATGGCTGCCTATAGCGAGATCGATGGCATTCCCTGTGTCGACAACAAGTGGCTGCTGACGGATGTGCTGCGGAAAGAATGGGGTTTCAAAGGCTTTGTGCTGAGCGATCTCGGCGCAATAAAAATGTCCTACGAGAACCATCATACCGCGGCGAGTCCTGCTGATGCCCTGGCGCAGACGCTCAATGCAGGGCTCGATATGCAATTCTACGACTGGCCGCATGACGAATTCATGACGGCAATGCAAACGGCACTGGCGCAGGGTCTGCTGACGACGGCGACGCTCGACCGTGCCGTAGGCGATGTGCTGCGGGTGAAGTTCATGCTGGGACTCTTCGATCATCCCTATACGGATACCACGTTAGTAGGCCGGGTATTCCATACCCCCGAACACCAGGAACTGGCATTGAAAGCGGCGCAGGAAAGCATTTGCTTGTTAAAGAACGATGGGCATCTTCTTCCGCTGACCAGCGCGGTCAAAAGCGTCGCACTCATCGGGCCGCTGGCGAAAAGCACTTACCTGGGCGGGTATTCGAATAACGAAGCAAAGGCGATCTCGGTGCTCGATGGGTTGCGGCAGCGCGCGGGTGCGGGACTGACGATACGGTATGAACCAGGGTACGGAGACAGCACGCGGACGGGGCTCCTGGATTCCGCATTGGATGCCGTCAGGCAATCAGACGTGGCCATTGTGGTGCTGGGCGAGGAACCGGAGGTAGTGGGTGAAGGGAAGGACCGTGCGCATCTGGAATTAAGCGACCGGCAGCTGGCGCTGATCAAAGCCGTCGTCGCCACCGGTAAACCCGTGGTAGCCTTGCTGAGCAATGGCCGGCCCTTGTGTATCGATTGGGTCGCGGAGCATGTCCCCGGCATCGTCGAGACCTGGTTCTCCGGTGAACAGGGCGGTCTTGCCATCGCCGATGTGCTGTTGGGCCGGGTGAATCCCAGCGGCAAGCTGCCGATTACGTTTCCCCGAGCCGAAGGGCAGATACCTTTTTATTACAATCACAAACCAACGTCACTACATCGATACGTCGACGAGAAAGATACGCCCCTATTTCCCTTTGGTCTGGGGCTGAGCTATACGACATTCCAATATAGCGGGCTCAAGGTCACGCCGGCGACGATCCGGCGAGACGGAACGGCCGACGTGAAGGTAACGATCACCAATACGGGCACAGTTGCCGGGGCGGAGATCGCACAGCTTTATGTGACCGACCTCGTCAGCAGCGTAACCACGCCGGGAATAGCCCTCAAGGGTTTTGCGCGGGTGATGTTAGCGCCAGGTGAGAGCCGCGTGGTGCATTATCGTTTGGGGCCCGGCGAACTGGCCCTTTGGAACCGAAAGATGAAAAAAGTAGTAGAACCCGGCGAATTCAAGATCATGGCCGGCGCCAGCTCCGCGGATATCCGTCTCACCGACAGTCTCCTGGTCAAACCCTAAAAAACCGCTGCATGGCTATCATGACACCCGATACGAGATCCCGTACACGCCTATGGCTTTTTCGCTTGATCGCCATTCTCCTGCCCTTTGTATTCCTGGTATTGCTGGAAGGCGCATTAAGACTCGGCCATTATGGCTATGATACCTCGCTTTTTATTACGGCGCCGGGCAGCAATGACTACCTCGTGTTCAATCCGGCCGCGTCTAAACGCTATTTTACGGATCAGCTGAATGCGACTACGGGTAACCGGGAGCCCTTTCGTAAGGTCAAAGAACCCGGGACGTTGCGCATCTTCGTGCTCGGCGAGTCGACGACCATCGGCTATCCCTATTTTCACAACGGCTCGTTCCATCGCTGGCTGGAGTACCGGCTGATGCGGGAGTTCCCCGACAAAAAGCTGGAGATTGTCAATGTCGCCCTTACCGCGGTGAACTCGTATACCGTCCTCGGATTTGCGAAGGACGTGGTCCATTATCAACCTGATGCGGTTTTGATCTATACCGGACACAATGAATACTATGGTGCGCTCGGCGTGGGATCGACGAACAGGCTGGGCGGCAATGCCGTGCTCGTAAATACGCTGCTTTGGCTGCGGCAGTTTCGCGTGGTGCAGCTGGCGGGCGGGGTGATCAGCAGGGTCGGCCATCTATTTTCGCATTCATCGAAAACCGGGAAGACCCGGATGGAATTGATGGTAGGCGAACAGGAGATACCTTATGGGTCGTCGTTATATGAACGGGGGATCACCCAGTTCCTGACGAATATGGATAAGACGCTGGCGATCTTTCACCGGCAGGGGATACCGGTGTTTATCAGCAATGTGGTTTCGAACCTGAAAGACCAACCGCCTTTTATCGGCGACTCGGCGAAGACCGACTATAGCCAGGCGCAGCAGGCCTGGGGCCGGGGAGAGTACGCGACTGCCAGGGCCGATTTCATCCACGCCAAAGAGCAGGATGAGCTGCGGTTCCGGGCGCCGGAGGCGATCGACACCATTATCGCGGAACTCAGCAGCAAATACGACAATACGCACCTCGTGGATACCCGTTCGGCCTTCGAGGCGGCTTCCGATCACGGTATCGTCGGCAACTCGTTAATGCTGGAGCATGTTCACCCTAACCTCGTGGGGTATGCGTTGATGTCCGATGTCTTTTACCGGGCCTTGCAACAGCAGGGATTGATCCCCGCAACCCCCGATTCCGCTTCGGCGGAGTCCTTCCCGCAGCTGCTTCGGGATATGCCGATTACCCGCGTGGATTCGCTGGCCGGCGCGTATAAGATCGATAATTTGAAAAACAACTGGCCTTTTAACCGATCGGGGCATGACGCGGGGCCACCCAGCAGGGCCACCTGGCAGGTGCGCACGGAGGAAGAGGACCTGGCCTATGCGCTGGCGTTCGAGCATCTCTCCTGGGAAGATGCGATGCGGCAGCTGTATGACTATTACAGCAAAACGGAGGACTGGTCCAAGGCTGCCACGGTGATGGAGGCCCTCTGCCTGGAACATCCGGACGAGGTGTCCTGGTATGAGAAGACGGCGATGCTGCTTGGAAAGCTAAAGGAAAACGAAAAGGCGATCTTCTATTTCCGGCAGGCCTTCAATCGCGAACCCACTTTCGAAATGGCGCACTATCTTTTTGTGCTTTGTCTGGAACAGGACCGGCCGGCGGAGGCCATTCCGTACCTCGATTATGCGATCGCCAATAATACCGGCCGCATGAATTTGCAGCCGGTAAAAGCGGATGCGCTCGAGATCATCCGGCTGGAGAAGACGCTGGCACATGATTCGACAAATAACAGTTTGCTAGATACCATCGCGCGTGCCTATACGCACATGGGCAATAAGCCTGCCGCGTTGAAATATTCGACGATGGCAAGGAAGCGCTGACCGGCCCGCGGCCCCGCAGAGCCGCGTCTAGTGATAATGCGGCATATGCTCGTCGGTGAACCTTTTCTCGGTGTCGTTCCAGTCGTTGAGCGTCTGCGTCCGATCGTTATTCAATTGCTGATTGGTTTGATTGAAGCCTTTTGCCGAGGTATTGATATCATTCACGGCCTTGTTGTAGGCATTTACGTCGTCTTTGGTGCGGGACGAGCCTTTGGCGTCGAACGCCTTTTGGAGCTTGTCGAATTCCTCTTGTTTGACATAGAAATCCGTGAGCTTGGGGACGTCTTTGTCCGCCGCTTTCTGATAAAAAAGCAAGGCCCTGCGGCAGGCTGCGACCAGGCCGGCGTCGCCTTCGTAGGGTTTGATGGTGTCGAGCGTCTTCAGACCTTCCACCGCATAGCCGGAAAGGGCATTTCGCGCCTGTTCCATGTCACCCGTCTTTTTGTCGTTCATGGCCTTGACCAGCTGATTGTCTTCCCAGTTGCATTTGAAGAAAACGAGAAAGACGGTGTTGGTATATTTGTCGAGATGGTCGGCAGCCTGCATCTTGGCGCCCAGCGGGCTCTCATCCTTCGAAAGGATGACGTTGTATTTGGCGGCAAAGCCATTGGTGGCCTTGTCCAGGTTCGACCAGGCCTCTTGTAATTTTTGGTTTATCGCGTCCTGCAGCAGCAGATAGGCCTGCATCTCGTCTACCGACTGCTCGGCCAGCTCTTCCATATTGACGATCTTTTTGTAGTCTTCGCTAAAGATGATATAGCACATCTTGATATAATCGATGGCTGCCTGGCGGAGTGAATTGTCGCCTTTGTAATAGGGCAGGTCGGTGGTCTTATAGCGGCTTTGGTCGATATTGTCCAGCACTTCCTGGCGAAGCTTTTCTACTTTTCTGGCACGGCGGCCGTGTGCGGCATAGCTGATGTATTGCATGTATTTGGTGTCCATATCGCCGCGCGCTTTGCTGACGGCGGACATATAATTACCCGGGTTGTCGAGGTCCTGGGCCTGTAAGACGTTATGCGTTAAGAAAAGAAGGGCGAGGAGCAAGAGTGTAAATCTACGGTTGCGATTCATATAGATCAGTTTAGGTTTATGGCTTGATCATAGCCGCGGTAAGGCGGTAGGCTACGATGAGATAGGGGTCGGATAATACGTCCTTTTTTCGTTCTTCGTTGACGGCTTGCAGCGCTGCGTCGGACCCGAGCAAGGGGTTATCATAAGCAGGGTTGGCGACGGTATAGAGGTTGTTCTTTTCCGCGGTGGTATCTTCCGTGGCCTTATCCGTGTTCTTTTCTTTGAGGAGCTCGGCGGGGTTCAGCGATTCGTCTTTCCATTGTTTGGATGCCGGCGCCGCGGTGGTTTGTTGAAAGAAGGGCATATCCGCGATGGCCCGCGTGGCGACCATCTTCTCGTCGGCGATGGGCAAGGGCGCCAGGGCGCGGTAATATTTGTTGGGTGCGATAGGCGTAGGTGGCAACGCAAACGGCTCGTCCGCCTCGCGCTGCTGGCTTGCGTCCGGCGGCTCGGGTAACAGGATATCCGGTTTTACGCCGGTGAACTGGGCCGTGGTTCCGTTGATGCGATAGAGCTTCGACATGGTGATCTTGATATAGCTGGAAGCCTGTTTCTGTGGATCGAGCGTAGCCAGATCGATGGTAGTATCCATGGGCAGTACGACCTGGGCCGTAGCCTTACCATAGGTAGGGCTGCCTACGATGAGGGCACGATTGTAATCCTGCAGCGTCCCGGCTACCACCTCCGATGCGGAAGCGCTGCTGCCATTGACCAGCACCACCAGCGGACCGTCCCAGATGGTGCCGCGGTTGACATCCTTGAGCGTATAGATCTTTTCATCCCTGGCCTTGACCTGCGCTACGGGACCCGCGTCGATGAACAGGCCCGCCAGCTCGACTGCTTCGCTCACCGAGCCGCCGCCGTTGTAGCGAAGATCGAGGATCAGCCCGCCGATGCCTTCTTTCTTTAGCTTGACGATCTCCCTGGCTACATCGTTGGCGCAGCCATTGATGCCTTTGTTGTCTTCCCAGTCCTCGTAGAAGGCGGGCAGCGAGATATAACCGATGGTCCGGGCGCCTTTGAGGAGATAGCCCGTTACCTTATCCTCTTCGTCGTCGGCGGGCTGGTTGCTTACTTTTTGTTTGGTGAGGCTCACCTGCCGGATAGTGCCGTCCTTCTTTTTAATGTCGAGGGTGAGGGTGTTGGCCCCTTCCGTGCTGAGGATATGGTACAGCTCGGGTACGCTGGCGTCGGAGACATCGATGGGGTCTTTGCCTTCCCAGCGAACCGCGGTGATCCTGTCGCCTTCGCTTAGCGCCCCGCTTTGGAAGGCAGGTCCGCCGGGTTCGAGGTGTCCCACCTCGGCATGACCGTCGTCGTCGTCGTCCAGCGTCAGACCGAATGACAAGGGTTTATTGCCGAGTTCGGTCTCGAAAGCGGCTTTCTCGTCGGGCGAGAAATAAGCAGTATGCGGATCATAGCAAACGGCCAGCGCCTGACAGTAAATAATGCCGACCATGTTGCCGACACCTATGGGGCTTTGGAGGATGCGTTTGATCATCCGTTTCGTGGTGACGACAGCTCGTTTGCGGAGCCTGGGTTCCAGGCTATCGACCAAATGGGGGTTGAAAGACCCGCCTGTCGCTGCCATGGCGCCCGCCAGCCTGATGGCGACGGAATATTTCATGAACTTGTACAGCTTGACATGCAACGCAGCCAGATTGGCGGGGTAGGCCGTATCCTCCGCCTGCGTGATCTTTTCGCCCGCGGAGAAATTAAATGGTTTTGCGGCAATGTGATCGACCATCGTGTCTACCTGTGCCAACCTTTGCTGATAAATACGCGTGAGCAATTGCAGGAAACCGGATCTCCTGTTGAGGATCTCCTGGTCGAGGGTGTATTGGTATACCGCCAGCTGCGCGATATCTCCCTGCGTGAAAAAAATGCGTTCTTCGTCGAGCTCCTTCAGGACCGTGGTATAGACGGCGGCCGACATGGCTTTGTCCAGCGGGCGGGGCTGAACGTGGAATTTCGCCGCCATTCGGGTGATCAGGTAGGCGTCGGTAGCCTTGGTGTCGGCCACCTGGGCGGTTGCGGAGAAGGTAAGGGAGAAGCAGAATAAGGGCAGCAGTACACATCGCATAGATCGACAAAATAGGAAAAATTTCCCGATTTGTCACGAGTAGCGGAGCACCGCGGCCATTTCGACCTCGGCGGGCATTTTGTCCTGGTCTACCATATAGGCCTTGCCGCCGTGGAGTATGGTTTGGACGACGGCCTGGTTGGTGAGACAGTCGTCCCCCGGTTCTTCCTGTGCGTGCATCACCGGCTCTTCCGGTTTGGCGGTATAGTGCCCCCAGACGAGCGGTCCCCTGGCTACGAAAAGCTGGGCTATACGGCCTTCATAGGCGGCGCGGATCACATCCTGCAGGAAAGTGGTGACGGGCGCGCTGCCGTGATCGGCTTGTTTTTGAAAGGCTTTGCGGCGCTGCTCCGCGAAATAAGGGTCCATCTTCTTTTGCGCGTGTAAGAAGAGCTCGCTCTGCGGGGTATGCTCGAAATTCCCATGCAGCTCTTCGGCGATCACATGCGGATAGGTGTTGACCTCGCGGTAGAGGGGAAGCAAGTACTCCACCCCGGCCAGGAGCAGGGGAAGATTGGCCCTGCCGAGGATCTGGGCTTTCAGGATGCGGTTGACTTCCTGGAAGAATTCAGCGTCTTCCATTCCCAGGGGCATTTCCGGGATGTCGATGCGCGTCATTTCGAATTTATAGCCTTGGTAGAGTTGGGCCGCATGTTTGCTCAGGACGAGCAGGAAATAAGACTCTCCTTCCATCAACATTGGCACCAGTGGCATCAGGATAAAGGACGTATGAACATGGACCACACTGCCCGGGTCATAAGGAAGAAGACAACAGCTATGGGTATCCGGAGCGAGAAAGAGCGCGAGACCGTGTGTTTGGTGCTGCCAGAAGTCATCGTCGTTGAGGAGCTGTTCGGCCGGCCGGAGGATATCGTCGATCACCCCTTCGATCTTCAATTCCTCCATGGACCCGCGGGCTTCGCGCAAGGCGTCCTTGAGCGCTTTTTTGTCGTTTTGTTCATTCACGGCTATCCCGCTGCCATGGGTGGTGAGATAGATGGTCACGCAGACATCCGCGGGATGGGCGGCGAGTTCGGCGAAGGTCGATTTGTCCATGACCGCGATGGTGCGCATGAAGCCGGTGATCTGAGCGCCTGCGGCGAGGGCATCGTCTTCCGGGGCGGTGGAGTAGCGATGGAGCTCTTCTGCCATAGTCGTTGTTTTTAGGACAGCCATGCAAAAAAAAAGCCCGCTCGTCCGGAGCGGGCTGCATAGTAAACAATCGTTAAGGCAACTTGATCCGGTAAATGGTATAGGGAGTCGTTCGCTTACTCGTCCCGCCATTGAAATCGGGTTCCAGATTGATCTGTGAACAACTAATATAGAGATAACCGTCCGAAGATATAGCGTAGCTGTCGGGCCAAATGAGGCGACTGTCCTTGACGACGGTAGTCAGCTTGAGATTAGGGTCCAGCCTTACGATCGCCTTTTGTTCGATATCGCCCATGTAGAGATTTCCGCTGGCATCCAGCACCATCCCGTCCGTGGTGTTATAGGTGCCGAGATTTTCGACGCGCGCGCTGAGGACATTTGGATCAAGTGTGGTATCCTGCAGATCGGCCGTGGTTATGCGATAAAGATTATGATCCGTAAGAGGTTTGTAGTAAAGATAGGAATTGTCCGCAGTGATCGCCAGACCTGTAGAGTTCTGATAGAAGGGGGAACCATTCTTATTGACCTGGGCGCCGCTGATCTCGAGGATATAGGTCTGATCCGCGATCACGGAGCCGCTGCCTTCGAGGACCTGCCGTGCATCACCGGTATTCAGATTGACGACGACGATGCCGCCTTCGCTGGAGTTGCTGATATACGCAAAATTCTCATTGCCGTCCACCACTACTTTGTTGAGATAGCTCGCGTCGTCGGTTGCTCCTACCAGGGGATAGGTGCGAACAACAGTATTCGTTGCCAGGCTGATCTCGACGAGCTTCTGACTGTTGGCATAGACGCCCATTTGATAAGGGGACGCGGCATCTACAGCCCAAAGATTGTTTTTGGAGTCGATATACAATCCATTTACATTGACGAACTTGGACAAACCGCTATCGCCGAGGGTAAAACTGTTCCAGGCCTGGCTGGGATAGACGGTCTTACCGCTGGTAACTTCGGCGAGGCCATAAAGATAGGTCGTGGACCAAAGGGGGTAGCTGGTAAATAAACGTCCGGTGCTGGAGATGGCGACACCCGAGAGTTGATAGGTGCTATCCTGGAAAACGACGGTGAGGTTGGTGTTGGTGGTAGTGCTGATCGTACCTGGTCCTGTTTTCTTACATGCCATGGTCATCATCAGTGCGAGTACGGCGGCGGCTGCGCAGAGTCTTTTCATAAACGAGTAGGTATTTGGATATTCTTTAACATAAAGTATACCGCACTACTCAGGCTTGATTTCACTGCCCCGGAGGATCGATTTGGGGGCAGATTTTCCCCAAAGGAAGGTTCATAGGGCAAAAAACCCGCACATGGATGCGCGGGTCTTTCGCTAGATTATTTAGTTCTTACAGATGCGATTCGATCTTCTTGACGAAGTTGGATTTGGGTTGCGCCCCAACCAGCTTGTCTACAACTTTCCCGCCCTTGATGAACAGGATGGCGGGAATGCTGGTGATACCATAGTTCGTGGACAGCACCGGGTTGTGATCGACATTGACCTTCCCTACATTGATCTTGCCGTCGTATTCCTTGGACAATTCTTCGATCACGGGACCGATAGCGCGACAGGGACCGCACCATTCTGCCCAGAAATCTACGATGGTGAGCTTATCGCTGGCGATCACCTTGTCCTGAAAATTGGTATCTGTTAACTCTAAAGCCATAATTCAGTGTTTTTTATGTGAGTTTATTGTTTTTTTACAACACAAATGTCGGTCAATTCGATCAACTTTTACGTCGGATGCCCGACAAATGTCCGCTGCCCCGGCCGACGGACCCGCTTAAACGGTTACCACCTGGACCTCCAGTTCCGGTGTTTTTTCGAGAAAGGCCGAAAGCTCGTCATTCATCTCGAAGCCGGTGCCCATGGTGAACAAACTGACCCTGGCCTGCGTTTTCGACTCTACAATGTTGAATTTCAAGCCCGTTTTGCCGGGATATTTCTTCACATTCGTCTCTATGAATTGCACCATCTCCGGGCTGATATAACGGGCTTCGACATCCATGACTACTTGTTTGGTGAGGATCGGTTTGATGCTTTCCAGCAGCATCATCTTCTCGATCCGGAACTCGAATTCCGCTTTGTTAAAGCGCTGGCGGAAACCGCCGGTGATGAAGACGTTCTTCCCCTTTTCAAGATAATTGGAATAGCGGGCGTAGTCTTCGCTCCAGAGCATGAACTCGGCTTTGCCCGTATAGTCTTCGATAATGAAAGAGCCGAACTGTTTGCCGGTCTTGCTGACACGGTGCTGGGCGTCGACGACGAGGCCTGCGAGACGGAGCGTCTTCCCGGGATTGCTTTGCAGCGTCACGGCATCTTTGATCTCGTTGAACTCACCCAGCTTCGTGATGCCATAATGCGTGATCTCGAACTTGAAGTGATCGAGGGGATGACCGCTCATGAACATGCCGGTGACGTCTTTTTCGTGATCGAGCAGTTCCGTAAGCGACCAGGGTTCGCACATGGGGATCTTGGGGGTGGCGATGTCCGGCATCACCAGGTCGCCGAAGAGGCTATTGCTGCTTTGATTGCTATTGGTCTGATAGACGTTCCCGAACTTGATGATCTTTTCCAGACCCGTGGTGGTATCGCCCTGCGGGATGTGGAAATATTGGGCCCGGTGCATTTCTTTGAAACAATCGAACGCACCCGCATAGGCAAGGTTTTCCAGGGTCTTCTTGTTGACCGCGCGCTGGTTGATGCGTTTGATCATGTCGAAGATGTCTTTGTAGTTGCCGTTCGCGTTACGTTCCTGGGTGAGACTTTCCACGGCGGCTTCGCCGACGCCTTTGAGACCGCCGAGACCGACACGAATTTCTCCCTTTTGGTTGACGGCAAAACCTTTTTTCGATTCGTTGATATCCGGGCCGAGTACTTTTATGCCCATGCGTCTGCATTCCTCCATGAAGAAGGTGATCTTTTCGATGCTGCCGGCGTGGTTGAGTACGGCGGCCATATATTCGCTGGGGTAATGCGCCTTGAGATAACCCGTTTGATAGGCTACGAAGCCATAACAGGTGGAGTGCGATTTGTTGAAGGCATATTGGGCAAAGGCTTCCCAGTCCGTCCAGATCTTTTCCAGTGTCTCGGCGGCAAACCCTTTCGCGGTGGCGCCTTTGACGAACTGGGTCTTCATCTTGTCGAGGATCGACTTTTGTTTCTTACCCATGGCCTTACGCAGGACGTCGGCGTCGCCTTTTGTGAATCCTGCGAGCTTTTGGGCAAGGAGCATTACCTGTTCCTGATAGACGGTGATCCCATAGGTATCGCCCAAAAATTCCTCCATCTCGGGGAGATCGAAGACAATGGGTTCCCGGCCATGTTTCCGGTCGATATAGTTGGGGATATAGGCGATAGGGCCCGGCCGGTACAGCGCGTTCATGGCGATGAGGTCATCGAATTTATCCGGTTTGAGGTCCTTGAGATATTTCTGCATCCCGGGACTTTCAAACTGGAAGGTGCCGATGGTCTCTGCGCGTTGATAAAGCTCGAAGGTCTTTTGGTCATCGAGCGGGATATCGTCGATGACCATGTCGACATTGTGATTCTCTTTGATAAGCTCGAGCGCGGTCTTGAGGATGTTAAGCGTCCTCAGACCTAAAAAGTCCATCTTGATAACACCTGCTTCTTCGATCACGCTTCCTTCGATCTGGGTCACCAGCAGATCCGAGTCCCTGGCGGTACACACGGGAAGGATGTTCATGAGGTCGTCCGGGGCGATGATGATACCCGCCGCATGGATGCCCGTGTTGCGGACCGAACCTTCCAGCCGTTCCGCCTCGTGCAGGATGCGGCTGCGCATGTCGTCCCCATTGTAGATATCGCGGATAAGCCTGACGTTGACGAGATCATCCGGGTTCACGCCGTCCTTTTCTTCCAGCGATTTTTCGCCGTCTTTGGCGGTGAGGGGCGCATGCAGCACGCGTTTTAGCTCGATGCCGGGACGTTCGGGCACGAGCTTCGCCAGGGCGTTGGATTCGGCAAGCGGCAAGTCGAGGGCCCGCGCTACGTCTTTGATACTCATCTTGGCAGCCATGGTACCATAGGTGACGATCTGCGCTACCTGGTTCTTGCCGTATTTTTTGGCGACATATTCGATCACGCGCTGCCGCCCTTCATCATCGAAATCGGTATCGATATCCGGCATGGACTTACGGTCCGGGTTGAGGAACCGTTCGAACAGCAATTTATATTTGATCGGATCGATATTAGTGATGCCGATGCAATAGGCTACAACGCTGCCGGCTGCGGAACCACGACCGGGGCCGATGAATACCCCCATGTCCCTGCCTGCTTTAATGAAATCGCTCACGATGAGGAAGTAACCGGCAAAGCCCATCGTCTTGATGGTGAAAAGCTCGAATTCGAGGCGCTCCGTGACCTCGGCATTCAGATCGCTGTATCGCAGCTTCGCACCCTCGTAGGTCAGGTACTTCAGGTATTCCCATTGATCGAGATTACTGTCGTTATGGATCTGGAATTCTTTGGGGATGGGGAAGGCGGGGAGGAGGATGTCCTTTTTCAGATTCAGCACCTCTACCCGGTCCACGATCATGTTCGTATTGTCGATCGCTTCCGGCACATCGCTGAAGAGCGTGCTCATCTCCTGGGTCGTCTTGAAATAGAACTGGTCGTTGGGAAATTTGAAGCGGCGGTTCTTTGTATTGAGGTCGTCATTGACGATGTCGTCGTAACCGGGTGTGCTTTGCTTCTCGCCCGTATTGATGCACAGCAGGATGTCATGGGCATTGGCGTCGTCCTTGTCCGTATAATGACTGTCGTTGGTAGCGATCATGGGGACATTGTACTTTTTGGCGAAGCGCTGGAGGGTGGCATTGATCTTTTCCTGTTCCTTGATCTCATGGCGCTGCAGCTCGATGAAATAGTCTTCGCCGAACATCTCGAGCCACCATTTGAATTCCTGTTCCGCTTTTTCCTCGGTTTCGTGGAGGATGGTTTGCGGCACATAGGCGCCGATACAGCAGGTAGTGGCTATCAACCCCTCATGATACTGTTCGATAAGTGACTTATCGATCCGGGGATATTTGCTATAGAGCCCTTCCGTATAGCCGAGGGAAGTCAGCTTGATCAGGTTCTGATAACCCTTTTTATTTTTGGCGAGCAGGATCTGGTGATAGCGTTCGTCGCGTTGTTCTTTGGTAAAGGTCTTGCGAAAACGATCTTCCACTACGTAGAATTCGCAGCCGACGATGGGTTTTACCTTGAGGGTCCCATCCTCGTTCTTGTGTTTGTACGCTTCGGACACGAATTCGAACGCACCGAACATGTTGCCATGATCGGTGATGGCAAGGGCGGGCATGCCGTCTTTTATGGCCTTTTTGTAAAGGCTTTGGATGGAGGCGGCCCCGTCCAGGAGGCTGAACTGGGTATGGGTATGAAGATGCGAGAATTTTGACATAGGACCTGCAATTAACTAACAAATGGCCAGACTGTTAGGTTCGGGCAGGTTGTGAAAAGCACATAATATCCACAGGGAATTACAAAACGCCGAACACTTCTTCCAGGTTCAGGGAGAAGCCAGGAAGGATAGGAGTGGTCACGGTGTCACCGGTAGTGAGTGGCTTGGCGGCAAAATAACGGCCTTCGGCATTGAGAACATATTGAAAACAGGCTCTTTCGCCGGCTGCGATCAACCAATATTCCTTGACGCCGGCTTCTTCGTAAGCCTCGTATTTGTTGGCTAGTTCTTTTTTATTGTTGCCGGGAGACAAGATCTCGATGATGATATCAGGAGCGCCGAGGCAGCCTTTGTCATCGAGCTTGGCTGCATCGCAGATGACGCAAATGTCCGGCTGGACTACGGTGATGATCTGTTTATCGTCCTTGGATTTTCTGGGAAGGCGAACATCGAAAGGGGCCGAATAGGCTTCAGATGGTTTACCCTTTAGGTAATCTGCCAATTCCCGGGCAATTTCCCAGGAGAGTTTTTGATGTATACGGCTCGGCGCCGGGCTCATTTTGAAAAGCCTGCCCTTGATGATCTCCAGGCGCTCATCAAAGGTCCATTTGAGATAGTCCGCATACGAGTATTCCTTTGAAAAATCGAGGTCGGCAAATTGCATAGGTGAAATATTTGTTTCCGCAACGCAAATATACCAAATTATTTAGGAAAGGGAAACCGCTGGCCGGGCCGTGGCAATAAGCCGCGAGTTTGAACGTTTTCAGGCGAACTGCCAATCAGGCTGACTTTTTGGCAAAATATTTGTACTTTTACCAATCCCTTAATCCGTGCCAATATAACTCAAGTGCGAAATATGTTGAGAACTTACCTCCCGATAGGCATTGTGATCGTTTGTGTGCTTTCGAGCTGCAGTACGTTCAGACCTGCTACTGCGAAGCCGGGTGTGGCTTCGTCTACCACCGCTACTTCGTCCACCCGGTCCGATGGTAATGTGCAGTTTATCAGCAATATTTCGATAAAGCCGGATAGCCGGGAAGACGGCACCCATAGTTCCATCACAACGATGGATAAGGATGCTTCCGGTGCCAAGGCTGCCGCCGGTTCGAGCACGATCGAGAATTTTCCCGCCTTACAGTTTAAATATGCGATCCTGGAAAATTGTTCCGTGGAGGATCTCACCAACCCCAAATTGCTGAGTTTCATGGAGTATTGGTATGGTACACCGTATCGTTATGGCGGCACTACCCGGGAAGGGATCGACTGTAGCGCATTTGCGTTCCTGCTGATGTCTTCGGTGTATGGCGTCGCTTCGCTTCCGCGGACGTCCAAGGAACAATACCAGGCGTGTCAGCATATTTCGCGTCGTGATCTGCAGGAGGGAGACCTCGTGTTCTTCCATACCTTATCCGGCAAGAAGCATAGGGGCGTTACCCATGTAGGCGTTTATCTCCGGAACAATAAGTTCATCCATGCCTCGGTTTCCGGAGTGATGATCAGCGACTTGAGTGAAGGCTATTACGATGAGCATTATGTCGGCGCCGGCCGCGTGTTCGACGGCGCTTCTTCCCCCATCGATGCCACGACTGCGCGATAAATAGTAGCTTCGTGCTATGTTACGGGTCAGCGGGTTGTTCATTTATCCCATCAAATCATTAGGCGGTATTGCCGTTCCGACGGCGGAGGTGACCGATCGCGGTTTGCGGTTCGATCGCCGCTGGATGCTCATCAATGCCGACAATGGGTTTATTACTCAACGGACGGTGCCCTCGATGGCGCTGATCCGGATTGCGCTGGCCCCCACAGGACTGTATGTAAACAGCCGCCTCCATCCCGAACCGCTTTTCATCCCTTTTGAAGACCGATTGCCGGAATGGGCGGATGTATACATCTGGGAAGATACCTGTCGCGCCCAATTCGTAAGTGCAGAAGCGGATCGCTGGTTTTCGGCGGCGCTCGGGACTACCTGCCGGCTGGTCTTTATGCCCGAGGAGACCAGGCGGGTTACTGATCCTGCGTATGCGCCGGAAGGGAGCATTACTTCTTTTGCCGATGCCTTTCCCTTTTTGTTGATCGGCGAGGCGTCGCTGGTCGACCTCAACAGCCGGCTGGACCAGCCGGTGCCCATGGACAGGTTCCGGCCCAATATTGTCTTTACCGGTGGCGGGCCGTTTTTCGAGGACTCGATGCGGGAGTTTTTTATCCGGGATATCCGGTTTCAGGGCGTCAAGCTATGTGCCCGGTGCCCCATCCCGACCATCGATCAGGAAACGGCGGAACGCGGGAAAGAACCGTTGCGAACGCTGGCGCGGTATCGTTTTCGCGATAACAAAGTCCTTTTTGGGCAGAATCTCATTCATGGCGGTTCGGGCGAGATCGCCGTGGGCGATCCTATCCTTGTTTCCTGACGACAATATAGAAATTCCGGTCGACGGAGAGATTGCCATCGCCGCCAGTGCCATTACCCGTTTCTCCTACGGTGAGGATGCCGGGTCCCGAGCCGGTGGGATGTGGTCTGCCGCCCGTGGGCTGCGCCGTGTTGGCGTTATGCAGATCGATGGCGGGTGTCTGTAGCAGGATGCCGCTGGTTCCCGCCTTGATGGTCTGCCACTGGTCAGTAGGGGTGATCCACTGCTCCGGCTGCTGCCCGATAAATACTTTCACGGGCATATTGAAACCCTTGACACAGTTTGTCCAGCGATAGCTGATCACATCGCCGTTGCTTTGATAGGCCAGGACGGGGATCTTCGTGGTACGGAGGTATTGATCGAAGACCTTGGAGAGATCGGTGTGGGCATAGCTGCTGATATAGTCCTCGACCTGGCTGGTGGTGACGGTCTGGTGATAGAAGGTCTTTTGCAGACCGCGCAACATGCCGCGGAAGGCCGAATCACCCATGATCTGGCGGATCATGTGCAGCATGTTGCCGCCTTTGTAATACATATCCCCCGAGCCTTCCTTGTTGACACCGTAAATTCCGATGATGGGCTCGTCGTTCTCTACATTCTTGCGGGTGCCGATGCAATAGTCATTGCCTGCTTCGGTACCATAGAGATAGGTGGTGTAGAGGGTTTCGGTGTAGTTGGTGAATCCTTCGTGGACCCACATGTCCGCGGCATCCTTGTCGGTGATGCTGTTCCCGAACCATTCGTGACCGCTTTCGTGGACGATGATGAAGTCCCATTTGAGACCCCAGCCGGTGCCGGAGAGGTCGCGGCCGAGATAGCCGTTCTCGAAATGGTTGCCATAGGCGACATTGCTTTGGTGCTCCATGCCCAGGTGCGGCGCTTCCACGAGCTTGTAGCTATCCTCATAGAAAGGGTAGGGCCCCATCCAGTATTCGAAGGCGCGGAGCATGGTGTCGGCCTGTTTGAATTGTGGCTTTGCCTTTTCAAGGTTATAGTCCAGCACCCAATAGCTGCAATCGAGGGTGCCTTTTTCGCCGGCGAATTCGGAGGTCCAGTTGACATATTTCCCGATATAGGGAATGATGTCGTAGGAGTTGATGGGATTGACGACAGCCCAGGTGTAGGTCGTGGTGCCGTTGCCATTGGCATGTTTGCCGCGGAGCCGGCCATTGGCGATGGCGACAAGACTGTCCGCGCAGGTGATGTGCATGACGACGCCGCTATCCGGCTCGTCGGAGAGGTGGTCTTTGCAGGGCAGCCAGCAACTGAGGCCAAGTCCTTCGTCGGCCACCGTCATCCAGGGCCGGCCCTCGGCGTCTTTTGTCCAGATCCAGCCGCCGCCCCAGGGTGGGCGGACCGCTACTTTGGGCGTGCCGGTATATTTTAAGACGATGGTCTCCACGCTACCGGCCTTGATGGTTTTGGGAAAGTGAACATGAAAGACATTCCCTTCCCGGCTATACTTCAGCGGCTTTTTACGCCAGGTGGCTTCCAGCAGCTGCATGGGTTCCTGAAGATCTATCTGGAGGGTCTGGCCGTCAGTCAACGCCGCCAGGGTGATCGCATTTTCGCCGCTCACCGATTTGGCGGCATAATCTGGTGTAACCTTTATTTCATATTTGAGGAGGTTCCACCAGGCCCGTTCGGCGGTGACGCTTCCTCTTAGGCTATCCGCATGACTATAGACGGTTTTGGCGGGGGTGAGGATCTGGCCCTGAGCCAAGGCGACAAAACAGGAGGCAACGAAAAGTACCAGTATGCGACGCATTGGTTATCTTTATTTTATGGAACCGGCCAGGGCCGGTCAATTTTTTTGTGCATGAAGGTAATTAAACATTTTCTTCAGCCGCGGTCGTTTTGGACAAGCGGTTTTTTGTTGCTCCTGCTGGGTGGTTGCGGTTGTCTGGAAGGCTGCGGACCCGGCGCCGGCCAGGGGGGGCGGAAGGTCTTTGCTTATAATGAGTCGGATGGGATTGCCACCCTGGACCCGGCTTTTGCCAAGAACCGGAGTATCATGTGGGCGATCCATCAGCTGTATAGTACGCTGGTGGAGACCGACAGCTCCCTGCATTTTGTACCGGGGTTGGCCCGGAGCTGGGACGTGTCACCGGACCGGCGGGTTTGGACCTTCCATTTACGGACCGATGTCTATTTTCACGACGACCCGGCATTTCCGGGCGGTCGCGGGCGGAAGCTGGTAGCTTCCGATATGGTGTATTCGCTCAACCGGCTGCTCGACCCCGGGACCGCGAGCAGCGGAGCGTGGATCTTTCATGACCGGATCGATACCAGCCCGGTTGTCCACCTCGCGGGGAGGCCGGACTCGATGCTGAAGATAGACCCGAGCCTCCCGGCCGGCGGTGCATTCCTGGCGCTCGACGACAGCACATTCCGGCTTCGGCTTTTGCGGCCATTCAATCCCATCCTGGGCCTGCTGAGCATGGAGTATTGTTCGGCGATCCCGCATGAGGCGGTTGAGAAATATGGGAAAGACTTTCGGGCGCATCCGGTGGGCACGGGGCCTTTCCGGTTTTCCACCTGGGAGGAGGGACAGGACCTGATCCTGCTGAAGAACCGACATTATTATTTGCGGGATAGTGCCGGAAGGCGGCTGCCTTATCTGGATGCGGTGAAGGTTACCTTCGACACCGAGAAGGCGTCGGAATTCTTGCAGTTCCAGCAGGGAGAACTTGATTTTATCAACGAGATCGATGCTTCGTTCAAAGACGAAGTGCTGAATAAACGCGGGCAGCTCAAAAAGGAGTGGCAGGACAAGATCGTGCTCCGGGTGACGCCGCAGCTGAATACCGAGTACCTGGGCATCCTGGTCGATACCACGAATGACCTGGTGAAGCATTCGCCGTTGCGCATTCTCGCGGTGCGACAGGCCATCAACTATGGATTCGACAGGCGGAAGATGATGCTTTATCTGCGTAATTCGCTGGGGCTTCCGGCCGAGAGCGGTTTCGTGCCGGCGGGTTTACCTTCCTTCGATTCCACCCGGGTGCATGGGTATCATTATGATCCCGCGAAGGCGCGGCAGCTGCTCGCGGAAGCGGGTTTCCCCGATGGGCGGGGTATGCCGGCGGTGAAACTCCTGACGATCCCGATCTACGCCGATTTTGCGACATTTATTGCCCGGCAATTGCAGGATATCGGGATGCATATCGACGTGGAGGTAGTGCAAAAAAGCCTTTTACTGGAAGAGACCGCGCAGTCCAAGGCCCTGTTCTTTCGCGGCAGCTGGATAGCCGATTATCCCGATGCGGAGAACTATCTGAGCGTATTCTATTCGCAGAACCCTGCGCCGCCTAACTATACCCGTTATAATGACCCTGTGTTCGACAAGCTGTACGACCGGTCGTTGCAGGAGAACAATGATTCGATCCGTTACCGGCTCTATCAGCAGATGGATCAGCGGGTGATCGATGCCGCGCCGATAGTGCCGGTATGGTATGATGTGGTGGTGCATCTCATCAACCCGCGGGTACATGGGCTGGAGTCCAACGCGCTAAATCTGCTCGAGCTGCGGCGCGTGGATATCGACGAGGAAAAACGCTGAGGGCAGGCGCGGCGCAAGCGTCGCAGCGCGATCAGGAAATAATTCCTGATCATCACTTCTGTTTTTTGATGAGCTTTTCGGCAAAGGCTTTTTCGAACTTTTCCACTTTGGGCCGGATCACGAGGTAGCAGTAAGGTTGTGAGCCATGATCGAAGTAATAGTTCTGATGATAATCTTCGGCGGGATAGAAGACGCTCGCAGGCGTTATCCCGGTGACAATGGGATTGGGATAGGCGCCCTGCTTATCCAGTTCGGCCTTGTAATGTTCGGCTTTTTGCTTTTGTTCTTCGGTGTGGTAAAAGATGGCGCTGCGGTACTGGGTGCCGATATCGTTGCCTTGCCGGTTGAGGGTGGTAGGGTCGTGTGATTCCCAGAATACTTCCAGCAGATCGTCATAGCTGATCACCGCAGGATCATACGCGATCTGCAGACATTCCGCGTGGCCGGTGGATCCGGAGCATACTTCCTCATAGCTCGGATTGGGGACTGTGCCGCCCATATAGCCGGACGTAACTTTCAGGACACCCTTGAGTTCCTGGAAGATGGCTTCGGTGCACCAAAAACATCCCGTTCCAAATGTCGCGATATTGCTCATAATAGCCCTTTTTTCTTATTACGCTTTAGCCACCAGAGGACCAGCAGCGGATATACAAAATTATGGATCGCCAGCAGTGCCATCACCACTACGGTCGAAGGGTGACGGCCGGGGCCATGGACGAACAACTGCGCGCCGTCGCCGAACAGGTCCCCGCCGACAATATTAAACGCAAAATGAAGTGCGAGGGGCACCAGGATCGAGCCCGACACAACAAAGGACTGGGCCAGGGCATAACCCAGCCAGGCCATGGAGAAGAAAAGGAGCAGCATCTGCGGAAGCGAATGGATACCCACGGTGATCCAATGGTACATGCCAAAGGCTATGGCCGAGACCAGGACCGCTTTTTTCTCGCCGATGCGCTTGATCAGGATATATAGCAGGGCACCCCTGAACAGGAGCTCCTCGTAGAAAGCGCTGAGGAGGACGGTCCCGAGCGAGGTAAAGAACCAGGAGGTGGAAAAGCCGTGGTTCATGCGAAAGGAAAAGCGCCAGCCAGCGGCTTCCGCGAGATAATAGACGCTCATGAAAACAACGGTGAGCAGGAAACCCATTCCGATGAGGCGCCGGCGGCGACCGTTTGGCCAGAAGCCAAGCACTAAGATCGAGCGATGTTCAACAAAATACAGGATGATCCAGGAAAGCAGGAGTGCGATGAGAGCGCCTATCATGAATTAAAAATAGGTGAAAATGGAAGGAGGAGGCGGAAAAACTTCGCAATTTTGTAAAGTAACTTTATAAGTTTACCTTCGCATTATGAAAAGCCAGCTATCCGAGGCAGGCGCCCGGGACATCGAAATCGCCAACGCGCTGAGGACTACGATCGGCCGCCTGGTGAAACTCATGCGACGAGAGACCC
>JAICXX010000039.1 GCA_025934485.1 Chitinophagaceae bacterium
GAGCGCGATGATCATCATCACTCCTACAAAGCGGTAGAAGGCCCGCATGTTCTTAAAGGCAGTATTGAGCTGCACCTGATCGTTGCCGGACAGCGCCACCTGCATCCTGGTGGCGAAATTGTATAAGTACAAGCAGGGAAAGAAATTCAGGATCGCGATCAGGATATACACGCAGGCGATGGGTGCAGCCCCGATGCCCGCTACACCGCTTGCGCCCACGGAATTGAACAACGAGGAAAGAATGCTCAGGAACAGGATGGCCACTACGACAAACAAACCGCAAAAGATAAACCCCGCCACGGCCAGGAATTTGGCCCAGCGGGCTGCATCCCGGAGATAGGCCATCGCCGTCTGGTCCACCTGGAGATCGAATAAACTACTTGAAGCCGTTGATTCCATATGCGTTTATTTACTGAATATCAATAGGCCCGCGCGAACAAGACCCGCTGTTTGCTGGGTTTGCCGGTAAGGATACATTTCCCCTCTTCCTGCGGATTGTCCAGCGGGATACACCGGATGGTCGCCTTCGTCTTTTCCTTGATCGCCTCTTCGGTAGCAGGCGTGCCGTCCCAGTGCGCGAGGATAAATCCACCCTTCTCATCCAGCAGACGCTCGAACTCGGCCAGGGTGTCCGCACTGCTGATATGCGAGTCCCGGTAAGCCAGCGCCTTTTGGTACATCGATTGCTGGATGTCTTCGAGAAGATCAGCGATATACTTCACCAGCCCTTCGAAAGGCAGGGTCTTTTTTTCTTTTGTATCGCGACGCGCGATCTCCACGCTCCCATTGTCCAGGTCACGAAGACCCATGGCAATGCGTACGGGTACTCCTTTCATTTCGTATTCGGCAAATTTGAACCCGGGGCGGTTATTGTCGTTGTCATCGAACTTCACGCTGAACCCCGCGGACTTAAGACTCGCAGCCAGGTCCTTGCCCTTAGCATCGAGCTCGGCCTTGCGTTCGTCCCCTTTGTAGATAGGCACGATGACCACTTGCAGGGGGGCGATCCGCGGCGGAAGGATGAGCCCGTCGTCGTCGCTATGCGCCATGACCAGCCCGCCGATCAGGCGGGTGCTGACACCCCAGCTGGTAGCCCATACATAGTCGAGCTGGTTGCTCTTATCCGAGAATTTGACCTCGAAGGCCTTGGCGAAATTCTGTCCGAGGAAATGGGAAGTCCCCGCCTGCAGCGCCTTGCCATCCTGCATCAGCGCCTCGATACAATACGTGTCGACGGCCCCGGCAAAACGCTCGCTTTCCGTCTTCACCCCTTTGATGACCGGCACCGCCATATATTCTTCCACGAAGGTCGCATAGACGTCCAGCATCTGCCGCGTCTCGGCAACGGCTTCCCCGGCCGTGGCATGCGCCGTATGGCCTTCCTGCCACAGGAATTCCGAGGTTCGCAGGAAAAGCCGGGTCCGCATCTCCCAGCGAACGACATTCGCCCACTGATTGATCAGGAGCGGCAGATCCCGGTAGCTCCGGATCCAGTCTCGGTAGGTATTCCAGATAATAGTCTCGCTGGTAGGCCGAACGATGAGCTCTTCCTCCAGCCGGGCTTCGGGGTCTACTACTACCCCACCCCCGTTAGGGTCATTCTTCAGCCGGTAATGGGTCACCACGGCGCATTCCTTGGCAAATCCCTCCACATGGGCGGCTTCCCTGCTGAGAAAGCTCTTGGGAATGAAAAGGGGAAAATAGGCGTTGACATGCCCCGTATCCTTGAACATCCTGTCCAGCTGATCCCGCATCTTCTCCCAAAGACCAAAACCATAGGGTTTGATGACCATACACCCCCGGACCTCCGAATGATCTGCCAATCCCCCCTTGATCACCAGATCGTTATACCATTGCGAATAATCCTGCGCCCGGCTTGTAATTTCTTTGCTCATAAACTATTTTCCCAGGAAATTTATTTGTAATATTAATCGGCTTTTAACAATAAAGTGTTAACTTTTATGCGATAAGCCTCGTTATTTATTGTAACTTTACTTTAACTATTGAAGCCTGCGAAGATAGGCATAAATCGATACCAGCCATGAAACGAATTTATAGTTTGCTAACTGCCGCCACCCTTGTCCTCGGGATGGCTAGTTGCTCCTCCTCACGCAACGCGCAGAATACCGACGATATTTATTATTCGGACGGGACCCGGAAGGCTGTCGCCTCCAATGGCTCCAGCCAGGGCGACTACTATACGACCGCTCCCAGTGACAACTACGTTCGGATGAAAGCCGAGGACTACGACCGCTGGTCCACTTTCGATGACTACAACGCGGCCGATGCCTATTATGCTCCCGCCGCCTATGGCGTGTATCCTTCCGTGGGTTTTGGCTACGGAATGGGTTATGGCTATGGTCTTGGTTACGGTATGGGGTTGGGTTATGGCATGGGCTTCTACGATCCATTCCTTGCCTGGGATAGCTATTACATGTGGAACTGCTGGTATAATCCCTATTTCTACAATCCCTATTATGGCGGTGCCGTGTTCTATGGCGAAGGCGGCCATGGCGTCGGTGCGTCTTATGCGACCAATCTCCGTCCGCTGAACGTCATGTCCTATCGCAATGGCCTCGCTGCTGCAAACTCGAGAGTGGGCACTTCCTCTAACCGGTTCTACCGCCAGGGAATGGCAGGGACCTCGGCCTACAACCGCGGTCTCACAAACCGTGGCCGGCAGGTTAACAATACCTACTATTCCCGCCCTGTCAACAACGGTTTCCGGAACGGCAACAACAACGGTTTCTCGCGGCCTGCCTTCAATAACGGCGGCTCGTTCCGGTCCTACTCTCCCTCGAGAAGCTCGTTTGGCGGCGGCGGTGGCGGTGGCTTCAGGGGCGGTGGCGGCGGTTTCCGCGGGCACTAACTTTATCTCGCTTCGCAGGCACCAAGTTTTTCTCGCTTCGCAGGCACTAAGTTTATCTAGTCCATCTCGCAGAGTCACCAATTTCTCTTGCTATGCGTAAGTTATTACCGGCCATAGGTATGCTCCTATGGGTGCATGCTGCTGCACAACTCCCCGAAGATGCCCTCCGCAACAGCTGGACGACACCCAGCGGAACCGCCCGCGAGCAGGCCATCGGCGGCGCCATGGGTTCGATCGGCGGCGATATCACGGCTGGTTTCGTCAATCCCGCCGGCCTGGGTCTCTACAAATCCAATGAGATCGTCATCAGCCCCGGCTGGCAGCTCGCCAACGCGATGCGGTCCGGCTATCTCGGCACCATCATGTCCGGACCATCCCTCAATCACTTTAGCATGGGCGCCAGCGGCATCGTGATCTCCTGGCCCAATAGCTTCAACCCGGGCGTCAGCACCACCTTCGCCCTCGCCGTCAATCGCACGGCGGATTTCAATAGCCATCTCGACTACCAGGGCATCAACACAAACAGCAGTTTCGCCGAACAATATGCCGAAGAGTTTGCGGGCTCAGGTCTCGACATCAACAGCGGCGTCGCCAGCCCGGATCTGGATTACGGCACCCGCATGGCGCTCTACAGCTATCTCATCGACACCGCGACGGTCAATGGCTCGGTACAGGTCATCGCCCAGCCCGATAAAGCCGGCAAGCTGCTTCAACACAACGACCTTCGCTCCAAAGGCGGCATCACCGAGATCGATCTTTCTCTCGCCAGCAACCAATACGACAAATGGTACCTCGGCGCTTCGATAGGCGTTCCCATCCTGGATTACACCCGCTATCAGACCTATACCGAGACCGATGTCTCGGGCAATACGAACAACGATTTCGAATCCTTCACCTATCGCGAGGCCTACCATACCTCCGGCGCCGGGCTCAATGGCAAGATCGGCGTGATCTACAGCCCCTCCCGCCCCTGGCGGATAGGCCTCTCGATCACCACGCCTACGGACTTCGGCTTAACGGATCGCATCAGCGCGTCACTGGATACAAAAACGGAAAACTATAACAATCTCAGGGAGATCTATATGACCTCCGACTCGCTCGACCGGATCACAGGCGTCTCGCCACAGCCCAACTCCGTACGCTATGATCTGGTCACTCCCTGGCATTTCCTGCTGAGCGGCTCCTATATCTTCGGCAGCGGCCAGGCCGATGTAAAGAATCAGCATGGCTTCATCACCGGCGATCTCGAATACGTGACCACCCATAGCCCACACTTCACTCCACGCTATTCCGACGAGAACAACAATGCCGCGAATCCCTACGACCCCGAGAACGAAGTCATAAAACAGATTTACAAAGGGACTATCGCAGCCCGGCTCGGCGGTGAAATGAAATTGGATAGATGGTTCCTCCGTGCCGGCGGCGCCTATTACAGCAATCCCTATTCTCAGAGCGGTCAGAAGGCAGACAAGCTCTATCTCACCACCGGGGCAGGGTATCGGGTCAACGCCTTCTTCGTCGATCTGGCGTATGTGATGGGGTTCACCCACAACGTCGATTTTCCCTATCGGCTTGCCGATAAAACGAATTACGCCGCCGCATTGCATCAGACCAGCGGGAATGTCGTACTTACTTTCGGTATAAAATGGTAATCGCGCCAATGGGCCACGGGCCATTAAGGGCATAAAAAAACCCCGCTCGCGCGGGGCTTTCTATAGCGATGTCCACTATTAATAATCCATTCCACCCATGCCAGGAGCACCGCCCGGATGAGCGTGTCCTTCTTCTTTCTTGGGCTTGTCGGCGATTACACACTCGGTGGTCAGCAACATACCGGCGATAGAAGCGGCATTTTCAAGCGCAATACGGGTTACCTTGGTCGGGTCGATGACGCCGGCCCTGAAGAGGTTCTCGTATTTTCCAGTGCGTGCGTTGAAACCATAATCGGCCTGGCCTTCCTTCACCTTCTGTACGATGATGCTGCCTTCGAGACCGCTGTTGCCAACGATCTGACGGAGGGGCTCTTCGAGCGCGCGTTTAACGATCGCGATACCGGTGGTTTCGTCTTCGTTAATGCCCTTGAGCTTTTCCAGGGTTTCAACCGCGCGGATATACGCGATACCGCCGCCGGGAACGATGCCTTCTTCAACAGCAGCGCGGGTAGCGTGCAGGGCGTCGTCGACGCGGTCTTTCTTTTCCTTCATTTCTACTTCGGTAGCAGCACCTACGTAGAGAACGGCTACACCGCCGGCCAGTTTGGCCAGACGCTCTTGCAGCTTTTCCTTATCGTAATCGGAAGTGGTGGTTTCGATCTGGGCCTTGATCTGGTTGACGCGGGCCGTGATCTCGTCTTTTTTACCCTTTCCACCTATGATCGTGGTGTTGTCTTTGTCGATGCTGATAGATGCCGCCGTACCCAGGTAGGTGAGGTCAGCGCCTTCCAGTTTGTAACCCTGCTCTTCGCTGATCACGATACCCTTGGTGAGGATCGCGATGTCCTGCAGCATTTCTTTGCGACGGTCACCGAAGCCGGGAGCCTTGACGGCAGCGACCTTGATGGTGCCACGCAGCTTGTTGACAACGAGGGTAGCGAGCGCTTCGCCTTCGAGGTCTTCAGCGATGATCATCAGGGGACGGCCGCTTTGAGCAACCTTCTCCAGGATGTGGAGGATATCCTTCATCGCAGAGATCTTTTTGTCATAGATCAGGATGTAGGGGTTCTGAAGCTCGGCTTCCATCTTTTCGCTGTTGGTAACGAAATAGGCGGAGAGATAACCGCGGTCGAATTGCGTCCCTTCTACTACTTCAACGGTAGTATCGGTACCCTTGGCTTCTTCGACGGTGATCACGCCTTCCTTGCCTACCTTGCCGAACGCCTCTGCAATGAGCTTGCCGATGGTCGCGTCGTTGTTGGCAGAGACGGAGGCCACCTGCTCGATCTTGTTCTTATCGCTGCCGATGGTCTTCGATTGTGCGCTCAGGCTTTCGACGACCTTCTCGACGGCCTTGTCGATACCGCGCTTCAGATCCATGGGATTGGCGCCTGCGGCTACGTTCTTGAGACCTTCACCGATGATGGCCTGAGCCAGTACGGTAGCGGTCGTGGTTCCATCACCGGCGATATCGGCGGTCTTGGAAGCTACTTCTTTCACCATTTGCGCACCCATGTTCTCGATGGGATCTTCCAGCTCGATCTCCTTGGCTACGGTAACACCGTCCTTGGTGATGGCGGGAGCGCCGAATTTCTTTTCCAGTACCACATTGCGTCCTTTGGGACCGAGGGTAACCTTCACGGCATTAGCCAGTGTGTCGACGCCCTTCTTCATTTTGTTGCGGGCTTCGATATCGAAAAAAAGTTGTTTTGCCATAGTATAGTTATTCTAGTTATGGGATGATTAAACAATTGCTAAAATGTCAGATTCCCGCATGATCAGGAAATCGTCGCCTTCGATCTGGATCTCGGTACCGGCATATTTGCCATACAATACCGTATCTCCAACCTTAACCGTTACCGGCTCGTCTTTTTTGCCAGGACCAGCGGCTACTACCGTACCACGCTGCGGCTTTTCCTTGGCCGTATCGGGAATGATGATACCGCCGGCAGTTTTTTCTTCGGCGGGAGCTGGCTTCACAATTACCCTATCCGCTAAAGGGGTAACGTTTAACTTTTTGCCCATAGTTGTATTCGTTTTTTGTGTTTTGATGAAACTTTTTGTCTTTGGATGAACTCGATCCCCGCCCGTATCGTGGGGACGGCAAAGCTACACGAATTTTGTACCAAACAAGTATAAATGCCACTTTTTCAGTAATCCCACCGCTTCTTTGTCAGGCGCCCCGGTATTTCGCCGTAAATACCTATCTTTGCAGGCCCAAAAGCAAGCTCTTGTACTAAATGATCAGCAGAAGAAATATCCGGGTAAAGGTCATGCAGACCCTTTATACGCTGGAAGCGCAGGAACAGGCCGTAAAATCGGGAGACGCCTCCCGCATCCTGCAAAAACATTTTGACCAGTCCCGGCAATTGTTGTCTTATCTCCTTTATGTTATCATCGAAGTCGCGCGTTATGCGGAAACCGACGCCCGTCTCCGGGCCTCCAAGCACCTGCCCAGCGAAGAGGACCTGAATGTCAATATCAAGCTGGCCGGGAACGAAACCCTCTGGAGGATGCTCGAGGATGCGTCGCTGCAAAAAGCGCTGGAAACGGATAAACCCCATCTGCAGGACAACAAGGATCTGATCCGTAAATTGTATCACGAGCTCGTTGCCACTCCGGAGTATCAGCAATATATTAAAGAACAGGGCCGGGAAAAAAAGTCGGAACGCGAGATGCTGGACTTCGTCTTTGCGTCCGTCCTGCTTCCCAACGAAACCTTTCTGGCCCATGTCGAAGAGCTCTTTTCAAATTGGGATGACGATGGGGAGATGATCAGCCAGATCGTCATGAGCTATCTCGCCAAACCCGGTTCCGTCCCCTTTCAGGAGATCATCAGCAAGGACAAGGCGGATTTCGCCCGGTTGCTCTTACTCACCGTGCTCGAGAAAAAAGACGTGGTCATGGACCTGATCCGGCCGCGGCTAAAGAACTGGGACGCCGAACGGATCGCCACGCTCGACATGATCCTCATGCAGATGGGCGTCGTGGAATTCCTCTATTTCGAGACCATCCCGCCCAAGGTCACGATCAATGAATACATCGATCTGGCCAAGGACTATAGCACCCCGCAAAGCGGACAGTTCGTCAATGGCATCCTGGACAATATCCACAAGGATCTGGTCCGGGAAGACAAGATGCATAAAGTCGATTTCAGAACGAATTAGTACGTTTGCAAAAAATTTGACCCATGCGCACATTTTTGGCCGGCTGTTTGTTCTCGCTTTTTTCCATCCTGATGATCTCCTGTGGCAATGGCGCGGGATCTGATGTCAAAACAGCCGGAGCCGATGTCAAGGCTGCCTTGGTGGATACCGCGAATTTTACCACCATCGAATGGCTGGACACGCTGTCCCGGAACTATGGAACTATCCTCGAAGGGGAAAAGCTCAACGTCGCCTATCGTTTCCGCAACATCGGCACTACCCCGCTGGTCATCGGCCAGGTCCGGCCCAGTTGCGGCTGCACCATCGCCGAACAACCCCAGAAACCCATCGCGCCGGGCGAGGAAGGCGAGATCAAGGCCGTCTTCAACAGCGAGCACCACACGGGGATCAACCATAAGACCTTATTCGTGAACGCCAATACCAAAGGCGTACAGAACTATTCCCTGCAGTTTGTCGTGCAGGTAGACAAAAAACCTTCTTAAGTACGATGCATCTTTATAAACACAATTCAAACTATACAAAACAATGACGCATTTGCTATTATTCGTTTTCTTGCAGGCAGCTCCCAGTGGCGGCGGCGCCGGTACGATGCAACTGATCCTGCTGGGCGGTATGATCCTCGTGTTCTGGCTCTTTATGATCCGCCCCCAGGCCAAAAAGGCCAAATTAGCCAAACAATTCCAGGAGCAGATGCAAAAGGGTTCCAGGATCGTGACGATCGCCGGTATCCATGGCAAGGTCAATAAGATCAACGACGACGGCACCATCGAGATCGAGACCAGTCCCGGCAGCTATCTCAAGATCGAAAAAAGCGCCATCTCCATGGAATGGACGCAAAATCTTGAAAAAGCGACGGCCGCCGCCGCAGATAAAAAATAAATTGTCAAGGAAGCCCGGCTCCGCCGGGCTTTTTTAATGCCGCCTTCGGCGGCGTCAAGCTATGCTAAAAGTCGGCTTAACAGGCGGCATCGGTTCGGGTAAATCTACCATCGCCGCCGTTTTCGAAACGCTGGGTATCCCGGTCGCCTATGCCGATCTGGAAGCTAAACGGCTGATGAACGAAGACGCCGGTCTTCGTAATGCCATCATCCGGCAGTTCGGTGACGGCGCCTATTCCGGTGCAACCCTGAACCGCAAATTCCTCGCGGAACGGGTCTTTGGCGACCCCGTAGCGCTGGAACGGCTCAACAGCCTTGTCCACCCGGTAACGATCCGGGAAGGCGAGAAATGGATGCAAAACCTCGCCGGCCGCCATCCCTATGCCATCCGCGAAGCCGCACTGATCTTCGAGACGCGCGCCGCCGGCCATCTCGACTTCATCATCGGCGTCTATGCCCCCGCTTCCCTGCGTATCCACCGCGCTATGGGCCGCGATCACACCACCCGCGAAGACATCCTCCGCCGCATGCGCAACCAGATCGACGAAGACATCAAGATGCGACTCTGCGACGCAGTGATCCGCAACGACGAACAAACCGCCGTGATCCCGCAGGTGCTGGAACTGCACGAACGCCTCCTTAAAATGGCAAACCCGGCGTGAGCCGGGTTCGTGCCTTATTTCAATTTCGCGAGTGCATCTTTGATCCTGACCCAGGCCCGCTCGATGTTCGCCATGCTGTTGGCAAACGAGAACCGCACACAGGCCGGCTCACCGAACGCATCTCCCATCACGGACGACACATGCGCCGTATTCAGCAGGTACATGGAGAAGTCGGCGGAATTCTTAATGGTCGTCGTCCCATCCGATTTGCCATAGTAAGCCGATACATCCGGGAAGATATAGAAGGCTCCCTGCGGCTCGAAACATTTCAGCCCGGGGATGCTCCTGACCAGCTCCATGGTCCGTACCCGACGCCTGGCGAACTCCTTCACCATCTCATGCGAAGGCGAGAGATCGGCCGTCAGGGCCACCACCGCCGATTTCTGGGCGATACTGTTCGTCCCGCTGGTGAACTGGCCCTGCAGCTTCTCGCAGGCCTTGGCGATCTCCACATTGGACGCGGTAAAACCGAGCCGCCAGCCCGTCATAGCAAAACCCTTGCTCAGGCCGTTGATCACGATCACCCGGTCTTTTATATCGGCAAACTGCGCAATGCTTTCGTTCTTGCCGATATAATTGATGTATTCATAGATCTCATCGCTGAGGATCGCCACCTGCGGATGCTTGCGGAAGACCTCCGCCAGACCTTCCAGCTCCTGTCGCGTATAAACGGCCCCGGAAGGGTTACACGGGGAGCTGAACAGGAACGCCTTGGTCTTGGGGGTGATCGCCTTTTCCAGCTGGGCCGGCGTGATCTTAAAGCCGCTTTCCAGCGTGGTGTGGGCCTCTACTACTTTGCCACGGGCGATCTTCACCAGCTCAGAGTACGTCACCCAATACGGCGTAGGGATGATCACTTCATCCCCATCGTCGACCAGCGCCAGAATGACATTGGCCAGGCTCTGCTTGGCACCGGTGGAAACAACGATATTCTCGGGCTTGTAATCCAGGTTGTTGTCGCGCTTGAGCTTGACACAAACGGCTTCACGCAGATCCAGGTAACCGGCTACCGGAGTGTAATGGCTCCAGTTATCGTCGATCGCCTTTTTGGCAGCCTCCTTGATGTGGGTAGGCGTATCGAAATCGGGTTCTCCCAGGGAAAGATCGATCACGTCGATGCCCTGGGCTCTCAGCTCACGGCCCAGCTTGGCCATTTTGAGGGTTTCCGGCTCGCTGAAGCGGGAAAGAATGGAGGATAATTGCATAATTTATGAAATTTGATGTCTGGCCTGTCGGCCCAGCGGCCTCGGGCCGCTCTGGAAATTGCCGCGTCGGCTTCAAAACAGCCGCGAAATTAGGAAAAAACCATCGCGTGGGGAAAAAACCTATATTTGCCGTTCCAAAAAAAACAAACGTCAACCTCCAATGAGAGCACTGGTAAGTATTTTTGCTGCTTTATTGATCATTATCTCTGTCTACCAGCTTTCCTTTACCTGGTTCGTGAACAAGCATGAGTCGGCGATGGAAGCGAAGGCGAAGAGTTATGTCACGCGATTGTATCCCCAATCCCCCGCCCAAAGATATCCCGGCGATAAAGAGGCACAAGCCCTCTACCAGGATAGCCTCGATGAATTGTATAACATGCGTAGGTCGCGATTGTTGGATAGCACAAAAGAAACCAAGATCACTCCCTGGGGGACGACGTATCAAAAAGCAAAAGAAAGCGAGCTGCTGCTCGGTCTCGATCTGCAAGGCGGGATGAGTGTGACGATGAATGTCGCGCTGGACGGGCTTGTCAAAAACCTGGCAAATAATCAGCATGACCCCATGCTGCTGCAGGCCATCGCCCGTGCCGATCAAAGCAATACCGGTGGCAATTTCATCGACCGCTTTGCGACGGCCTACAAAGAGGTCAACCCCACCGGCCATCTCGCGCCGATGTTCTCGAATATCAACCGCAACAAGATCGGCTACGACGCATCCGATGCTACCGTTATCGCTTACCTGCACGACCAGGCCAGCGCCGCCATGCATCAGACCTTCCAGGTCCTCAATAACCGTATCAACCAGTTCGGTGTCGCCCAGCCCAATATCAATCTCGACGAAGCCCGCGGCATCATCACCGTGGAACTGGCCGGCGCCCGCGACCCGGAACGTATCCGCAAGTACCTGCAATCCAGCGCCAACCTGCAGTTCTGGGAAGTCTACAATCTCGGCGATCTGCAGAACAGCTTCATCAGCGCGGACAAAGCCCTTCAGAACTACCTCAACGGCGTAAAACCCGATTCTGCCAAAACGGACAGCTCCGCTACCGCGAAGAACGATACCGCCAAAGCAAAAAAAGATACGGCAGCGAACACCGCGAATGCCAACCCGCTCTTCAAGGTCATGGTGCCTGCTGAAGGACAGCAGGACCCCAAGACGGGTCAGCCGGTCTATCCGAGCTTTATCGCCCGGAGCATGCTGAAGGACACGGCTACCGTTAACGCCTATCTGGCGAACCCCCTGGTTCGTAACAAGTTCCCGCAGGACCTCAAATTCCTCTGGGGAAAACAGCAATTTGACAACGATGGTAAAGCCTACCCCTTCCTCGAGCTCTATGCCATCAAGACCATCCCCGGCACGGATAAGGCCCGGATCGAAGGTTCGGTGATCGAGCAGGCGAGCCAGGACTTCGACCCCATCACCAGCGAGGTCGTCGTGGAAATGAGTATGAATAAGCAGGGCACGAAGGCCTGGGCCGATATGACCACCAAGAACGTCGGCAAACCCATCGCCATCGTCCTCGATGATATCGTCTATTCGGCGCCCAACGTCGAGGAACCCATCACGGGCGGCCAGTCCCGCATCACCATGGGCAGCAGCAAAGGCAACCAAAGCATCACCGAAGGACAGGATCTGGCCAATATCCTCAAGTCCGGTAAGCTCGACGCCCCGGCCAAGATCCAGGCGGAAACGGTCGTAGGTCCTACCCTGGGCCGCGAAGCCGTCAACGGCGGCATGATGGCCTTCGGATTGTCCTTCCTCGTGATCTTCATCCTGATGCTCGTGTATTACAACACGGGCGGCTGGGTGGCTAACTGCGCCCTGATCCTGAACCTGCTGTTCACCGTCGGCGTGCTGAGCGCACTCCATGCGACCCTCACCGCTCCCGGTATCGCCGGTCTCGTACTCACGGTAGGTATGGCGGTGGACACGAACGTTATCATCTTCGAACGTATCAAAGAAGAGCTCACCCGCGGCAAGAGCTACCAGATCGCCGTCAAGGACGGTTACAGACGCTCACTGCCACCCGTACTCGACGCCCACGTAACGACCATGCTCACCGCGCTGATCCTGTTCTATTTCGGTCTCGGACCGGTGAAAGGCTTCGCCACGACGCAGATCCTCGGTATCCTGCTGTCCCTGTTCTGCGGTATCCTGGTCTCGCGCTTGATCACCGATTTCTACACCAATAAGAACCGGCACTTCCAATATTTCACCGGCATTTCGCGCCGCATCTTCAAACATGCGTCGTTCAAATTCATCGAATACCGGAAAGTAGCCTATATGATCTCCGTCGTCGTGCTTATCCTCGGCGTAGGCTCCTTCTTCCATGGTTTCCGCAAAGGCGTGGAATTCCAGGGCGGACGCAGCTATGTGATCAACTTCCACAAAGTCGTAAGGCAGGACGAGGTCGCATCGGCACTGAAAAGGGCCCTCACAGGCACCGAACCCGAGATCAAGACCTACGGCGATCAGGAACACCTCGAGATCACCACGGATTACATGGTCAATAGCACCGCTCCTAACGCCGACTCGGCCGTTCAGTTTGCCGTGTATGGCGCGGTCAAACAGTTCCTTCCCGTTGGCACCACCTACGAACAGTTCGCCTCACCCACCGCACGCGTACGCTTCGTGGAAGGCAGCACCAAGGTAGAGCCCACCATCTCGGCCGATCTCAAGGCCGGCGCGGTAAAGGCAACGATCTTCGCCATCCTGATCATCTTCATCTATATCTTCATCCGGTTCCGCGACTGGCGGTATTCGCTGGGTACCATCATCTCCCTGCTGCACGACGTATTCGTGACGCTGGCGGTGTTCTCCTGGCTGCACACCATCGTGCCCTTCCCGCTGGAGATCAACCAGCACTTTATCGCGGCAGTGCTAACGGTCATCGGTTTCTCGATGAACGACACCGTGATCGTGTTCGACCGGATCCGCGAGGATAGCCGGCTGATGAAAGGCGCCAGCAACGGCGAGATCATCAACAAAGCCGTCAACGATACCCTCAGCCGCACCATCATGACCTCGCTCACGGTATTCCTCACGCTCCTGATCCTGTTCCTCGTAGGTGGTGAGGTGACCAAGGGCTTCGCCTTCGCGATGCTCATCGGGGTGATCACCGGTACCTATTCCTCGATCTTCGTAGCAGCTCCCTTCCTGGTGGATTTCGCCAAAGGCAAACCCCTGGGCCGCGACGCTGATGCGACACCGGTAAAAAAGAAGACGACTACGGCGAAAGCATAATAAAAAGCGTAATAAAAATTAAAAGGGTGTCTCAAACGGGACACCCTTCGTCTATTAAGCTGGCGCTGAAAATACTACTCATCCCGCAGCCGGATTCCTTTCGGTCACCCATCGCCCTGATTATACCATCCACACCAATTCGTACTTTATTTTACCTGCGACGGCCATTGGAATGCCTATGCTAACCGGCTGACCACGGAGATCCTGGTGCCGCTCCTGAAATATCAAAATAAAAAACCGCCTGTTGATCAGGCGGCCCGTTTGATTTTTAATGATGCCCGGAGTGATGTACAGGATGGTGCACCGGGTGATGATGCACGGTATGATGTACCGAATGATGCACCGGGTGATGTACCGGATGATGCATGGGGTGATGTTCCTGAGCACTCGCAAAACTGCATAAAGCAATAAATAAGGCAGAAGCCAATAGGACCTTCTTCATGTGGTTGTTTTATATTAAAAGATCAGTTTTTCTTGGGTGCGGGAGCAGTAGCTGGCTTGGCAGCAGCCTGTTTGTTGGCTTTGTACCGCATGTCGGGCGTACCATCCTTTTTGGTGGGGCCGGCCGGCTTGTTCTTGGCGGCATCTTTATTAGCCTTATACCGCATGTCCGGCGTGCCATCCTTCTTGGTAGGACCCACAGTGGCAGGGGTCTTGGTAGCGGTTTTCGTGGTAGCAGGCTTGGTTTTGGCGGTCTTGGCAGGTGTCGTCTGAGCGAAAGAAAGTCCGGCAAAAGCAAGCAACAAATTGAGAATCAGGACAAATCTTTTCATACTAGGTGTTTTAGGAAGTAAACGAAAAAACCCTTATATTATTACTACTCCTTAACCACTACTTAACTATTTCCGTTATGTAGTCAGATTAATGCTTAGCAAATTTGCATTTCATGCGCTCGTCAACCTTAAAATGGATCGTCCTCTCAGCCACCTTGCTAGCAGCTATCGTGGTCACCGTTCAGCTTTACTGGTTGAAAAAAGTATATTCCTTTGAGCAAAGACAGTTCAATGTCAATGTTGTAAAGAGCATCCGCGGCGTCTTCGAAGACCTGGAGATGAACGACCAGGCCGGTGTCATTGTCAAGGACCTCATCGACGCCCCCGCCGATAACTATTTCTCTTTCAAGGCCGATACCATCCCGCCAAAAGATTCCCTGTTGTTCTACATCCAGGACGAATTCGCCGATTTCGGGGTGCTCACGGATTGTAAACTAGGGGCTTACAGCGTGTCCGACAACAAATACATCTACCAGGATTATCTTCCCGCCCCCGCATCGCGTTACGCCACCAATAAGCTATCTGCTCAGGATCTGCCGGTCTACAACAAGCCCTTCGACTATATCGTCCTTTATTTCCCGCATCGCCAGGAATACGTGCTGGAACAAATGGACTTCTGGATCGTCAGCACCGTCGTCCTCTTTCTGGCCCTCATCGGCCTGGCTGCCAGCCTGTTCTACTTCTACCGGCAGAAATTCCTGGCCGAGATCCAAAAGGACTTCGTCAACAACTTCACCCACGAGTTCAAGACCCCGCTGGCCGTCATGAAGATCGCCGCCGACGTCCTTTCCCAGGGTACGATCCTCCAGCAGCCGGACCGGCAGGAACGTTACGCCACCATCATCCGCAATCAAACGGAGCATCTCCAGAGCCAGGTAGAACGGCTGCTGCGGACGGCTTCCATCGAGACCAAGGATCTGCCCATCAACAAAGAAGAGGTGGACCCGACCCAGCTCATCGAGCAGGCCCTCGGGAAGGTCCAGCCCCTCATCGAGCAAAAAAAGGCCAAGGTCGAGCTCAAGATAGAAGACCTCAACGGGACCGGCGGCCGCGTCCATGCGGACAAGGCCCATCTCGAGCTGGCGGTCGTCAATCTGCTGGAGAATGCCCTGAAATACTCTGCCGAACCGCACATCGTGGTCGAGACCGGGCATTCCGAGGACGAGTTCTTCATCTCCGTGAAGGACAACGGCGTAGGCATCGAAAAACAATATTTGAAGAATATCTTTAAAAAATTTTACAGGGTTCCCACCGGCGATATCCACGACGTCAAAGGATTCGGTTTAGGCCTGAATTTTGTCAAACGGATCATCGACGCCCACAAAGGCAAGATCAAAGTCAACAGTTTGCCGGGCATTGGAACGGAATTCCGATTATTCATTCCTCTCAACTAAGACTATGCAACAAGCGTCAAAAGTAAAAGTGTTATTGGCTGAAGACGACCTTTCCCTGGGATATGTCATCAAGGATAATTTGATTGACGCCGGTTACGAGGTAGTACTGTGCCCCGACGGCCAGTCCGCTATCGACAAATTCGACAAGAACGAGTTCGCGATCTGCCTGCTCGATGTCATGATGCCCAATAAAGATGGGTTTGCCGTCGCCAGAAAGATCCGCCAGCAAAGCGATATGGTCCCCATCCTCTTTCTCACGGCCAGGTCCATGGAAGAGGACAAGATCAAAGGCTTCCAAAGCGGGGCCGACGACTATATCACCAAACCCTTCAGTATCCAGGAGCTCCTCATGCGCATGGAAGTGTTCCTCCGCCGGACCAGGAAGATGCATTCGGAAAAGTCCGTGACCTTCACTATAGGGCAGCTCAATTTCTCCTACACGGATCTGAAGCTCACCATCGGCACCGAAGTCTTCAATCTCACGCAAAAAGAAGCCGATCTCCTGAAATTCCTTTGCGAACACTCCAACCGCATTTTGAAACGGGAGGAGGTATTGCTCAACGTTTGGGGCAAAGACGACTACTTCCTGGGCCGGAGCATGGACGTGTTCATCACCAAGCTCCGCAAATACTTCAAGAGCGATCCGCACGTTAATCTCGAGACCATACACGGCGTCGGTTTCCGGTTCAATACCCCCAATAAATGAGGGTGTCCGGGCGTTAAGCGTAATCAAGACTTAACCGCTGATTAACATCAGAATAGAATAGTTTTGCACACTCTAAAACTCAATCGCTAGACCCATGCTAAAAAAGTGGCTTCCCTTGGCTCTCGGTTTTTGCTTCACTAGTGTCTGCGCCTTTGCCCAACCGGTCATGGATACGCTGCGCCTCACATTGCCGGCTGCCGAGAAGCTATTCCTGGACAGCAATTATCAGCTTTTGGCCCAGCGATACAATGTCGACGCGAACCAGGCGCTCGTGATCCAGGCGAAATTATGGCCCAATCCGAACTTCCAGATCGGGCATACCCTTTATTCCGGGACCCTCCACGAGTGGTTCCCTACAGGCGCCAATGATGAGACCACCATGGGCCTGTCCCAGCTCATCCTGCTGGCCGGCAAACGCAATAAAAGCATCAAGCTGGCGCAGGCCAATGTCACGCTTTCCCAATACCAGTTCTTCGATCTCATGCGGACCCTGAAATACACCCTCCGCACCGATTTCTTCCAGATCTACTATCTCCGCAAATCGGCCCTCGTATACGACGCCGAGATCAAGGCCCTCCAACATATCTCGGAAGCCTTCTCCGAGCAGGTCGGCAAAGGCTATATCTCGGAAAAAGAAGCCGTCCGCATCAAGGCGCAGCTCTATAGCTTCACCAGCGAATACAACGACCTGATCAACCAGATCAACGATACCGAAAGCGAGCTGCGGCTGATCCTGCAAACGAAACCGACCCATTTCATCGACCCGGACGTCGACTCCGTAAGCCTTATCGCTTTGGATCCCGCAAAATATCCGCTTACTACGCTGATCGACTCGGCCTATCACAACCGCACCGATCTCCAGATCGCCCGCCAGAATACGCGGATCAACCAGCTGCAATACAACTATCAGAAAGCACTCGCCGTTCCCGACCTCTCATTGAGCCTTGGCTACGACGAAGCGGGCAGTTTCCTGTACAACTACTACGGAGTCGGCGCTTCTATAGACCTGCCTTTCTTCAACCGCAACCAGGGTAATATCAAGAATGCAAAGATTCTCATCGAAAGCACCCGGGCAACGGAAAAAAGCACCCAGGCAACGGTCGACGAGAACGTCACCCGCGCGCTGCAAAAAGCCTTCGACGAGCAAAAGCTGATGCGCACCATCGATCCGAAATTCTTCGGCGATTTTCAACGGCTCATGGGACAGGTGCTGCTGAACTACCAGAAACGCAACATCAGCATCCTGGACTTCCTGGATTTCTATGATTCCTACAAACAAAATACGCTGCAGATCAATACCATCCAGTTCAACCTCGTCAGTGCATTCGAAGACATCAACTATTACACAGGCACGAATTTCTACAACTAACCAATATGCAAAAGCTCTTTAATACCGGCAAACAACTGCTACCCCTTCTTTTCATCGGCGCCGCCCTGCTCGTCCAGTCCTGCGATACCAAGGAAAAAAAGCCCGAAGCCGAAAAGGGATACACCATTCCCGATACCGTGATGCAGTCGTTAAAGATAGACACCGTGGGCATCTCGCCGCTGGTGAATGCGATCACCCTTACCGGTAAAGTAGGGACGAACGACGACAATGTCGTCCCCGTTTTCTCGCTGGTCAGCGGAAATATCAATGATATCAAGGTCAACTTAGGCGATTATGTCCAGGCCGGTCAGCAGCTCGCCGTGGTTCGTAGCCAGGAAATGGCCCAATACAGCAGCGACCTGCTGAATGCCGAGACCAATCTGAATATTGCGCAAAAGAATCTCGCTAAGACCGTCGACATGTACCATAGCGGTCTGGCGTCGCTCACCGATTCGCTGAGCGCCGAAGTGGCCCTGCAACAAGCCAAGGCGGAGCTAAATCGCGTCCATCGCGTGCTCTCGATCAACGGCGGCAATACCCAGGGCGATTTCGTGGTGAAAGCGCCCATCAGCGGGTTCATCGTTCAAAAGGGCGCCACCAACAACATGACCATCCGCGGGGACAACCAAACCAGCCTGTTCACGATCTCCGATCTCAAAAATGTCTGGATCCAGGCTAATGTCTACGAATCCAACATCAGCTATATCCACCTCGGTCAGTTGGTGAATGTCACGACCCTCGCCTATCCCGGCCGGGTCTACCAGGGCAGGGTCGACAAGATCATGAACGTCCTCGATCCCACCAGCAAGGTCGAGAAGGTTCGCGTGGTGCTGCCCAACCCCGACTACTCGCTGAAACCGGAGATGTATGCCAGCATCACGGTCAACGACCAGGAGAACCGGCAGGCGCTAAGCGTTCCGTCCTCCGCCGTGATCTTCGACAACAGCCAGTATTATGTGCTGGTCTATCACGACAAATCCGATGTGAAGATCACACCCATCAAATACATTAGCCAGGTAGGCAACACGACCTTCATCGGTGGAGGCGTCAATGTCGGCGACAAAGTCGTTGCATCCCAGGCGATCCTGATCTATAATGCGCTGAATAGCTAGCGGACTACTTCCTAACGACCTGCGAGCTTAAAACAGTAAACCATTTCGGCGATGAATAAATTGCTCAGGAATCTTATTGCCTTTTCCCTAAAGAACAAGTACTTCATCTATTTCTGTACGGCGATCCTGTTGATCACCGGTATCATCACCTTCAGGAGTATGCCCATCGAGGCCTTCCCCGATGTGACCAATACCGAGATAAGCATCATTACGCAATGGCCCGGACGCAGCGCGGAAGAGATCGAAAAATTCGTCACGATCCCCATCGAGATCGCGATGAATCCCGTGCAGCAAAAGATCAGCCTTCGCTCTACGAGCATCTTCGGCCTCTCTTATGTGAAGCTCATCTTCGACGACGGCGTAGTAGACAAGGATGCCCGTGCACAGGTGAATGCCCTCCTCCAGAGTGTCACGCTTCCTGAAAATATTCAGCCCCAGGTGCAGCCGCCTACCGGCCCCACCGGCGAGATCTTCCGCTATACGCTCAAAAGCAGCATCCGCGACGACCGGGAACTCAAGACCATGCAGGACTGGGTCATCGACCGCCAGCTCCGTTCGGTGCCCGGCGTCGGCGATATCGTGAGCTTCGGCGGCCGTGTCAAGACCTATGAGATCGCCGTAGACCCCGGAAAACTCACCAACCTGGGTATCACCCCGCTCGACGTCTTCAACGCCGTCGGCAAAAGCAATGTCAATATCGGTGGGGATTTCATCGTCCGTAACAACCAGGCCTATGTCGTCCGTGGCATCGGCCTGCTCAACGATATCAACGAGATCAAGAACATCATCGTCACCACGAACAACGACATCCCCGTGCTCGTCAAGGACGTCGCCGACGTCCAGGTTTCCAATCTGCCCCGCCTGGGCCGCGTCGGCCGCACCGATCCAATTGATTCCGCCGGTCACCGAAAGCTGGTGGACCAGGATGACGTCGTCGAAGCGATCGTGATCATGCGAAAAGGCGAGAACCCTACTGAAGTCGTCCAGGCCGTCAAGAAAAAGATCGACAAGCTCAACTCCTCCGTGCTGCCGCAGGATACCAGGATCGTCCCGTATTACGACCGGGAAGACCTCATCCACTATGCCACGCATACCGTGCTCCATAACCTCGTGGAAGGCATCCTGCTGGTTACCCTGCTCGTGTCGCTGTTCATGTTCAACTGGCGGACCACGCTCATCGTGTCGATCATCATCCCCCTGGCGCTGCTCTTCGCCTTTATCTGTCTGCATCTCATGGGCATGAGCGCGAACCTGCTATCGCTCGGCGCGGTCGACTTCGGGATCATCATCGACGGCGCGGTGGTCATGGTGGAAGGCCTGTTCGTGATCCTCGATCAACAGGCCCGCGATGTCGGCATGGAACGGTTCAACAAAATGGCCAAGATGGGCCTGATCAAAAAGCAGGGCGGCCAGCTTGGTAAAGCCATCTTCTTCGCCAAGCTCATCATCATCACCGGCCTGATCCCCATCTTCGCGTTCCAAAAAGTAGAAGGAAAACTCTTCTCTCCCCTGGCCTATACTCTTGGTTTTGCGTTGTTAGGGGCACTTATCACGACCCTTACCCTCGTACCGGTGCTGATCAACGCCCTGCTCCGTAAGAACGTCCACGAAAAACACAACCCGATCGTCCACTTCCTCACGGGGTTGATGGTCAAAGGGTTCATGTTCCACTGGAAACATAAGAAGACCACGATCACCATCGCCTTCCTGATCATCGGCGTCGGTTTCTATGCCTTCACCTTGTTAGGTACGGAATTCCTGCCCGAGCTCGACGAAGGCGCCATCTGGCTTCGCGCCCAGCTGCCTTACAGCGCTTCCCTCGACAAATCGGTGGACGTCGCACGCCAGGTCCGTACGATGGTCATGGCATTTCCCGAGGTAAAGGTGATCGCCTCGCAAACCGGTCGCCCCGACGATGGGACCGACGTCACAGGTTTCTACAACAACGAATTCGACGTCCTCCTGTATCCCCAGGACGAATGGAAATCGGGCTGGACGAAAGATAAGCTCATCGATACAATGAACCGAAAGCTCAGCGCCGTCCTTCCGGGTGTCGACCTCAACTTCTCGCAGCCCATCAGCGATAATATCGAAGAAGCCGTCTCCGGCGTAAAAGGCTCGATCTGCGTAAAAATCTATGGTGACTCGCTCGACTATATGGAGGGCAAGGTCACCGATGTCTATAATGTCCTGAAAGATGTGCGCGGGATCAGCGATCTCGGTGTCATCAAAAACCTCGGTCAGCCCGAGCTGGACATCGATCTGAACCAGCAACAGATGGCCTTGTATGGCGTGGCGACCGCCGACGCCAACGCGGTGATCGAAATGGCTATCGGGGGTAAAGCTGCCTCCACCCTTTACGAAGGCATCAAGACCTTCGATATCCGCATCCGTTTCCCGGCCGAATTCCGTGCCAACGTAGACGATATCGGCAACCTTATGGTGCCGACGCAAAGCGGCTCCAAGGTCCCCATCAAGGAGATCGCCTCTATCGCCTTCAAGACAGGTCCCTGCCTGATCTTTCGCGACGACAACGAACGCTATGCCGCGCTCAAATTCTCGGTCCGCGGCCGCGACATGGGCAGCACCATCGCCGAAGCACAGGATAAAGTTGACAAGGTGGTGTCGCTCAGGAAAGGTTATTCGATGGTGTGGCAGGGGGACTTCGAGAACCAGCAACGCGCCACAAAACGACTGGAAGAGGTCGTGCCCATTAGCCTCCTGCTCATCTTCCTCCTCCTGTTCGTGATGTTCGGCAATCTCAAGGACGCCGGCCTGGTCTTCCTGAACGTCCCCTTCGCCATCGTCGGCGGCGTGGCCGCGCTGCATCTCACGGGGACCAACTTCAGCATTTCGGCGGGTATCGGCTTTATCGCCCTCTTCGGCATCTGTATCCAGGACGGCGTGCTGCTGATCACCGTGTTCAAACATAACCTGGAGCACATGCACAACGAAAGCCATACGCTGTATACGGCCATCAAGCTGGGGGTCAATTCGCGGATCAGGCCGGTGATGATGACAGCGCTCATGGCGGCTATCGGCCTCTTCCCGGCGGCCATCTCGCATGGCATCGGCTCCGAGAGCTCGCGGCCCCTTGCGCGGGTAGTCATTGGCGGTATCCTCTGTGCGATGATCTTCTCGCTGCTCGTGTTCCCGCTGATCTTCGCCTGGGCCTACCGTAAAGTAGACACCAAACACCAGGGTCCGGTTGACCAGCACTGATACAATCCCCCGCGCAAACGGGGGTTTTTTACTTATCTTTACTGGCATGAAAAGGCGCACCGCGCATTTGTTCTTCACCTGTCTGCTGCTTACCGGTTCCCGGTCCCGACTCTCCGCCCAGGAGTTTTTCCGACCCGCCGATCATTACAATGCTGGACGCGTCGCCGGAACCATCATCGTCGAATCGGCCATCGGCACCGTGGTCACCATCGGGCTCAACTATCTCTGGTATAAGAAATTTCCGCATAGCAAATTCCACTACTTTAACGACAACAACGAATGGCTGAATGTCGACAAAGTCGGCCATGCCACCACCGCCTATAATATCGCCGCCATCCAAAGCGATGTCCTTCGCTGGGGCGGGGTTCGCGCCAGTACGGCATCCCTCATCGGCACCGCCACCGGTCTGGCCTTTATGAGCATGATCGAGATCATGGACGGGCATTCCACGAAATGGGGCTTCTCGCCCGGTGACATGATCGCTAACCTCGCCGGCTGCGCGCTTTATGAAGGCCAGCAATTGCTATGGGGCGGGCAGCGTATCAGTCTTAAATATTCCTATCACGCGACCCTCTTCCCCCAGTATTATCCCGCGGAGCTGGGCGGCAACCTCCCCCAGCGGATGCTCAAAGACTACAACGGTCAGAGCTACTGGCTTTCCTTCAACATAGCGTCTTTCCTGCCCTCCTCCGCGCATTTCCCGCAATGGCTCAACCTTGCCGCCGGCTATGGAGCGGAAGGCATGGTAGGGGCCGTGACCAATCCCACCGAAGTCAACGGAAAAACCGTCCCCTATTTTCGCCGTTACCGCCAGTTCTATCTCTCATTCGACACCGATCTCTACCGCCTCGACGGCCTCTCCCCCCTGGCGGCCACACTCCTGAAGGTCAACAGGACCATAAAGACCCCGGCTCCCGCACTCGAATGGAACGAAGTACAAGGCTTCCGCTTCCACTCGTTTTATTATTGAGTTGTTTGATAAAATCTGTAGTTTTAACCACCGATTAACCAATCGTTCACAAGCGTATAGCTACATTGCCGCAAGCTCTTGACTGATGAATAAAGTTTTCAAAGGGATTCTCGCATTTTCCCTCAAGAATAAGTATTTTATATTTTTCGCTTCCGCCCTATTGGCCGTTTACGGCGTCATTACGTTCAAGAACATGCCCATCGAGGCATTTCCCGACGTCACCAATACGGAGATCACGATTATCACCCAATGGCCGGGCCGAAGCGCCGAAGAGGTGGAGAAATTCGTGACCATTCCCATCGAGCTGGCGATGAACCCCGTCCAGCGGAAGACCAGTCTCCGCTCCACGACCATCTTTGGACTTTCGGTAGTAACCCTGATCTTCGACGACGACGTCCAGGACACCTATGCACGGCAACAGGTCAATAACCTCCTGCACAACGCCGATCTGCCCGACAATGTCGATCCCGATGTCCAGCCGCCCACCGGTCCTACCGGCGAGGTCTTTCGTTATACCATCGAGAGCAGCTTCCGCGACCCTCGCGAGCTCAAAACCTTGCAGGATTGGGTAGTCGACCGCGAGCTGCGGGCCGTCCCCGGTGTAGCCGACATCGTGAGCTTCGGCGGGATGGTCAAGACCTATGAGATCCAGGTGAACCCCCAGGTGCTGAACAACCTGGGCATCACCCCGCTGGATGTCTATAACGCGGTCTCCAAAAGCAATATCAACATCGGCGGCGACGTCATCAATAAGAACTCGCAGGCCTATGTCGTCCGTGGCATCGGACTCCTGAACGACATCAACGAGATCAAGAATATCATCGTCGAGAACAACAACGGCATCCCCGTGCTCGTCAAAGACGTTGCCGATGTCCAGGTCTCCAACCTGCCTCGCTTGGGTGAAGTAGCCCGCACCGACGCCATAGATTCTAATGGTCACCGCCGCCTCCGTGTCAACCCGGATGCCGTGGAAGGCATCGTCCTCATGCGCAAGGGCGAGAATCCCGACGTCGTTATCAAAGGAATTAAAGAGGCGGTAGAACGGCTCAACGACCACATCCTGCCTTCGGATACCAAGCTGGTCCCCTTTTACAACCGCGAAGACCTGATCAAATATGCTACGCATACCGTCCTGCACAACCTGATAGAAGGCATCCTGCTGGTGACGCTTATTGTCTCCCTGTTCATGTTCAACTGGCGGACGACGCTTATCGTCTCGATCATCATCCCGCTCTCCCTGCTCTTTGCCTTTATCTGTCTCAACCTGATGCACATGTCGGCCAATCTGCTGTCGCTGGGCGCCATCGACTTCGGCATCATCATCGACGGCGCCGTGGTCATGGTGGAAGGGCTATTCGTGCTGCTGGATAAAAAAGCGCATGAAGTGGGCATGGAACGGTTCAACCACTTGTCCAAGCTCGGCATGATCCGGAAACGGGGGGCCGAGCTGGCCAAGGCCATCTTCTTCACGAAAATAATTATCATTACGGCCCTGCTGCCGATCTTCTCGTTCCAAAAGGTGGAAGGCAAGCTCTTCTCCCCGCTCGCCTATACCCTCGGTTTCGCCTTGCTGGGAGCCCTGATCTTTACCCTCACCCTGGTACCCGTGCTCGTCAACGTGCTGCTGCGCAAGAATGTGAAAGAAAAACGCAACCCGGTGGTGCATTTCCTAACCGCGTTCACCATGCGCATCTTTCGCTTTAATTTCAAGCATAAACGGCTGACCCTGGCCGTTACGAGCGTCGGGATCATCATCGGCCTGTACGCTTTTTCTTTCCTGGGGACCGAATTCCTGCCGGAGCTCAATGAAGGCTCGATCTGGGTACGGGCCACCCTGCCCTATAGCATTTCGCTGGATACCTCCGTGGCAAAAGCGGATCAAATGCGCGCCATCATGATGAAATTCCCACAGGTACGGCGGATCATGTCGCAAACGGGCCGTCCCGATGATGGCACCGACGTCGCCGGTTTTTATAACAACGAATTCGGCGTCCTGCTGTACCCCCAGGAAGAGTGGAACCCGAGGATCACCAAGGAAGAACTCATCGATACCATGAGCAAAGCCCTGTCCATCATCCCCGGCGCCGACCTCAATTTCTCCCAACCCATCATGGACAACGTCGAGGAAGCCGTATCGGGCGTCAAAGGCTCGATATGCGTCAAGATCTACGGCGATTCGCTGAACTATATGGAAGCGCAGGCTAATGCTGTGTATAGGCAACTCAAGACGGTAGAAGGCATCGAAGACCTCGGCGTCATCAAGAATATCGGTCAGCCCGAGCTGGACATCGATCTTGACCAAAGCAAGATGGCGCTCTATGGCGTGAGCACCGCCGACGCCAACGCGGTTATCGAGATGGCCATCGGCGGTAAGGCCGTGACCCAGCTCTATGAAGGCATCCGGAAATTCGATATCCGCATTCGCTTCCCCGAACAGTTCCGCGCGACCCAGGCGGATATCGGCAACCTGCTGGTCCCGACACAAAGCGGCTCCAAGGTTCCTGTCCACGAGATTGCGAACATCACGCAAAAGACCGGCCCCTGCCTGATTTTCCGCGATGAGAACCGCCGTTATTCCGCCGTCAAATTCTCGATCCGTGGCCGCGACATGGGCAGTACCATCGCCGAGGCACAGGGGAAGGTCGACCAGGTCGTCCATTTGAAAAAAGGCTACAGCATGGTCTGGCAGGGCGATTTCGAGAACCAGCAACGCGCCTCCAAACGATTGGCGCAGGTTGTCCCGGTGAGTCTCCTGCTCATCTTCCTGCTGCTCTTCGCGATGTTCGGCAACCTCAAGGACGCGGGACTGGTCTTTTTGAACGTCCCCACGGCGGTCGTAGGCGGCATCCTCGCCCTGCTGATCACCGGTACGAATTTCAGCATCTCCGCAGGCATCGGCTTCATCGCCCTCTTCGGCATCTGTATCCTCGAAGGCGTTCTGCTTATCACCGCCTTCAAGCGCAATCTGGAGAGCATCCGGCATAGCGAAAGCCCCTTGTACAGCTCTATCAAACTAGGGGTCAACGAACTCATCCGTCCGGTGATGATGACGGCCCTGATGGCAACGATTGGTCTGCTGCCTGCGGCGATCTCCACCGGCATCGGCTCCGAAAGCTCCCGCCCGCTGGCGCGGGTAGTCATCGGCGGTTTGATATGCGCTACCCTCTTCGCGTTGCTGATCTTTCCGCTGGTGTTCTTTTTAGCTTATCGCAAAGTGGATACCCTGCATCAAAGCGAAGACTAATTCGAAGATTATCACTAATGATTGTCCTTCGGACAAGACGCTTTTGCGTCTTTTGCGTTAATTTCGAATATGGACTCCACCTATCTCCTCATTGCAATCGTTTTCGGCGTGCTGGTTGCCGGAACCCTGGTTTTTTTAATGCTCAAACAACGTAAGGAACTAAAGGCGCTCGAAGCCGCACAGGCCGCACAGCCGGCGCCGCCGGCCGACGCCGCGGGTGGCCCCTCTACGCGGCAGTTGCAGCTCCAGGCCTATGAACGCCTGATCCTGCTTACCGACCGGATCGCCCTGCCTCACCTCATCGCCCGGGTCAACACCCCCGGCCTCAGCGCCCGCGATATGCAAGGCCTCCTGATCCAAAGCATCCGCCAGGAGTTCGAACACAACATCACCCAGCAGATCTATGTCAGCACCGAAGCCTGGGGCGTGGTCCGCGACTATAAGGAACAAAACCAGCTGATCGTGAACCAGGTCGCCTCGTTCCTTCCGGAAGAAGCCACCGGCGCCGATCTCAACCGCGCCCTGCTGGACCTGCTCGTGCAGAACCCTAAAGCCTCGTTGCAAAATGTGGTATCCGAAGCCCTCAGTTTCGAAGCGAAGAAATTGCTGTAAAACGCCGCCCGCGCGACGCGCTGCGACGGCGGCTCGCGGCTAGATGCCCGGTGCGGCTTGCTTAATAGAAGAATTCGCGGCTGCTGTTCGCGTCATTGCCGGAAAGCGTCAGCACATAAACGCCATGGGCACGGGTCCCCAGCGCAATATCCGTAGTGATATCGCCGGCCTGACCATTCATCTCCACGTGATATACCGGCTGACCATCCACGGTCCGGATAGTAAGCAGATAGCTGCCCGCATCGGGCAGATGCAGGAACGTGCGGACCGAGCTACCCTGCGCGGCAATACCCTTGATAACGGACGCGGTAGCAGACCCACTGACCATCACCGTGACCATCGGCGAGAAATAGCTGCTGCCGTCAGCCTCCTGTGCTTCTATGCGATAATACCATTGTCCCGGTGTCACCGCATGATCAACGGCACTGTTTCCCGTGACGGTTTCCAGCGTCGTAAATTGCATGCCATCGGCAGAACGTTGCAACAAAAAGCCCGTTCCATCGGCAAATCCCTGCGTCTGCCACCGCAGATCGACAGCCTGTGCCTGGGCGACGGCCTTGAGATCGATAGACTGCGCTGCCAGCGTTCCGGGAGTGGCGCTGCCTTTTATAGAGATGCTGTTCGTGACGAAACGGTTGGAACCACCGGCGGTCATGATCTCGTTATAGCCATAAAGTCTAAAGGTAACCGTGCTCATAAGCCCCTGGAATGCGGCCGGAAGCGTAACGGTGAAATTTTGATAGCCGGTCGTCAGCGAACCCGACGCCAGCACACTCGAATAGCCGTCGAGGCTCGAGCTCAACAGCCAGCTGGTAGGCCCCGAGCCGGCACTCGTACCCAAGGTGCTGTGACGGAGGCTCATCACCACCGTATTCAGTACGAGATAGTAGCCACTGTTGGGGCCCACGGAAAATTGCATATAAGCGTTGGGATCGATAGTCGTCGCAGCAGGCCAGCCGTCCTGTCCAAAAAAGTCACTGCCACTGAACTGGCCGCCGCCCGTGACATCGCTGCCCAGGGTGACCTTGCTGGCCGTGACACCTGTACCCGCGGTACTCGGGTTCACCGATTCACCGGAAAAGCTCCAGGCGGCCGCGGTCTGCGCCCGGGCGTCTGTGGAGATCCAAAGACCTGCGATCAAGAGTACGGTAATGGCTTTCATGCATATAGGGTTGTAATGGTAAGACTACAATCGGCCTGCCCAATTACAACCTATTGCTAATTAACCAGTTGCAAACTTTTCTAAGATGGAGACCTTCCCATATCGGGACGCTATTCCCGCCGCTGGCCATCGCTGAGATGTAGCGATTTGTCGAGCTCCTGATAGATATTCATGAGGAGCGTACTGTTATTGCGAAGCTTGGCGACAAGCTCCTCTATCTTTTGCCGGTCCGTCGCCTGCTGCCCCTCAAGATCCGCGATCAGGCGCTGTTTTTCTTCGAGCTGCCTGCCGAGATGCAGCACCTGCTGTTCCAGGAGCCGGCCCGCGTCGATCCCGGCATTCTTCTCATCGTGTAGCCGGCGTCCATGGGCGATCTCGTCATCCAGCTGATGCCTTAGCCTGCCGACCTCTTCATCGAACCGCTGTTGCGTCCTCGCCAGCTGCTCCTCCAACTCCTGGATGCGGATACGGTCGCCGCCGGCTTCGACCCGCTCGACGATGATCTCGGTACCGCCGCTGAAGTCAAGCGGCCCGCGCTCGGGTGAAAATTCCTCCGTCGCCGCCAACCCCGGCTCTTTCGCCATCCGTACACTTCCGGTCGCGGCAGCCTGTTTCGTCGTTTCGCTCTCGAGCAATTCGGGATTGGCGCTCTGCACCCGCGTCAGCAGCTCCTCATATTTTTTCTCCATCCGCGTCAGCTGGTCTTTGAGTTGTGCATACCGATCATCGGCCAGATCGCGATACTGCTCATATTTCTCCTTCATCCAGAGGATGCCTTTGTACAGATTCTCTTTGTAATCGTCTTCCCCGGCCTTCACACTGCGTTCCGTATCTACCCGTTCGTCCTGCGGAAGAACTTTTGCGACGTCCTCCGGTTCGACAGAGAACCCACCCTCGTCCAGCCCCTCCAGCTGCAAAAGCGGGAGCTGCATCGCTGCGCGGTTCCGCCGGTAGTTGATCCAGGTCGCCAGTATGGTCAGGAACACCGTACCCGGCAGGCATATCCATAGCAGGATACGTAACCACTGCCCAAATTCATATCCACTGATTATCAGATTCATGATTGGAGGTAACAAATCAATATTCACGCCAAAAAAGCCGCCGTTTACCGACAGGCCAAAATAGCCCTTGCCGTCTACGTAAAAGCCCATCGACGCGCAGGTTTTTAGCACAAATTTGGTGATCCATCCATTATTAAACTATTGTATCATGAACAGGAAAAATCTTATTGCATTTGCTGCCTTCGCCATAGCACTTTTCTTCGTCTCCCCGACCTTCGCCCAGGGTTATGGCGGCAGGGGTATGGATACGGCAGCCATGCGCCAACGGCAGGAAGCCAGGTTGGCTAAAATGAAGAGCGATCTGAACCTCACCCAGGTACAGGCCGATTCTATTAAAGCCATCTCAATGGAGTTCATGCAGAAACGGCGCGATATCTTCATGGACCCGGCCAACCAGGGTATGAGCCGTGAAGACCGGATGGCCAAGATGCAGCCGATTATGGAAGCGCAGAATGCTCGTGTCCAGGCGGTTCTGGGGCCCGATCTCTTTAAGAAATACCAGGATTGGGAACAGGCTAACCGGCCGCAACGCGGCGGTAATAGATAAAAAAGGGAAAGACCGGCCTACTTTTATGGATTTGGCCGGTCTTTCCTTTGCTCTTTCGCCCAGGTGTCCCTGAGCGTCGACGTCCGGTTGAAGACCATCTTCTCCTCAGAACTATCCTTATCGAGATAGAAATATCCTTTCCGCAAAAATTGATAATGTTCGTCGAACTTCGCATTCCTCAAGGCAGGCTCCGCGTACGCGGCCTGTAGCACCTGCAACGAATCCGGGTTGATGTATTCTTTGAAATCGCCGGCTTCATTCGCGGGATCCTCCACCCGGAACAAACGGTCATATAGCCGCACCTCCGCGGTGATGGCATGCGGAATGCTCACCCAGTGGATCGTCGCCTGTACCTTCATATTCGACTGCGCACCGCCGCTCTTGCTTTCCGGCAGATAAGAACAGCGCAGCTCCGTGATCTTCCCACTGGCGTCCTTGACCACTTCGTCGCACTGGATAATATAGGCGCTCTTCAACCTCACCTTCTGCCCCGGCGATAACCGAAAGAATTTCTTCGGCGGATTCTCCATGAAATCGTCCTGCTCGATGTACAATTCTCGGCTAAAGGGGAGCTGCCGGTGCGTGGTCCCGGGGTCTTCCGGGTTATCTTCACTCGACAGCCATTCTTCTGGCTGTTCATAATTAGACACCACGATCTTCAACGGATCGAAGACCACCATCCGGCGCGATGCGATCTTATTGAGATGTTCACGAACGCAGAACTCCAGCAACGAAACATCGATGAGATTCTCCCGTTTGGCGACGCCGATCTTCTCGGCAAATAACCGAATGCTCTCGGGCGTGTAGCCACGACGTCTGAGTCCGGAGATGGTCGGCATGCGGGGATCGTCCCAGCCGCTCACATGACCTTCATTGACCAGCTGCAGGAGCTTCCTCTTGCTCAGCACCGTGTAATTAAGATTCAGCCGCGCAAATTCATACTGATGCGAAGGGAAGATATCCAGCTTTTCGATGAACCAGTCGTACAACGGCCGGTGCGGAACGAACTCCAGCGTACAGATGCTATGCGTGATCTTCTCGATGGAATCGCTTTGTCCATGGGCAAAATCATACATCGGGTAGATACACCAGGCATCCCCGGTCCGATGATGATGCGCGTGCTTGATGCGGTACATCAGGGGATCCCTGAAATGCATGTTCGATGACGCCATATCGATCTTCGCCCGGAGAACCTTCTCACCATCCTTATATTTCCCCGCCCGCATGTCCCGGAACAGCTGCAGGTTCGTCTCTACGTCTCTTGTCCGAAACGGGCTGGCCGTACCCGGTTCCGTAGGCGTCCCCTTCATCCTGGCGATGGCTTCGGCGCTGCTATCGTCGACATAAGCCAGTCCCTTACGGATCAGCTCTTCGGCAAACAGATACAGCTGCTCGAAATAGTCGGAGGCATAGAACTCGTTAGCCCATTCGAAACCAAGCCAGCGGATATCCGCCTTGATGCTCTCCACGTATTCCGTGTCTTCGGTAACGGGGTTGGTATCGTCGAAACGCAGATTCGTCTTCCCTCCATATTTCCGGGCGAGTCCAAAATTCAGCACGATCGATTTGGAATGGCCAATATGCAAGTACCCATTTGGTTCCGGCGGGAACCGGGTCAGGATACTCTTGTATCTGCCCGCTGCCAGGTCTTCTTCCACAATCTCTTCCAGGAAGTTGAGTGACTTTTCCTCTTCTTTTTTGATCTCGTCTGCCATAGGTCGCGAATTTACGGCATATCTCGCTGTCAGCCAAGTCGTCATCCGGCCTAATGCTACCCGCGTGCGCCAAACAGCAGGCTTCCGATCCGCACCATATTGCTGCCCTCTTCGATGGCGATCCGGTAATCGCCGCTCATACCCATCGAAAGGATGCCGTCCCCGGGGAACCAGTGGTCAAGCACATCTTTAAGCGCCCTGAACTCGGCCCGGACCGCTTCGGCATCTTCCGTATTGGAAGCCATGCCCATGAGCCCGCGGACACGTACGGCGCCCATCGCCGGCGCCGCCTGCATCACCTCCCCGACCTCGGCGGCATCGAGTCCGAATTTCGTTTCTTCACGCGCGATATGTACCTGCAGGAGCACATCCACGACCCTGCCGGTCTTCGCCGCCTGACGATCGATCTCCTTTAACAACCGCAGGCTGTCTACTCCATGGATCAGGTAGACAAAAGGTACTATCGATCTGACCTTGTTGGATTGCAGATGCCCGATAAAATGCCACCGGATATCGGCGGGTAGCTGCTGTTGTTTTTCCACGAGTTCCTGCACATAGTTCTCGCCGAAATCCCGCTGTCCCAGAGCATACAGCGCCAGGATATCCGCCGCCGTTTTGGTCTTGGAAACAGCCAGGAGCTGGACGTTTGCGCCCAGTTCTTTTAACATCTTTTTATATATTTCTGCGTCTACCGCCATGTTAAAATGGTTTAACGCGAAGATACCTACACGAACGGTTAATATCGGGCTATTTGCTAAAACGATTTTGAGTTACTTTTGCTTCCGTGAAAAAGTACCTGTATATCCTGCTATTTTTCTTACCGATCATAGCAGAAGCCCAGCAAACAAAACCACATTCGGGTGGGGCCACCCTCACCGGAAAAGTCATCGATGGCGACACCAAACAGCCGATCCACGCCGCCACCGTTGAAGTCCTGCGCAAGGACTCTTCCGTAGCCGCGGAGGTCATCAGCCAGGCCGACGGCAGTTTTACGCTTAAAAATCTGCCGAGTGCACTCGTGACCGTGAAGATAAGCGTAGTAGGGTATAAAACCTTTACCCGGACGATCGGCGTCGTAAATGGCGCTCCGCAGAACGCGGGTACCGTCAAACTTTCGCCCGTTGCCACGCAGATGCAGGAAGTCGCGGTCGTTGCGCGCCGGCCGGTATTCCGCACGGAAGTCGACAAAAAGGTCTTCGACGTCAACCAGAGCCTCGCCAGCAAGGGAGGTACCGCACAGGATGCGCTTCGGCAGGTACCCACGCTGAGCGTCGACGCCTCGGGGAACGTCACCCTGCGGAACGGCTCGCCTACCATCCTGCTCGATGGCAAGCAAACGGCCCTCACGCTGGATCAGATCCCTGCCGATCAGATACAAAGCATCGAGGTCATGCCCAACCCTTCCGCGAAATATGACGCGCAGGGCAATCATGGCATCATAAACATTGTCCTGAAACGTAACCGCAAACCCGGTTTGAATGGCTCCGTCACTGGCGTGGGCAGCACCCTCGGCGAGGAATATGCCTTCGCCAACCTCAACGTCTTCAAGCACAAGTGGAATTTCACGTTCAACATGATGCAGCATGAGCATCGTTCCGTCTCCAACACGACGACTACGCTCAATAACCTCGCCGACAACAGTACCTTCATCCAACATGGCTACAACGTAAGGATCGGGCCGTTCCAGAGTTTCCGGGGCGGCGTGGATTACAATGCGGATAAATACAACACGTTTAGCCTTTCCGGTAACGTCGGTTTCGGTTACCATCCGACCGGCGGTACCCAGCTCACCGATTATTACGAAAAGGGGGGCGCAACGCTCGACTCCACCGGTTCCCGCACTTCGTATGACGCCGGCCACTTCGCGTTCACGCATTCCAACTTCGATTACGCGCATACCTTTGACAAGGCCAGCGAGAAGCTCACGGCCAGCGCGGCCCTCGAAACCTATCATGGTCGCAATCATGGGGACTACGACATGCAGTACCTGGCCAAGGACGGCTCAGAGCTAGGCAGCCCCTATCCTCAACAATACGCGGGTTTTGGCAACGCGCACAACCTGACCCTGCAATCCGACTATACGGATCCCTTGCTGGATGGCAATGCCAAACTCGAAGCCGGCGTCAAAAGCATTATCCATGGCAGCCGCAGTTACCTCGATTTCCAGGACGGCGCCAGCCAGGGCTTTATCGTCGATACGAACGCCAGCTACAACTACAGCTATAACGACAATACCTATGCGGCTTATACCAGCTTCAACCAGACGCTTGGTAAGTTCAGCTATCAGGCGGGGGTTCGCTTCGAACGGTATACCTATCAAGGTCATCTGCTCGACGAGAACAAGAACTTTGGTTATGACATGAACGGACTTTACCCGAGTGTCTACCTCACCGAAAAATTCAACGACGACAACGACCTGCACCTAAACTTTTCGCGCCGCGTCAACCGGCCCCAGTGGTGGCAGATCACTCCGCGAACGAACTACACCAATCCGCAGAACCCGCAGATGGGCAATCCCAATATCCGGCCCGAGAACACCAATCTCGCGGAATTGGCCTATAACACCCAGCTCTCCAGCATAGGTATCAATACTACGCTGTATTTCAAGAATACGCTGGATCCCATGATGGCTTATAACAAGCCGTTGTCCAGCGATACGCTGCTGAGCACATATGAGAACGCCAATTACAGCAATACCTATGGAGCTGAGATCATCGTCCGGGTGCCCATCGTCAAATGGTGGGACGCTACCACGAACTTCAATTTGTACCAAACCGACATCAACGCGGATAACCTGTCAAACGGACTTTCCAATTCCGGCTTCAGCTGGTTCGCCAAGCTGAACTCGAACATGAAGCTTTTCGATACCTATACGCTGCAGCTCACCGGCCAGTACAATGCGGGCAGCGTCATCGCACAGGGTAAGGTGCAGCCCAGCGGCGGTTTGGATGCGGCGATCAAAACCGATTTTCTGCCGCATAAATCGGGCACGCTGGTACTCAGCCTTTCCGACATTTTCAACACGTATCGCAGCCATATAGACACGTATTCGGAAGGCGTATTCTACCAGGACGCGATCACGAAACCGGAGACGCGGGTCCTGAAGCTCAGCTTCACCTATTCCTTCGGGAAGGATCTCAGCGGGGAACGCCACAAGGCTACTTCAGAAGGGAACGGCTGATCACGATCCGCTGTACCTCGCTTGTCCCCTCGTAGATCTGGGTGATCTTGGCGTCGCGCATCAGTCTTTCTACGTGATATTCCTTTACATAACCATAACCGCCATGTATCTGTACTGCCTCGGTAGTCGTCCACATGGCGGTTTCGCTTGCAAAGACCTTTGCCATGGATGAGCTCGTAGCATAGTCCTGGCGCTGGTCCTTATCCCAGGCAGCGCGGAGGCACAGCAGCCGGGCCGCTTCGATCCGCGTGGCCATATCGGCCAGTTTGAACTGGATGGCCTGGTGTTCCGAAAGAGTCTTTCCAAACGCCTTGCGTTCTTTGGAATACTTCAGGGCCAGCTCATAAGCGCCGCTGGCGATGCCCAGCGCCTGCGAAGCGATGCCGATACGCCCACCGGCCAGCACCTTCATGGCGAATTTGAATCCAAACCCGTCTTCGCCGATGCGATTCTCTTTCGGCACTTTCACATCGCTGAACGAGATGCTATGCGTGTCACTGCCGCGGATGCCCAGTTTGTTCTCTTTGGCACCGACCACGACACCCGGGCTGTTCTTCTCGACGATAAAGACATCGATGCCATGGCTGCCCTTGCTCACGTCTGTCTGCGCGATCACCAGGTACACCGAAGCCGAATTACCGTTGGTGATCCAGTTCTTGGTGCCATTGAGAAGATAGTAGTCGCCCTTGTCTTCGGCCTTGGTATGCTGCGACGTCGCATCACTGCCCGCCTCCGGCTCGCTTAATAAAAATGCGCCGATATACAATTCTCCATCCTTTTTCCCCTGCGCCAGCGGCGTGAGGTATTTCTGTTTCTGCGCCTCGTTGCCGTACGCCTCGAGTCCCCAGCAGACCAGGCTGTTGTTGACGCTCATGCACACGCTGACGCTGGCGTCGATCTTGCTGATCTCTTCCATGGCCAGCACATAGCTCACCGTGTCCATCCCCGAACCGCCGTAGGCGGGGTCGACCATCATCCCCATAAAGCCCAGCTCGGCCAGTTTCAAAACCTGCTCCTTTGGAAATTTCTGGTGTTCATCCCGTCCGATCACCCCCGGCAGACATTCCTGGCGCGCAAAGTCCCGCGCCGCCTTTTGGATCATCAAATGTTCTTCGGAAAATTGAAAGTGCATATGGGCCTTTTGCTCAAAAATAGCAAAAGTTGTTTATCAAACTAACACTTGGTAGTTTTTTTTACCTCAACCGCGTTTCCGCAAAATGCGCCATCGCCGCCCGCATGAAAGCCGCAAATTGCGGATTGGGCTTCCCGTCGACCGCCGTGTACCGTTCATCGGTAGCATACAGGTCACCCAGCCCCTTATAAGCCGCCGCTTTCATAGGCTCTCCTGCCTTCATCCCCCAGAATCCGCGGATCAATTCATAATGCCGCGCGATCTGCGCCTGCACCGCATCGCTCACCGGGTCTTCGCCGGCCAGGGCCCGCAGCCGCTGATCGATATCCTTTTGGTCCGCCTTTAGCTGTTCGAGACGCGCCGGCCCCATTTCTACCAATGCATTCTCGGAGCGAACGATCGCCTCCTCACCCCAATTGTCAATGGCTTCCTGCCGCAGGGCCGCAGCCCCGTCGAGACCTTCGTATAATTTTTCAAAATTCGACATCGTTTTGTTTTTTAGATGATCAATGGTATTGTCGATCGTATTCAGCAGGAGGTCGAGCCGGTGGCGTCTCGCGATCAAGGCCGTCTTATGGCCGGTAAGCGCCCGGGCGAGATCGAAACCGGGATCGTCCAGTATCTCCGCGATCGCCTTGAGCGGCAGATCCAGTTCCTTATAGAACAAGATCTGTTGCAGCCGCAGCAGTTCCGGTTCGCCATAATAGCGGTAACCGGCGTCGGTGCGAACCGATGGCGTCAACAGTCCCAGTCTATCATAGACATGCAGTGTGCGCACACTCACGCCGGCTAAACGGGCCAATTGTTTAACGGAATAACGGACATCCCCCATGCTTAATGCATTTTATGCAAAGCTAGGGTATGACCTAAGGTAAGAGTCAAGACTTTTGGGAAATAAATTTTCGGGAACGCTTAGATAATACTCCCCGCCTTCTTGTGCAACAACGCAATCGCGGTCTTGAAGATCACGATAAAAAGCCCCGCTTCTTCTTCCGTGAAGTTGCTGGCCTCCTCTTCCTCCTCATCCTCGCTGTAGATGGTAGCAGCCGCGAATTGCAGCAGATCGGGCTGACAGAAAGATTCGATAACAGCCATGGCATCGGCTTCATCGAAGCCATCCTGGAAAACCGCCTCCATCTCATCGAACTCCAGGTTGAAGGCCCGTTCGAATTCTTCCTCGTGGATCGAAGGGATGCCCGGGCTGAGCTCCCGGAAAGTTAACAGGATCACCGTCAGAACATACGCCACATCCTCTCGCGCATCAGGCATCTTCAGCTCGCGGCTTTCGCCCAATACATAGCCTACCAGGGCAGGCTGCTCCTTGGCGAACGAATCCCAGACCTTGCCGATCTGGCTCTCGTCCATGCGCTGGATCCGGTCGTTGATAAGGTCGATGGTCTCGTCGGTGATAAGTTGCATCCCTAATTTTTGGGTAAATTACCTAATTTGCCGGATTGCAGCATCGAAAACGAAATTTTCTATGTCGAAAAATTATCCGTATAAGGCCAAAATTCCGGTTTCCGTCTCCTCCGAAATAGGCCGTTTGCGCCGCGTCCTGGTACATAGCCCGGACAGCGGCCTGGGGAAAGTCGTGCCGTCCAAGGCGCAGGACTGGCTGTTCGAAGACATCGTCCACCTGGATACCATTCGCCGCAAGGAGTACGACTTCTATACCAAGATCCTCCTTTATTTCCTGGACCCCGCCCGGATCAAGGGGCGGCTGGCCGAAGTCGACGACGCCAGCAACCGAAGGGCTTTCTATAAGCCCGGTAACAGCGGGTTCTACCGGTCGGAAAAGGTGGTTGAGCTACAATGGCTGCTGGCGGATATCCTCTCGGACGATGCCATTAAAATGAAGCTGGTGGCTTCGGTATGCGCCATCGAAGCCTGTTCCTACGAGATCCAGCAGGACCTGCAGGAGCTAGACCCCGTCCAGCTGGCTAAAACCTTTATCAGCGGGGCCACGGATGACGACCGCCTCCTGTTCGCCCCGATCCCCAACTTTATCTTTACCCGCGACATCGGCATCGTTATCAACAACTATGTCCTGCTGAACAAGCCGGCCAAAAAAGCGCGCACCCGCGAGGCGCTACTCGCCAAATATATCTTCTTCAACCATCCCCTCTTCGAGGAATACCAGGACAAGATCATCGAGCTGGCGGATACCCACCACCATTTCCTGCTGCCACGTGAGGGCGACGACCGCAAGGTCACCCTCGAAGGCGGCGACGTGATGGTCGTCAGCAAAGACCATCTGCTCATCGGCGTCAGCGAACGCACCTCGCCCGAGGCGGCCCACCAGGCGATCCGGGTGCTGTTCGAAAAGAATGTCATGAAAAAGGTCAC
>JAICXX010000140.1 GCA_025934485.1 Chitinophagaceae bacterium
CGAATCCGTCCATGCCCGGCATCTGGACATCCAGGATGATCAGTGCGTAAGATTTTTTGAGTATTTTCTTTAGGGCCTCTTCACCACTTAGCGCGGTGTCCGTGGGAAAAGAATGCAACTCCAAAATGGTCTTGAGCGAAAAGATGTTTTCGGGCTTGTCATCGACAATCAGTATCATACGCGATAAAGGTTAGGCCGGGATAAGGTAAGGGCAAAAATAAGGCTTAAACTCCTTGATTTGCAAGGTGATAGTGTGGAACTATTTCTACAATTTTGCCCCATCTACCGCGTGCCAGTTTTTGTAAAACGGCCTTCAAAGGTGCTTTTCGGCCTTTTTCGCGTTTGGATTGATGTTTGAACTTATGGCATGTATACATAACGACTATGCAGCCTGCCCTCAACCGATTTCAGCGCACACGTCTCCGGGTCCGTGAAAAACGCAGCCAATGGAAAGAGTCTTTATACAAAGCAGGCGACCTCACTGCCTTTATGCTGCGGTTTTTCAGGGAAGCCGTGAAACCGCCTTACGAATGGCGCGAGATCTTCTACCAATGTTATCTCGTAGGCTATAGATCTACCTTTCTCATCGGCCTCACCGCCTTCATCATGGGTGCGGTGTTGACGATCCAGAGCCGGCCGGCCATGGCCTCTTTTGGCGCCATCTCGCTGATCCCTGGTATGGTCTCGGTCTCCGTGGTCCGCGAGATCGGCCCCGTCATCACCGCCATTATCTGTGCCGGCAAAATAGGTTCGCGGATGGGCGCGGAACTGGGTTCCATGCGCGTTACCGAACAGATCGACGCTATGGAGGTCTCGGCCATCAACCCCTTCCACTACCTCGTGGTGACCCGGACCATCGCCACGACCCTGATGATCCCGCTGTTGACCATGATCTCCGATGCGGTCGCCTTTGTAGGCGCGTATCTGGCCATGAATATCCATGATACCATGACGGTTCAACATTTCTTTCAGGCCGCCATGCAGCACCTCACCTTCGTCGACATCTTCCCCGCCATCATCAAGACCTTTTTCTTTGGCTATGTCGTGGGCATTATCGGTTGCTATAAAGGCTTCCGCGCCCGCCGGGGGACGGAGAGCGTGGGCATCGCCGCCAATAGCGCCGTCGTCGCCTCGTCGCTTGCTGTTTTTATCATCGATATGCTGGCGGCGCAGATCACTGACCTATTGTAAGACCTATGAGCGAAAAAGAAGAAAATATCGAAACTCCCGAAACCGCGATCGAAGACGCCGAATCGCCCGTCATGACCGGGCAGGCGCCTCCACCGGAGCCAACCTCCGACACCAAGGTGCAGCCAAAGGAGCCCGAACCCACGCCCAAAGAAGAACCCGTGATCGTGATCCGCGGGCTGTGCAAAGCGTTTAAAGACCACGACGTCCTGCGCGGCGTCGATCTGCATGTCAACAGGGGGGAGAATGTGGTGGTGCTCGGAAAATCGGGCACCGGCAAATCCGTCCTGATCAAATGTCTCGTCGGTCTCGAATGGCCGGACAGCGGCACCATCGAGATCTTCGGCCAGGATATCTCGAAGCTCAATTACAGCGCCATGAATGCGCTCCGTGTTCGCACGGGTTTCCTTTTCCAGAATGGGGCGCTGTATGATTCCATGACCGTCCGCGAAAACCTGGCGTTCCCGCTGCGCCAGCACAAGAAGAAGATGACAGCGGAACAGAAAGAGGCCCTCATCATGGAGATGCTCGAGGACGTCGGGCTCGAGGATTCGATCGACCAGATGCCGTCCGGGCTCTCGGGCGGACAAAGCAAACGCATCGGTCTGGCCCGCACGCTGATCCTCCGGCCCGAGATCATGCTCTACGATGAGCCGACTACCGGACTGGATACCGGCACCTCCCACGAGATCAGCGAACTGATCTGCCGGACGAAAAAGAAATACAATATCTCCTCGATCACCATTACACACGATATGCCTTGCGCGAAAATGACGGCCGACCGCATCATCTTAATGAAGGACGGCATCGTGTATGCGGAAGGCAGCTACCAGGACCTCGAACGTTCGACGGACGAGTGGATCCGGTCGTTCTTTTATTAATGTTAAATGCGTCAAACGCCTTGCTATGCCAAAAGAAAAAAATTACAAATGGAAACTCGGCCTCTTCGCCATCACCGCGCTGGTGATCGCCGTCGGCGCCATCTACTATATCGGTAAAGAAAAGAACAGATTCGGATCGGTGCTGCATCTCGAGGCCGAGTTCAATTCGGTGAGCGGTCTCAAACCCGGTAGCAATGTGCGTTTAGGTGGCATCGACGTCGGCACCGTCGACGACATCGGGCTGGTCACCGACACCACCGTGCAGGTCGACATGATCATCCAAAAGAAAGTGCAGCGGTTCATCAAAAAGGACGCGAAGGCCAGTATCACTTCCGATGGCCTCATGGGCGACAAGGTCATCACCATCACTGCCGGCAATCCCAATACCGCCATCGTCGCGGACGGCGACTCCCTGAGTTCGCTCAAACCCATCGAGACCGATGCCATCATGAGCAGCCTGAAAGCTTCCGCCGATAACGCCGCGATCATCACCAGCAACCTCGCCGATATCTCCAACCGCATCAACAACGGTAAAGGCGCGCTCGGCAGGCTGCTCCGCGACACTACTCTCTCGGAGAACATCAGCTCGACTGTGAAGAACCTCAAATCGGGCAGCAAAAAGCTCGACGAGAATATGGAAGCCGCCCAACACAACTTCCTGCTCCGCGGCTTCTTCAAAAAGAAGGACCGCGAAAAGAAGAAGAAGGAGGAAGAAGCCGAAAAACAACAGCAGGAGCAGCAAAAGGACAGCAACCGCTAGATCGCGGGCCGCTCGGGAGCCGTACAATACCTGTATCGAAAGCATACACTCTCCCGATAATAGAAAAGTCGCAAGTAGCTGCACGTCAGCCACAAACGATGCCGGCACAGGTTCTGGTAACACCATTTCATGTTTAAGCTCTACCTGAAGACAGCCGTCCGCAATCTCAACAGGAACCGGACATTCAGCCTCCTGAATATCTTCGGGCTCGCCACCGGTATGGCCGCCTGCGTCGTGATCCTGCTGTTCGTATTCTATGAAAAGAGTTTCGACAGCATGCATCACAAGAGTCTCTACCGGCTCGACGAAACGGCGAAATTTACCGCCACGGGCGTCTCGCAGAAATCCGCCATCATCCCATTTTCGATGGGCCCTGGTTTGAAAGACCAATTCCCTGAGATCCTCGACTACACCCGGGTAGACGTAAATAGCCAGTATGAGCTGACCTATGGCGGGAAAAGAGTGTTCTATCCCCGCACCTTTTTCGTGGATACGTCCTTTCTCGGGATGTTCGACTTCCCGCTCATCGATGGAGACCGGCAAACCGCGCTGCAAAAGCCCAACAGCATCGTCCTGACGCAATCTGCCGCGCGGCAATTATTCGGCACTGCGGACCCCATCGGCAAGACTGTTTCGCATTTCGGGGGAGACACCCTGCTTTATACGGTGACGGGCATCCTGAAGGATGTGCCTGCCAACTCCCAATTTCAATTCGAGGCGCTGCAATCCTATAGCACGGTCTATAAACCTTCCTGGATGACCCGGGGTGAGGGTACGGTAGCCACCTATCTGCTGCTCGCACCCCATACCGATGTGGCGGCGCTGGAAAAGCAATTCCCCGCCTACCTGACAAAACATGGGGTCGGGAGCAAGGACATCCAATATGACCTGTTCCTCCAGTCATTAACCGACGTCCATGCCGGTTCCGTAGATATCGAGGATGCCGATGTCAATTTCGAGAAATTCGATAAGCGCTATACCGATATTTTCATGGCCATCGGCCTCCTCGTACTGCTCATCGCCTGCATCAATTTCATGAACCTGGCCACTGCCCAGAGCGCCGAAAGAGCCAAAGAAGTGGGCATCCGTAAAACCATCGGCGCCCTGCGTTCCCAGCTGGGCATCCAGTTCCTCGTCGAGTCGGTGCTGTTATCGATGATCGCGCTGGTCGTTGCGCTGGGAATGGTGAGCCTGGTACTGCCCCATATCGATAAGTTCAGCGGGCGGGATCTCAGCCCACTGCTCTCCGTACATCCCGGTGTGCTGACGGGAGTGTTCCTGGGAACGGTTCTGTTGGGGATCTTATCGGGTCTATACCCGGCCATCTATCTCTCCTCTTTCCGGCCGGTTATGGTGTTGAAAGGGGGCAGCGATACCGGCAAGAACAAAGGCAGTTTCCGGAATATCCTGGTGGTAGCGCAATTCACCAGCGCCATTTTTCTGATCATTGCTACTGTCCTTATTTTCCGAGAGGTGAATTATATCATGACGCAAGACCCCGGCTTTGACCGCGACGAGATCGTTACCATACCGCTGCATGGCATTACCTCGTGGAAATATGCCTTGCTGAAAGATGAATTATCCGGGAGCCCGCTGGTCACCGGCGTTACCGGGGCGCAGGATCATTTAGGTGGTCCGCTGGCAACGCTGGGATTCGGGTTTTGGCCGGGCGATGGCCCGATGCGTGTGCTATTCACCAGCGGGATATTCGTAGACCCCGATTATCTAAGGGTGTACAAGATCCCATTGGAAGCGGGTCGCAATTTCTCGGGCGACCGATCGGCGTTCAACAACGAATTCATCGTCAATGAGACCCTGGCCAGAAAGTTACTGGAGGACAAACCGAAGGCGCCTTTAGCGTCATTGATCGGCAAACATTTCGGAGGCGACACCCTGGGCCGGATCGTCGGCATTTCCAGGGACTTCAATTTCAATTCGCTTCATTATAAGATCGAACCGATGTTCCTGCTCAACCAGGGCGCAAGTTCTTTCGGCATGCTTTCGGTGAAGATCAATGGGAGGCAGGCCAGGCAGGCCGTCGCGTTCCTCGAGTCCAGCTGGAAAAAGATTTTACCGGAGTACCCTTTCAGCTACGAGTTCCTGGACGATCATTTCAGGGAGCTCTACCGAACCGACACCCAGGTCTCGCAGCTGGTGGCGATCATGGCCGGCCTCGCGATCCTCATCTCCTGTCTCGGGCTGTTCGGATTGGCCTCCTTCTCTACGGAGAAGCGGACCAAGGAGATCGGCATCCGCAAGATCCTGGGCGCTTCGGTAAACGATGTCGTGATCCTACTGACCAGGCATTTTGTAGGGCTGGTGTTGATCGCCAACGTGATCGCCTGGCCACTGGCCTGGCTGGCACTCCACAGGTGGCTGGAGGATTACGCGTACCGCGTTGCCATCAGCTGGTGGGTTTTCGTGCTGGCGGGGATGACCGCACTCCTCATCGCCATGGCGACGGTGAGCTATCATGCGATCAGTGCCGCGCTCTCGAACCCTGTGAAGGCGCTGCGTTCGGAATAGCTTAGATCACCATCCGATCCACAAACTCGTGCACCGGCGTCTTCACCAGCCGCTCGTAGTCGAGTGACCCTTCAGCGACTACCCGTTGCTGTTTTTCGGGGAAAATGCGTGCCAGGTTGATCTTGTATTTCCTGATCAGCTCGGGAATGCCTTCCTCGCGGCGGCGTTTATGCCCGATGGGATATTCGACAACGACCTCCGGTAACACGGTACCATCGGCGAGCTCGACTGTCAATGCATTGGCGATCGACCGTTTTTCGGGATCATGGTAATCTTTAGTAAATTGGGGGTCCTCCACGCAGGTCATTTTTTCGCGCAGGATGTCGATGCGCGGATCGGCGGCCACCTTGTCCTCGTAGTCGGCAGCCGTGAGCCGGCCAAAGATCAGCGGCACGGCGATCATGTATTGGATACAATGGTCGCGGTCGGCCGGATTGTTCAAGGGCCCCTTTTTATCGATGATGCGGATTGCCGCCTCATGCGTACGGATGGTGATCTTCCGAATGTCTTCAGCCGTCTTGCCTGCAGCGGAGAGCCGGCCATGTAACGTCATAGCGGCCTCCACAGCCGTCTGCGAGTGGAACTCGGCGGGGAAAGAGATCTTGAAGAGCACATTCTCCATGACGTAGGAACCATATTCCCGTTGGAATTTAAAGGCATTGCCTTTGAACGAGACATCATAGAAACCCCAGGTCTTAGCCGTCAGGACCGAAGGATAGCCCATCTCGCCCGTTTGAGCGATCAGCGCGAGCCGGACAGCACGCGAGGTGGCATCCCCCGCCGCCCAGGACTTGCGGCTGCCGGTATTGGGCGCATGCCGATAAGTACGCAGCGATTGCCCATCTACAAAGGCCAACGAAATAGCATTGATCAACTCCTCCCGCGAAAGCCCCAGCAGCTTCCCCACCACGGCAGTCGATGCGACCTTCACGAGGATCACGTGATCGAGCCCGACCTTATTGAACGAATTCTCCAACGCCAGCACCCCCTGGATCTCGTGCGCCATGATCATGCCCTCTAAGACATCTTTCATCATCAGCGGCGGCTTGCCCGCAGCGACAGCAGTGCGAGAGAGCCAGTCCGCTGTAGCGAGTATGCCCCCCAGATTATCACTGGGATGTCCCCACTCGGCAGCCAGCCAGGTATCGTTGAAATCCAGCCAGCGGATGATCGCGCCGATGTTAAAAGCCGCCTGGATGGGATCCAGACAGAATTGGGTTCCCGGCACCCGGGCGCCGTTGGGAACAATAGTCCCTTTGACGATCGGCCCCAGCAACTTCGTGCAGGCGGGATACGTCAACGCCTCCAGCCCGCAGCCCAGGGTATCTAACAAGCAGTGGTGCGCCGTCTTCCACGCCAGGTCGTTTTTAATCTTATAGTTCAGTACATAATCTGCAATATCTGCCAATACCTTGTCCGGTTGCGGCCGTTCATTCGAAACGTGTGATGACATTATTTTCTTTTATCTATAGTGACGAAATCCCTGTTCTCCGGTCCGATATAATTGGCGCTCGGCCGGATGATCTTCCCGTCCTGCCTTTGTTCGATGATATGCGCGCTCCAGCCGGTCACCCGCGAAATAACAAAAAGCGGCGTGAATAGCAGTGTCGGTACGCCCATCAGGTGATATGAAACGGCGGAGAACCAATCCAGGTTCGGAAACATCTTCTTCTCATTCCATAGCACAGTTTCCAGCCGCTCCGCGATGTTATACAGCTGCATATCGCCGGCCTCTTCAGAAAGCGTCTTAGCCACCTTCTTTATCACCACATTACGCGGATCCGAGATCGTATACACGGGATGTCCAAATCCGATGATCACTTCTTTATTGGCCAGCCGTGCCCGGATATCGGTTTCCGCTGCATCGGGCGAGCCGTACCGGCTTTGGATATCGAAGGCCACTTCGTTGGCGCCGCCATGTTTCGGCCCGCGTAGCGCTCCTATTGCCCCGGTGACGGCCGAATAGATATCCGAACCCGTCCCCGCGATCACGCGCGAAGTAAAGGTGGAGGCATTGAATTCGTGTTCGGCATACAAGTTCAGCGAGACCTGCATCGCCTGCACCCAGGAAGCCGAAGGCTTCACCCCATGCAGCAAATGCAAGAAATGTCCCCCGATGGTCTCGTCATCGGTCTCCACCCCGATCTCCCGTCCATTATGCGTATAGTGATACCAGTACAACAACGCCGAGCCAAAACAAGCCAGCATCTTATCCGCGATGTCGCGCGCCCCGGCGATATTGTGATCATCCTTCTCGGGCTGCACCGTACCCAGCACGGACGCCGCAGTCCGCAGGACATCCATCGGATGCGCGGTGGCGGGGATATCCTGCAATACGTTTTTCAGCACTTGCGGCAGCCCGCGCAAAGACTTCAACTTCGCCTTATAGGCCTTCAGTTGCGAAGCCATGGGCAGCTCCCCATAGATCAACAGATAAGCCGTCTCTTCGAATTCCGCCTTCTCCGCCAGATCCAGAATATCGTATCCACGATAGTGGAGGTCATTTCCGCTTTTCCCAACGCTGCACAACGCCGTATTGCCGGCGGCGACACCGGAAAGAGCCACGGACTTCTTTGGCTTGAATACTCCTTCGTTACTGGACATCTTTTTTTTGTTTGAATAGGTTATCCAATTTTTTTTCGTAATCGTAATAGCCGATACTCTGATAAAGCTCTTCCCGGGTTTGCATGGTATCCAGCACATTCTTTTGTGTGCCGTCGGTACGGATATGCGTATACACGTTCAGCGCAGCCTTATTGGCAGCCCTGAAGGCGCTAAGCGGATAGAGCACCAGCCCTACGCCCGCAGCCTTCAGTTCATCCAGGGTATACATTTTGATCATGCCGAATTCGGTGATATTCGCAAGTACGGGGATTCCCGCGGCGTCTACAAATTTTTGATAGACCGAAAGCTCCGGAACGGCCTCGGCAAAGATAAAATCGGCCCCGGCAGCCGCATAAGCCGCAGCCCGGTCCAGGGTTTTTTCCAAACCTTCGTTGGCAAAGGCATCTGTTCTGGCCCCGATCACGAATTGTTCGTCCGTCCGCGCATCGGCCGCGGCCTTTAGCCTGTCCACCATCTCTTCTTTGCTCACGATCTCTTTCCCGGGACGATGGCCGCAGCGTTTGGCGCCCACCTGGTCCTCGATGTGCAAGGCGGCCGCGCCCGCCCTGATCAGCGACTTGACGGTCCGGGCGATGTTAAAAGCACTGGGGCCAAAACCCGTATCCACATCCACCAGCAGCGGCAGCTCACATACATTCGTAATTCGCTGGATATCGATCAGGACATCCTCCAACGTGGTGATCCCAAGGTCGGGGATGCCCAAGGAGCCGGCGGCTACACCACCCCCCGAAAGGTAGATCGCATTGAATCCGGCCTGCCGAGCCAGCAGCGCATGATTGGCATTGATCGTTCCGACAATTTGAAGTGGGTTTTCTTTCCGCATGGCCTCCCTGAAACGTGCACCGGCCGATGACGAACGATCGTATGTATTCATCCCCAAACATACGAAATAGTCTGCAATCCAAAGCCGCCGAAGGAGGCTACTCCGTCTTGAGACTCTTCACCGGATTCGCTACAGCGGCACGCACCGCCTGAAAACTGATCGTCGTCAGCGTGATCGCGAGCGTGCAGAAAAAGGTAATGGCAAACACCGTCCAGGAGATCGACGTCCTATAGGCAAAACCTTCCAGCCATTTGTGCATGATGATCCAGGCCACCGGACAGGCGGCTATCATGCCCCAGGAGACCAAAATGAGGAAGTCTTTGGAGAGCATCATGACGATCCCGCCCACGCTGGCGCCCAAAACCTTCCGGATACCGATCTCGCGGATGCGCTGTTCGGCGCTGAACGAAGCCAGCCCGAACAATCCCAGACACGATATAAGGATAGCCATCACCGTGAAATACCGGATCAGCGCCGACAGCCGCTGTTCGGCTATATAATTTTTCTGGAAATCCTGATCCAGGAAGGAATATTCGAACGGCTCGTTGGGATCGATCTTATGCCACGCCGTCTCCAATGCCGTCAACAATGAGGCTGGCGAACCGGGCCGGGTATGCACGACGAGATAATTCCCGAAACCCGGAGCCAATATCAAGCCATAAGGCGTGATGGGCAATCGAAGGCCTTCGAAATGAAAATCGCGCACGACCCCTACCACCTCGTATTCCGTGTGGTTGCTCCGGAAATCGCCGTCGACCTTACGACCGATCGCCTGCTGGGGACTGGCAAAGCCCATGGCCTTGACGGCCGACTCATTGAGTACGATCCGGTTCAGCGTATCGCCCGGAAAATCTCTGGAAAAAAGCCTTCCTGCCACCGCTTTGATCCCGATGGTCGACATATAATTATAGTCGACATAATCCATTCGCGTCCGCTGCGCGGTCTGCGGATTGTCGCCGTCACGATATAGGAGGTAGTCGCTGGCGTTGTACAGACCGGGGTAATATACCGTCATACCCACCCCGATCACCCGTCCATCGCGCATGAACTCATTTTCAAGGGCCTGCGCCCGCGCCTTGGCCACCGACCCGCGCATGGGCACTACGATCTGCGATGCCTTATCAAAACCCAGGTCCTGGTTCTGCATGAACTGCATCTGGTCGTTGATCACGACAGTCGAAACGATCAGGATCACCGAGATCATAAACTGAAAAATGACAAGCCCTTTGCGCAGCCATATTGCACTCAGGCTATTGGTAAACTTTCCCTTGAGTACCTTCACCGGCTGGAACGAACTGAGATAAAAGGCCGGATAGACCCCGGCGATGAGGCCCGCAACAACCGCCAGTCCCAGGAATGCGATGAGCAACGGCAAATGCGCCGGCAGCGCAAGACTCAGCCGCAACCCCGTGAGATCGCCGAACGCGGGCAGCAACAAAGCCGCCAGGAGCCAGGCCAGCCCGAATGCCAGGAGGCTCATGAGCACCGATTCGCCCAGGAACTGACCGATCAGTGCGCCCCTTAACGCCCCCATCACCTTACGCATACCTACCTCCGAAGACCGCTTGGCGCTCCTCGCCGTGGCGAGGTTCATAAAATTGATACAGGCTATAAGCAGCGTGAAAATGGCGATCGAGGCCAGGATATACAAGGAGGTCTTGCTGGTCGGCGGTGTGATATTGTCCGGCAGATCGCTCCGCAGGTGGATGTCCCGCACAGGAACCAAAAGCTGTGTCTTATGCATACCCATGGCAGCCATCCCCTTGCCGGCATATTTATCGAGGAACGCCGGGAATTTCGCCTCCACCGTGGCCGGATCGGTGCCCGGCCGCAGCTTCAGATAAGTGACAAACATGTTGTTCGTCACAAAATCATTCTCCGATTGCTTCATCTGCTGTTCCATATCGCCGCCGGTCATCGACAAAAAGAAATTGGCTTCGAGATGGCTGGGCGCGTTCACCGGGCGAAAAACGCCGGTAACCGCGAAATCATGAGCGCCATTGTTGTTGCTGGTCACATGCACCACCCTTCCCAACGCCACGCCATTTCCGAACAGTTTATGCGCCAGGTCCTCGGAAAGCACAATGGTTGTCGGCCGCGTCAATGCCGTTTTCGGATCACCTTCTATAAACGGATAGCTAAAGAAATCAAAGAAATTGCTGTCGGCAAGAAATCCTTTGTCTTCGTACAGCGATACCGGCGCCGCTCCAGGAATAAAATTTTGCAGCAGGTCCTTGTCTTCGAAGATCGAAAGCGGCAGTACTCTTGTCGCTTCCCGGACGTTCGGAAAATCCCGCGCTACCTGCTTGGCCATCGGCGCTGGTGTGGCCGCCAGCTTAAAGGTCTTGCCCTGTACGTCGAAGACCGTGGCCATCTGGTACATGTTCTTCACGTCCCTTTGGTAGCTGTCGTAACTTACTTCGTAGAGGAGATAAACGCTGATGAGCATGCAGCAGGCCAGCCCCGCCGCCAGGCCGAAGATATTGATAAAGGAAAAAGCCTTGCTCTTCATCATATTGCGCCAGGCTATCTTGAAATAATTGAAGATCATAGTTGCCTCATGTTAGTTAGCTTCCGAACTGTAAAACCGATGCCAGATCACTAAACTATTACATTGCAGCAACTTAACCTATACCGTTCGACACAATACTGTCCTATTTCGATACAGTGGGTGTCCGCTGCGCCAGGCGTCCGTTAGGCCATCGCGGGATCGCTGATGCTGTCCTTCCCCGTCTCTACCCTGCCGGCAAACCGCTGGCGGAAACTTCCGACCTGCACGCTGACATCATACCACCCATGACTCTTCCCGAGCGGAAGCAGGATCGTCGCCGTCTCGCCCGTCCCCATATGCCTCGGTGGATAGACGGCGCCATACGAATGATCGGTGAGCGCTACCGAACAGGCGGCGCCGTTATTCTTGAGCCGCAGCCCCGCATCGCCCGTGAGCCGCGAACCGGTGGTCTCATAATAGAGCTCGACGCCGAGTGCCGGATCGTTCGCGTCGCCGGCAAACTCGCGGTAGAACCCGTTGGGTCCGTAAACCCGAAGATGATAACCGCCATCCCCGAATTCCGCCAGCGGCCACACATCGCTGATCGTATCCCCCGCCTTCACGCCATAGGCCCAGGTTCTCAGCGGTTCCATCTGCCCCGGCCTGCCCGCGACCGCATAGTTACCCGGCGCATAGACATTGAAGGGAGCCCCCGCCGTCACGGCGCCAAACACCTTGTCGTCACTCGCCATGCGCAGCTCGAACCCCTTTTTATCCGCGCTTAAAGTCCCATGGACATGCTTGCAATACGGTAACGCACAGGAAGGCCGGGTCCCCGGCTCCTGCCGCGTGACATAGGGTGAATCCTGCGGGCGCTTGTTGAAGACCGCGATCTCCTCCGGGCTCAGGGCCTTGAAATCGTCGGGCAGCTTTTTATATTTTGCCTTGTTGATGTCTTCCAGATTGGCGTCTTTGTTCACGAAGGCGGGCTGCCGGACCGGTTCACCGTGATAGGTGTGAAAGACGCTGGTGAGGTCGCCGCAAACCAGTCGGCGCCAGGGGGATATATTCGTCTCACGGATGGCGGCGCCCGTCTTTTCGTGCAGGAACAGTTCGAGGAACTGCAGCGTCGACGTATGATCGAAGACCTGCGAATTGACAAAACCGCCGCGCGTCCAGGGGGAGGCGATCATCAGCGGCACGCGGAAACCCAGACCGATCGAACCCTCCCGGTCGAAGGGCTCGGGAAAACCATTCCGCTCTTTCTCCTGCGCTTCCGTGATATAGTCCACCCGGGTATCGATCCCTTGAGACACCTTGCCGGTATCCGTCCGGTGAGGGTTCGGCGCGGTAAAGGGCGGCACATGGTCAAAATACCCGTCGTTCTCATCATAAGCCAGGATGAAGATCGTCTTCTTCCAGACCTCGGGATTCTGCGTCAGGATATCCAATGCCTCGCTCACATACCAGGCACCATACCATGGCGCACTCGGATGATCACTGTAGTTCTCCGGCGCGGAAAGCCAGGAGACCATCGGCAGTTTGCCTGTCAGTACATCCTGCCGGAACGAATGCAGCACGTCCCCTTTGGGCGCTTTCATTGTCCGCTGGATGCCATTGTCGTCATAGACCAGGTCCTCCAGCACCCGGTGGTCCGGGTCGCCAGTGTTGGTATCGAATGCCTTCCGGTGAAGGTTCTGCGCGAAAGCCGACAGTTCATCGAGGCTTCCGCCCGCGGCCAGTGCCGGCTGTGTCTTCAGCTTGTCCAGCTCTTCCTGTTTCTCGTGCAGGTTCTTTCGGAGATGATCGATATGCGCATCGCCTGCGGGTAAGGCGGCGATCTGTTTTTGCAGCGTGTCGATCTCCTCCTGCAATGCGGACTGTTGCTTCTTCAACTCTTCGACATGCCGCGGATAGAGATGAATGTTGTACTGATTAAAAAACTCCAATGGATTATCCTGAAAATTCGAAAGCCAGGGATCCTCTTCACCGCGAAGACCGGTATCGATCGCCACCTCGTTCTGGTAACATTTCCACGAGATGCCATGCTCTTCCAGCCGTTCCGGAAAGGTCTTCCAGTTGAGCGTGCCATAGTCCATATCGTCGTTCCATACATGTGCCCGGGAGTTCTCATTTTGTTCGGGCCGCACGGTCCCCGTCCAGAAGTGAAGCCGGTTAGGATTCGTGCCCGTGAGTGCGCTGCAGAAATTCTGATCGCATACGGTGAAGGCATCTGCTAATGCATAATAGAACGGCAGGTCTTCGCGTGTATGAAAACCCATCGTCAGGGGCATGTGCGAATATTCGGCTATGCTGTTGCGTTTGACATTCAGCCATTGATCGTATTTGCCATCGTTCCGCGCGTTTGTCTGGTTGGCCCAGGAATGCGGGAGCGAGTCCATCCAGGTGGCTTTGGTATTTTTAATATCTAAATGAAAGGGGGCATAGGTCTGGCCTTCGGTGTTGCTTTGCAGCCAAACGAGATTACGGTTGGGAAGTTCGATGATCCGGGGATCGTTGTAGCCCCGAACGCCACGAAGCGTGCCCAGCGCGTGGTCGAAACTCCGGTTCTCCTGCATGAGGATCACGATGTGTTCGGCATCGCGCCAGGTACTGCCTTCGGCAGGGTTGATCGCCAGCGCACGCTGGATCGATTCGGGCAATAGCTGGGATAGACTGGCTGCGCCGCTAAGCAGGGCGGCTTTTTTCAAAAAATCTCTTCTGGTGTCGGACATAGGACAAAACTAGCCCTAATGCCGACACAGCAGATTACTAAATGATTAAAATATGCTACGGATTGGGAGATCCGGCGATTAAATAAGGCGCCACACGCCGGCGGTTATCCCGCTATTAAATAAGAAACGACGCACAATGTGGCAAACGCCAGCATGGTGTAAAGAAAATTCCGCCCGAGGCTCTTATTTCTCTCCTTGAGGAGGGGCGAAGAGAAGGTATCTTCGCAGTTAAGACAAAACTGATTCATAACACACTCTTTTGATTAAACATTTATTTTTTTCGATCTATCTATTCCTATAAAAGGGCTCGTTAGCCCTTCAATAACACAAAGATACGAAACATTGAAGAATTTCGATGGATTTTTTCTGCCGTTCGCCGAGCACATCCTGCCGTTCGCCGAAAAAAGCGCCTTGCCGTTTGCCGAGAAGCGCATTGCGCGCAACCGGCGCTCCTATTTTTTCAGTCCCTGCAAAAATCCGATGTATTCATCGATGACCTCGTTATTCATCGTATACTTGATATTCCGGCCTTCTTTTTCCGGTAAAATGATCGAGGTTTCGGTTAGCTGTTTCAGATGGTGACAGATGGAAGGTTGGGCCAGATTGATGTTGTCATAGAGGTCTACACAGTATAGCCAGTCATGCTTTTTTTTGATCTCGCTCAGTATTTTGAGGCGAGTAGGATCGGAAAGAGCCTTGGAGATCTTTTCCGCCTGTTTGGCATCCATCTGCGCCATATGGCAAACGATTTCCATGTAATATACGGAAAATATCACAAACATGGGCGGTCCCTCCCTTTTAGGCAATCTCATCCGGCATCCCTAACTTGCGGGCATGAATTTCAATCTTTCTCAACTTCCTGATCGGACCGCCAAACCCCGGAAACATGGGCTGACCATGATCCAGGACAAGGGCCTTAGCGTAGGCGAAGCCCACAATCTGGTGAGTGGTGCGTGGCCGCATGTAGATCTGGTGAAACTTGCCTTTGGCACGCCGCTTCTGTCCTCAGGGTTACACGAAAAGATCCAACTGCTGCAGGACGCCGGCATCCCCGTGTATTTCGGCGGGCTCCTGCTGGAAGCGTATATCGTCCGTAACCAGTTCGACGACTATCTCCGTCTACTGAAAGAATACAATATCACCTGGATAGAAATGTCCGATGGCTCCATCGACATCTCGCATGAGGAGAAATGCGGTTATATAGAAAAGTTGGCGAAATACGGGACTGTGCTCAGCGAGGTGGGCTCCAAGGACAAGGACCGCGAACACATCACCCCACCGTATCAGTGGATCAAATTGATGCAGACCGAGCTCGACGCCGGCGCTTCGTATATCGTCGCCGAAGCGCGGGAAACGGGTACCGTAGGCCTCTATCGGGACTCCGGTGAGGTCCGCGAAGGGCTCGTGCAGGAGATCCTCACCAAGGTCCCCGCCGAAAAGATCCTCTGGGAAGCCCCGAGAAAAGACCAGCAGCTCTATTTTCTCAAGCTCGTCGGCGCGAATGCCAATCTCGGGAACATTGCCCCGCAAGAAGTGATCGCGCTCGAAGCCATGCGTCTCGGTCTGCGCGGCGACACCTTCGATCTCTATCTGACGAGATAACGGCCGCGGGCTCCCTGACGCGCGATCGCCCGATCTATTTCCACGCGCTGGCCGCGTCCAGCCGCCCGATAGCGTCCCTGCTCAGCTCCAGCTTTGTGGCAGCGA